>JBDSNB010000207.1:0-5705 GCA_039915555.1 Chthoniobacterales bacterium | reverse complement strand
TGATGCGGATGGAGGGCTACGATTGGGATTTGAAACTGGCGAAGCGTTTCGAGGTGGTTTCTGCGCAGAAGATTGACGGCCGCTGGTTCCTCAAACAGATGCGGATCGAAGTGCTCGATCCCGCCACCGGCAAGGCGCAAACGCGCACCTATTTGGAAATTAAAAAATAGCCGGCCACCGTGGCGCGGTTGGCGGGTTTCGCGGAAATAGTGTAGAAGAACCGCCGATGAAACGTTCTATCCTGCTGCTGCGGACCGCGCTCGTCCTGCTCCTTCCCGCGCCCCTGGCTCTTGCTCTCACGATCAAGCCCAACGTCCCGCCAGTCGTTAGCGGCCCGATCGGCGACCGCCAGCAATACAACGACGCGACGGCCATCATCGATCTCGCGCCTTTCTTCCGCGACCCAGACGCTTCCGCCGCCGTTCAACTGACGACCCCGTCGGGCGTGATGAACTTCACGCTCGATGGCGAGCAGGCCCCCATCACGGTGGCGAATTTCCTCCGCTACCTGGACGAAGGGCGTTACTTCCGATTCGATCCGATTGCGAACGCCACCGCTTCCACTTTCTTCCACCGCTCCGTTCCGGGCTTCGTGATTCAGGCGGGCGGCTTTGTGGGAACCGAGAATCCCAGTAGCCCCGGGAGCGCACAGCCCACCGCCGTGTTGACCTTTCCGTCGATCCAGAACGAGCCGTTTATCTCGAATCAGCGCGCCACGATCGCGATGGCAAAACTGGGCAGCGATCAGAACAGCGCCACCAGCCAGTGGTTCATTAATCTCGCCGATAACAGCGCTAATCTAGATACCCAAAATGGCGGGTTCACCGTTTTCGGCCGGGTGGCCGGGGCCGGCATGGCAACCGCGGACGCGATCGCGGCTCTCCCCCGGTTTAACTTTGGCGGATCCTTTAACGAGCTCCCGCTCCGCGACTACACCTCACCGAATCCGGTGCGCGTGCCGAACCTCGTTTCCATCCCTGCCATCTCGCGCATCTCGCCCCTCACGTATTCTGCCAGCACGAACAACCTGGCCGCCCTCGGCGCACGCATCAGCGGCACCCATCTGCTCGTGAACGCCCTCCAATCCGGCGCCGCCCAGGTTACGGTCACCGCCACCGATCTCGACGGCGTGAGCGTCGCGCAAAACTTCAACGTCAACCTCACTGCCGCCCCCGGCCGGCTGCGGAATATTTCTACCCGCGTCAATTTCCCCACCGGCAACGAAGTCTTGATCGGCGGTTTCATCATCGGCGCCGGCAGCGCGAAACGTTTAGCCGTCCGTGCGATCGGGCCTTCGCTCGGTGGCCCCGGCGGTCTCGCTAATCCGCTGGCCAATCCCACCCTGGAATTCCGGAACGCGAGCGAGGCTTTAATCGCCTCAAACGACAACTGGGGCGACAGCCCGGATCGACAACTCCTCACCGACATCGGCCTTGCACCCACCGCAGCAAACGAATCCGCGCTCATCATCACGGTGCCGGCCAGCGCCCAGATCAGCAGCTACACCGCGATCGTGCGCAGCAGCGGCAATACGCCCGGCGTTGGGCTGGTGGAAGTTTACGATCTCGACAGCGCGGTCGGCGGCTCCACCCTCCTGAACCTTTCCACCCGCGGCGAAGTCGGCACCGGCAATAACGTCATGATCGGTGGCTTCATCACGGGCGGGACCGATCCACGGCGTTTGATCGTGCGCGCGCTCGGGCCATCGCTCGCAGACTTTGGCGTCGCCGGGTCCCTGGCCGATCCCACCCTCGAACTGCGCAACGCGCAGGGCATGGTGGTTGATTCAAATACCGATTGGCAGTCGCATCCGAACGCGGGGGAGATTCAGACCGCCGGTGTGGCGCCCACCCGAGCGCTCGAATCCGCTCTTATCACGACCGTGCCTTCCGGCGCTTACACTGCCGTCGTAGCGGGGAATGGCAGCCAGCCCACCGGCGTGGCCCTCGTGGAAATCTTTCAGGTCCAGTAGCAGCGACTTTAATCGCCGCTACGCCCGCGCGCCTGCCACGATTTGCGCGAAGCTGCGTGGATCGAGACTCGCGCCGCCCACGAGTGCGCCATCGATGTCGGGTTGCGACATGAGCAGGTGGGCATTGTCCGGTTTCACACTGCCGCCGTACTGAATGCGCATCTTGTTCGCGGTCGCGTCATCGGAGAGTTCGGCCAGCACCGTACGAATGAAAGCGTGCACTTCCTGCGCCTGCTCCGCGCTCGCCGTTTTGCCGGTGCCGATGGCCCACACTGGTTCGTAGGCGACGACGGTTTCGCTCAATTCCTTTGCTCCCAGCTTCGCGAGACTGCCCCGCAGTTGCGTGCCGATGACCTGCTCGATCTCGCCGCGTTCCCGTTGCTCGAGCGTCTCGCCCACGCACACGATCGGCCGCAGCGACGCCTCATGCGCGGCGCGCGCTTTGCGATTCACGATTTCATCCGTCTCGCCAAACAACGCCCGGCGCTCGCTGTGGCCCAGCACCACGAAGCGCACGAACAGATCGCGCAGCATTCCCGCGCTGATCTCGCCCGTGAACGCGCCGCTCTTTTCCCAAGACATGTTTTGCGCGCCCACTTTCACATTTGGCGCCGCGCTTAACGCTTCACTCACTTTCGCAATCGCGGTGAAAGGTGGCACCAACACGACCTCCACTTCGGAGGAACTACCCAGCTCGCGAATAAATATTTCAACGAAGGTGGCGGATTCCGCCTGCGTCATGTTCATCTTCCAGTTCGCCGCGACGATTTTTTTGCGCATAAAATTTCTACTTTTCGCTCAACGCCAAAACGCCTGGCAGTTCTTTACCTTCCAGCAACTCCAGCGACGCGCCGCCGCCGGTGGAGATAAACGTCATCTTCTCCGCCAGGCCGGCCTGCTTCACCGCCGTGACCGAATCGCCTCCGCCGATGATCGTGACCGCATTCGACTTCGCGACGGCTTCCGCGATCGCCGTCGTGCCGCGTGCGAAGTCGGGAATCTCAAACACGCCCACCGGGCCATTCCACAAAATCGTTTTCGCCTGCGCGATTTCCTTTTCGTAAAGCGCGATTGTGTCCGGCCCGATATCCACCGCCTGCCAGCCCTCTGTGATGCCCTTGCCTGCGGTATTGCGATTCTTCGCGCCTTCCTTGAACTCTTCCGTCTCAAGCGCGTCCACTGGCAGGAGGAGCTTCACGCCTTTGGCTTTCGCGTGCTCCACCAGTTCGCGCGCGAGGTCGAGTTTGTCGGCTTCCACGCGGCTCGCGCCCACCGGGACGCCTTCCGCTTTCCAGAAAGTGTTCGCCATCGCGCCGCCGATCAAAATCGTATCGGCTTTTTCCATCAGCGCTTTGATCACGCCAATTTTATCCGACACCTTCGAGCCGCCCATGATGACGAGAAACGGCTTCGCGGGTTTCTGGAGCTCGCCGCGCAGATATTTTAATTCCTTCTCCATCAGGAATCCCATCGCGGATTGCTGAATGAACTTCGTAATTCCCGCCGTACTCGCGTGCGCGCGATGCGCCGCGCCGAACGCGTCGTTCACGTAGACGTCTCCGAGTTGCGCGAGCGCTTCGGCAAACGCCGGATCGTTCGTCTCCTCACCGGAATGGAAGCGCACATTTTGGAGCAACGTCACGTCGCCTTCCTTCATGTGCGCGATGATCTCCTCGGGAATCTGGCCGATCGTATCGTGACTGAACGCCACCGGCTGATCCAGCAGGGTATGCAAATGATCCGCCACCGGGCGGAGCGTGTATTTGTCCACGCGTTTGCCCTTCGGCCGTCCGAAGTGCGCCATCAGGATCGTCTTCGCGCCCTGCTCGCGCAGATAATTGATCGTCGGCAAGCTTTCCCGAATCCGAGTGTCGTCGGTGATGTGGACGTGGTCGCCGTGCTCCTCGACCGGGACATTAAAATCCACGCGCACGAGCACGCGCTGGCCGCGAACCTCGAGATCGCGCAGGGACAGTTTCGACATCGGCTATTTCCCGAGCAACTCCAGCATCTGCACGCAACGATTGCTGTATCCCCACTCGTTGTCGTACCAGCCGACCACCTTCACAAAATTGTCGCCTAACGAGAGCGTCAGAGCGCTGTCAAAAATGCAGGAGTGCAAATTGCCTACGATATCCTGCAGCACGAGCGGTTCGTCGGAGTATTCCAGGATTCCCTTTAGGCCCGCCGTGGCCGCCGCTTCCTGGAAGGCTTGGTTCACGTCCTCGACGCTCGCTTTCTTCTTCAAAATCGCGGTGAAATCCGTCACCGAACCGTCCGGCGTTGGCACGCGGAAGGCCCCGCCGTTCAGCTTCCCTTTCAACTCCGGAATCACTTCGCCGATCGCTTTCGCCGCGCCCGTGCTGGACGGTACGATATTGACCGCGGCCGCGCGACCGCGCCGCAAATCAGCGTGCGGGAGATCGAGAATATTTTGATCGTTCGTGTACGAATGGATCGTGCTCATGAAGCCCATCTCGATCCCGAATTTGTCGTTCAACACCTTCGCCATCGGCGCGAGGCAATTCGTGGTGCAACTCGCGTTCGAAACCACGGTGTGCTTCGACGCATCGTAAACATCGTCGTTAATCCCGAGGCAAATCGTCGCGTCCGGACCCTTCGCCGGCGCGCTGATCAGCACCCGCTTCGCCCCGCCTTTGCTGATGTGCAGCTCGGCTTTGTCGCGCGCGGTAAAAAATCCGGTCGATTCCATGACCACGTCCACGCTCAAATCCTTCCAAGGCAAGGCCGCCGGATCGCGCTCTTTCATGATCCGGATTTTGTGGCCGCGCACGATGATATTCTGATCGTCGTGCCCGATCTCGCCGTCGAATTTTCCATGGACAGAATCCCATTTCAGGAGATGCGCGAGGGTGGTGGTGTCGGTGAGATCGTTGATGCCTTTGACGCGCTCGACGTCTGTTTGCGACATGGCGCGCAAGACGTTGCGACCGATGCGGCCGAAGCCATTGATTCCGTAGTTAGCCATAGTGAGGAGAGGGTAGGGAGTTTGGGAGTTTTCGCCCGCGCTTCGCTGGGGAGCCACGGGAGCGTTTTACTAATTGTGGCGCTTCCCAAACGCAACCGGGAAAGTCGGCTCGCGTTTGAACGAATACGCGGGGAAACCGTCAGAAGTGTTCTTGAAAACGACCTCGCTTCTTCTCGGCTGTCTGCTGGCGGCGAGCCCACTTCCCTCCGCGGAATCTGCCGCGCGTGGTCCCGCCGCAGCGCAAACCGTTCTCGTGCTCGGCGATAGCTTGTCGGACGGCTTTGGCCTTTCACGCGCGCAGGCCTATCCGGCTTTACTCGCGCGAAAAGCGCGGGCCGCGGGGCTGAAGGTCGACATTGTGAATGCAAGCGCGAGCGGCGGGACGACTGCGGGCGGGTTGCAACGCCTGCCAAAACATCTCGACCGTCCGATCGATGTCCTCGTGGTGCAGCTCGGCATCAACGACGCCTTCCGCGGCGTGGCGCTGGATCAGATCCGCGCAAATTTGCAGGCAATCATCGATCGCGCGAGGAAGCGCAGCCCGCAGGTGCGCGTCGTGATCGCCGGCATGCGTTTGCCGTTGCAAGGCAGCGGTTATCTCGACGACTTCGGGAGCATCTTCGGCGAGCTGGCGGAGAAAAATAACGCGGCGCTTGTCCCGTATCTTCTCGAAGGCGTGGGCGGCGATCCGACCTTGAACCTGCCCGATCACATTCATCCGAATGCGGCCGGTCAGCGCATTCT
>JBDSNB010000060.1:0-7584 GCA_039915555.1 Chthoniobacterales bacterium | reverse complement strand
CACCGGCCCCGCCATCGTCGGCAGCGTCGGTTCCTCCGAGAGGATGTCATTCACCGGCATCGGGACCACGGTCAACGTCGCCTCCCGCATCGAAGGCCTGAACAAAACGCTCGGCACAACTTTGCTCTTCAGCCAGGCCACCCGCGAGGCCTTGCGCGCTCCCGCCGATCTCACCGCCTTCCCGCCGCAAAACGTCAAAGGCGTGGACGAACCGGTCGTCGTCTTCACTCTCGCAAATTTGGCTCGCCCGTGAAACCCGTCGCCTTATGATGCGACCTAATGTTCGTTTCCAAAGACGACCCTTCTTCTAATCTTCGTTAGGCCCATGCCGCTGCTGAGCCGTGACGAACGACACCTGAGGTTTCTCGTGGTTGCGCACTACATTTCAAGCGGAGTCGGCGCTGTTCTAGCCTGCTTCTTTCTCCTCATTGTGGCGTTTGGAGTGTTTGCGACGCTCATTTCGGCCCCAGAATCGTCGCAGAAATATGAATTATCCTCCACGTCCCTTGTTTGGACCGGAGCAGCCTTTTTTCTCTTGGGACAGACGGCTTCTATCGTCGTGTATCTTGTTGGGCGATTCCTGGACCAGCGGAGACGCTACCAAACTGCGGTTGTCATGGCGCTCATTGAATGCGTGTTATTTCCGGTCGGAACGGCACTCGGTGCGTTGGCGCTCTCGACATTGTTAAGGCCAAGCGTTAAGACATTGTTCCGACGCGCACCCCAGAAACCGTCCACAGCCTAACCATGCGTGGAGCGAACAGCGGACCGCTGTGTGCGCCACTTTTGAGATGACTTCCACACTTCCACTCCGAGCCGCGCGCGCCCTCGTCCGCCGTCGCTCATCTTGTTCTCGTTAGATCTTATGCGCCTCGTCTGGTCCCTTCTCGCGACTGCTCTGTTGGGTGGCTGTGTGCAGCTAGTCATCGGTCACACACAGGTGTTCGGCAGAACGAGCGCCGTCGCCGTACGCGATATTGAGACTGTCGTCAAAGCGTTCGAGACGGTAGGGACGAGACAGGAGTTTGAGAGCGTATAGAGTGCATGTCGTCAGCGCCGACGAGATGCGCGTATATTGGTACAAGGAGCAAATCCCCGGTTCCTACGCGGTCTATAAGCGCAGACCGGGCGGCTGGTATCACGATGGCGACGTCATCGTAACCTCGTGAACGATCTAACCGAGGCGATCGAGCGAACGGCGGACCGCTGTGCGCGCCACTTTTGAGATGACTTCTACACACTTCCACTCCGAGCGACGCGCGCTCTCGTCCGCCGTCGCTCATCTTGTTCTCGTTAGATCTTTTCGCCGTTTGTGAAGGTCACCGTTCTTTTCTGCGTTGTTCTCGCGGTCACCGCGTGCGCCGAGAGTCGATACCGCTCCAACTCGAGCGCGCCGCTCTCACCCGCTGGACACACTTGTCTCGCCTAGATTACGAGCAGGTTGTCCGCCTTGTCAGCGATTCCACGCGCCAGCCGATCATTGCCATCACCACCGATCACTCCAAGCGCGACATGACGCACTTGCACGTCATTTCCGGCTACGACACTTCGGCATGGACAGGCACGCACCTCGAAAAGAGATCAGATGGATGGCACATCACTTCCCGGGGGGAGATTTCTCGTTTCGTCGCCGATATGCGATTATCAGGCTCGCTGTGAGCACGCCAAAGATCTATCTTATTCTCTTTAGGCGCATGCACGCAACCCGCCGTCGATGGTTCACCGCCCCAGTTCTGTTGGCACTGCTGTATCTCATCTCTCCGGCGTCAGCTGGTCCGCCGATTGATGGCTCTATCTCATATGTTCTCCGCATCGATCAACCATTCATGCGGCAATCTCTTGGGCAAAAACAAGATGTTTGGAAGCGCGCCGTCCTGCCGAAGCTAGGGTTCCACAACCGTGTATACACATTTGCGCCTACTGACCTTCCGATTCTCAAAAACGGTCGACGGATCACCGGCTCTGTTTACCAGTGCTTGGAACGACCGGAGTTCTTTTATGTCGCTGACAGCGACACAGGAATCGACTTCAAGACCGACTATATTTTTAAGTTCGGCGGTGGAGGAGGATCACTCCATGCGCCGAGAGATCGCTCAGTCGTAATTTGCGTCAATACATTCTCAGGGCTGACCTATGTTGAGTCGAAGATAGGAGAAGAGAAAGCAGAGTGGAAAGGCAACGATGACTTCGATGCTTTGGCTGTTGAACACTAAAGCGCCTGACCATGCGATCGAACGAACGGCGGACCGCGGTGCGCGCCACTTTTGAAATGACTTCCAAACTCCCGCTCGGAGGGACGCGCGCGCTCGACGGTTAACGCCGAGGCATCTGCGCGACGGTCGATTTTCAGAAATCGGCGCGCCGATTGCGGTCGTGAGAATAGTGGCCGGCAAGAGAGAGCACAGCCAATATGCCCTTCGGCGCGACGGTCAGGTGCGCGAAGCCGATTACGGCAGCGCGGTGCCCGAAGTCAATTTCACCAGGCCGACATCCGTGGCGTTGATCGCGCCGCTGACGTTGACGTCGCTACGGAAATTTACCCCGGTCAGCGGCTGGCCGGATTGTGCTTTGGTTTGGCCGACGTCAGTGGCGTTGACGAATCCGTTGGCGCTCGTGTCGCCGAGGAGGAAACTGATCGGGATCGTGATGTCGCTCGTGCGGGTGCCGTCGTTCACGCTCGCCAGCAGGACGGTGAGCGTTTGCGCGTTCGCTACGTTGCTCAAATTAATTGTGAGCTGGCTGCCCTTCGCGCTCGCGGATTCGACGGTGCCGGTGCCGGAAGTGACGGCGGCAGAGGTGAACGCGACCGGGACCGCGAAGTTGAGGATGACTTGATGGCTGTTGAACGATGCGCCGTGGCCTTGCCGGCTCTCGAGGCCGGGAGTGCCGGCGAGCGGCAGCGGGATGTCGAACGCGCCGGCCGCACCGTGCGTTTTGCGCGAGACGGCGCTTAAGGGCGCCAGCGGTGCGTAGGCCACGTAGATGGCATTGCCACCGCCACTGAATTGCACCCCGAAGACGACGGAGCCTTCGTTGTTGATTCGCACGCCGCCCATCAGCGAGGTGACGAGGCGCGGACCGGTGTCGCTCATGAGCGTGTCGTTGACGCCGGCGATGCGCTGGAAGGTGACGCCGTCGGTGACGAAGACGGAATCGCGGGCTGTGGCCTGGCTGTCGTTGCCGCGAAAGGCGACGAGGCCGCGGTCGTTAATCGCGGGCGCGAAGCTGTCGAGACTGGTAAAGCCGTTCCCGGAGCTGATTGTAGGAAACATCGTCGTGGTCACGCCATCGGAGACGACGATCCGCCGCGCGCTCGACGCGGTGCTGGTGCGCGTGATGAATGCGACCTGGTCGCGGTTGTTCATCGAGATGCTGTTGTCGAAGGCGAAAAAGGTGGGGCCGGTGCTGCTGTCGCCAGAAGCGACGAGAATGGAGGAGCCGTTGGGATTCCAGATGCGCAGTTCTTTAAAGGTGGCGGCCTGGCCGGTGATGTTGGCCTGCGCGGCGAGCCGGTTGTTGTTATTGAACGCGGGCGCGTAGAGGAAGGAGTAGCGGCTGCCGGGGTCGCCGGAGGTTTCGGTGACGTAATTGGTGAAGACGTTCGTCGCGATATTGTAGGTGTAGAGCGCCTGGGGCGTGCTGAATTTCACGCGCGTGCCGATGAGGCCGAGATCGTTGAGTTGCGGATTGGTGTAGAAGGTGGCGCCGAGCGGGCCGTTCGTGACTCGGGCGGTGACGCCGGTGGCATTCGTGTAAACGTAGAGTCCGTCATCCGCGAAATTTGTGCTGCCAAAACGCGGAAACGACACCTGGTTGTTCGCATTCACGAAGGGATCGCTCATGAACGCCTCGTTATCGTTCGCGTTGTAAACCAGCATCCCGGTTCCCTGCCCGCCGAACCACAGCCCTGGACTGGTCGTTAGGCCGACGGTGTTCACTTTCACCGCGACTTTCCCGGCGTCGTTCAGGCTCGCGCTCACGCTGTTGAAGGTGGACCCGTTCGGGAGATTGAAAGCGTCGCCGCCGAGCGTGGCGCGCACCTGCATCTGGAGCTGATACGTCAGCGGCAGGGTTTGCGCGCCCGCGGGCAGAGCAACCGGGCCAAGGCCAACGGCGACGAGAATGAGTTTGCGAACGATTAACATCATAATCCTGGAGTTTTCATCGGAGGGCAGAATTGCAATCCGGTCGCTGGCGCGACAGGCGAAAATCTTCCATCGCTTCCGCGACCCGCAAGCCCGGACGGCGAACCAAAAATTTACGAACGGCGCAGTCCCATCCCTAACCCGACGAGCCAAAGACCGGCGCAGACCAGCGACGCGACGCCGCCTCCCACCAGCCACGACGGCTGATAGCGCAAGACCAATTGTCCGCTTGCGCCCGCCGGAATTTCGACGGCTGGCACCAACCCCCGCCACGAAACCACCGGCATCGTTCTTCCGTCCAGCGTGGCCTGATAACCGCGAAAGAAGGGACGCGAAAACGTCAGCAAAGCCGCGTGTTCCCCGGCCGGAACCGCGACGTTGGCAGTCACCCGATTACGGGTGTCCGTTATTCGCTGCACCTCGGCGCGGGCGAATTCTTCCCCAGGACGAGCCTCGTCCGCGGTGATCGATTGAATCCTCGGAAAGGGCCCTCCGCGTCGATGATACACGCGCCCTTCTTCGGAAGCGTAAGCCAGCGCCCACTCCGAGCCCGGCTGCGGCGTCACCGCCAGTTCCTGGGCCACAACGATTCCGTCCACGCCCAAACGCGCCAGCAAATCATCCGGACCGCCGCGCCAGGCCGGGAAATATTCGCCCGCCCACGGCGCCAGCTCCCCATGAATGCTCACATCGAATTCGCGCGCCACGCCGGCGGGGCGGACCGGACTGTAGCCGTTAATGAAGCGGACTCCGCCCCACATCGCAGTGCTCCCGGGCCGCACCACCAGCCCAAAGGGCGCCGGCTTTTCTTCGAGGCGATAATTGTATTCCGGCGCAGGATGGACACTGAGGTAAAGGCGCTCCCGATCGAGCGGCGCCGCACTTGTTAGGCGCTGATCGAGGTTATACTTCGGCACCCCGCCATTTGGTGGAATGCAAAGATAGGCCGCCAGCAGCGAAAGAAATGTGATGAGCGCCGCCGTCCAAAGTTTCGGACGAGTCCATTCCACGAGGGCCCAGAGCAACGCGACCGCGAGCAAGGCGACGAACGTGCGGGTGCCAAACTTTCCCGCCGCGCCACTGAGCCACATCGCCATCCCAGCGAGGAGCAGTAACCCAATCGCCAGATACGCCGCACTCCAGCGCACAGCTCGCCCTTTCATCTGCAAGGCTTCCGCCGCGCAGAGCGCGAGCACCAAATGCAGGAGCGGCAGCCAGCGAAAACTCCACCGAAAGACGCTCGCCGTCGGGAGCATCGCGAGCCCAAGGACGATCACAAGGAGCGCCAACTCCCAACGAACTCGCCTAACGAAAGGACGACCGTGGGCCAGGAAACCAAAGAGCAGAGCCGCTGGCGCGACCAGGCCGGCTGCCAGTTCCGTGGCCGTGTGTGGAACGAGTCGCGTCGAGAAATCCGCCCACGGCACCGTCCACGCCGGCAGCACGAGTCCGGGCCACGCGCCGGGCGGGACGATCCATTGCCAGTGAGAGGCGCTCTCCTGCGCGGCGCGCGCGGAGCCGCTGACGTAATCCAGCAGTGCCAGCCAGGCCGGTGCCGCCAAACCCACGCCTAAAAGCGTTCCGACCGCCAGCGGCAGCACGGCAAGCAGGTTCCTTGTTTCCGTGATCGTCCTGACCGCGAGCCACGCGAGCAACAACGCCAGCATCACCACCGTGTAGGGAAAGCCCCCCGCGATCACCAGGTAAACAAACGGCGCCGTCCAAACAAAACGCGTCCGGCCGCGCTCCGGATCAAGCGCTCGCTCCGCGCCCCACCACGCCCAAGGCAGCCAGGCAAACGCTCCCAGCGCCCCGAACCAATCGATCGCGCCCCAACAAACGATCCAGCCATTCAGCGCCGCGATCAGGCCCACCATGACCGCGAGCGGCGGCTCCAGCTTTCGCTCCCGGCCTAACAAATAACCGCCCACCGCCAGAACGACGAGATGCGTGAGGGAGAGCGCCGCGGCCTGTTGCGGAAACGTCAGCGGGAATTTCCAAATCAGGACCACGGCCGCGTTCACGAAAACCGAGAACGTTCCGTACTGGAATTCGCCCGCGAGGTTCCCGCAAACCCACGAGAACGGACTGAGCAGCGGCCAGCTTCCTTCTGACCAACTGCGTGCCACATCGGCAAAGACCGGTAGGATCGAAAGCTCGTAATCGTCGTTCCAAAAGAGTAACGGATCGCGCCAAAGAAGAATCAGGAAAAAAAGAAGAACGAGCGCGGCGCAGACGAGCGCACCACCAAGGTCACGTCCTCGATCTGGAGCGTTCAAAGTCGAAGACGAAGGGCGCTACAGCACGACCGGCGCGCCTTCCGTCATGACGAGAACCTTCTTCTCGATCCCCGCTTCCCGCGCACAAGCCAGCAAACGGGCCGGCGGTTCATCGAGCGGTTCGTAGCCCAGACGAAAACTTCCATAGTGCATCGGCACCAGCGTCTGCGCATTCAACTCTTGAAAGGCCTGCACCGCCTGCTCGGGATTCATGTGCACCTCGCGCCCGCTCGGCGGGTCGTAAGCGCCGATCGGCAGGAGCGCGACCTCAATGTTGTACCGGCTCCCGATTTCGCGGAAGCCCTCAAAGTAGGCGCTATCGCCGCAATGAAAGATCGAGCGGCCTTCCGACTCGATGACAAAACCGCCAAAGCCGCGATGCGAATCATGCAACATCCGCGCGCCCCAGTGATGACACGGCGTCATCGAAACGCAGAGCGGCCCCAGCTCGATCCGCTGATAATGGTCCATCTCGTGCACGATGTTAAATCCGAGATCGTGCACCAGATTCCCCACCCCCACCGGAACCACGATCGGCTGTTGCGCCGCCACTTTCCGCAGCGTGCGCCGATCGAGATGATCGAAGTGCGCATGCGTCACGAGGACGAAATCGATATCCGGCAGGTGGAACAGATCGAAGCCCGGCTTCTTCAAACGCTTGATCACTTTCAGCCACATCGACCAGTTCGGGTCGATCAGAATATTCACTTCCGGCGTTTGGATCAGAAACGAGGCGTGGCCGATCCAGGTAATGCCGATCTCGCCTTTTTTCACTTTCGGAAAAAGCGGCAACCCGCCCTTCCCCGCCCGTTTCGTGAAGAGCGACGGGATGAGGACGCTGGTCAGGAAATTGCGCTTGTGCCAGTCGGCGCTCGGGCGCAATCCCACCTTCGTGTGCACCGCGGGGACGTCCCCATTTTCCGTCGGCTGAAGCACACTGCGTTGGCTCTTTTTGGAAAAAGGAATCGGCACTTCGGCGCAACCATATAACCTGCGCGAGTTGAATCAACCGCGACGCCATTTTCGAAACCCGGTCGGGCGGGCGCGATTTCGAGCTTCGCGAGAAGCGCGTCGCCCGCTATGTAAAACGAAATGAAATCGGCGCCGAAGGTTTGGCCGCGCCAGCCGTTTGTCGGTCTTGGGCTGGCGGCGCTCGCCGG
>JBDSNB010000231.1:0-12687 GCA_039915555.1 Chthoniobacterales bacterium | reverse complement strand
CGGCAAGGCGCGCGCGATCCGCTTTTCCACGCTCAATGCGATCTGCGGAGCGCTCTCGTGCCAGCCTGGCGACATTCTGCGCTTTGAGCCGGAGCACGCAGAACGCGGCCCGTCGTGATTCGAGTTGTGCGCGCTCCACTCCACGGTTTTTCATCCGTTCCCTTTATCATTACTCGCAACCAGTTGACTACCATGTCTTCGCACCTGGCCGGAAGCTCTGACCGGGAACGGCTGCTCGTTATCGGGCTTCGGGGTCTTGCGAAACGACGCTGCTCATAACGAAGACAGTCGAAAACATCGTCGGCTGCCATGGGGTCTCTGCGCCTTTATTCCTTAATCGGCATGTCCAGACCGCGCGGTCAAAAGTAACGGGGCTGTAACTTTTCCGGGAGTGCATCGGCGTGCCCAATCTGCGATTCTATGCAGGGCGGCAGGAATCAAACCTACGATGTGTTCGGGCCTGACGCGCCAAACTATCCGCAAATATGAAAATCCAAAAATCGACAACTGTTGCCACAACGCTCTTGATGCTCCTGCTTTGCCAAGCCGGGGCCGGCGCGACGGCCCCGCGAATTGCCGCTCCGGCGCAATTCCCGCTTGGCACCGGGTCGTCCTATGCCCTGGCGCATGGGGATTTCAACGGCGACGGGTTCGAAGATGTCGCCTCCGCAAATTTCGGCTTCCCAAATGATACGCTTGCCGCCCTCCTGAACGATGGCAGCGGCAAGTTGGGTGCGCCCATTGTTACGACGCTTAACGACTTCCCCATTGATGCGACCAGCGCCGACTTCAATCTCGACGGCAAGGACGACCTCGTTGTGAGCGAACTGGGCGGCATCGAACTCCTGTTGTCGAGCGGTAACGGGACCTTTGCCCGGAGTACCGTCTCCAACGCCGACGAGGCACAGGTGGCGGCGGCCGATTTCAATGGCGACGGCAACCCCGACTTCGCGGCCGGCTACTACTCCTTTCCGGCCAGCCACCTGCAGGTCTATTTCGGGAACGGAGACGGCACTTTTGATCCACCGGTGGAAACTCAAGGCTGGTTCACCGATGGCCAGGGCCTGCTGGCTGCCGACATCGAGTCCGATGGGGATGTGGACCTGATTTTTTTTGACTACTCCTTCGTGGGGGTTCAGCTAAACAGCGGAACAGGTACATTCGCGCCGCCGGTGACAAGCAGCGTGGGTGACGTCGACGTGGCCCTGGGAGATTTTAACGGCGACGGGAATCTCGACGTGACCAGCGTCGATGCTAGTGGCGGGAACGTCGGTGTTGCCCTTGGCGACGGAACTGGCAGGTTTACAGCGGGCGCCAACTACCGGGTGATCGACACCCAGGGCCTCTCTGTGACGACGGGCGATTTCACCGGCGACGGCGTGGTGGATATCGCCGCTGGTGATGACAATGATGCTGCAGTCGTGCTTCGAGGGCGCGGCGATGGGCGGTTTGTCCTTTTGGCCAAATACTTGACCGCCGGTTACGACCTGATGGCGGTCGACTTGAATGGTGATTCTCGCCTCGACCTGGTGGGCCAGGGCCTGGTTCCCAATGAATTGAGCGTCAGCTATGCTTCCGGGAAGGGCCTGGCGGCGCCGGCGGCGAACAGTTTTGCCAACCTCAATGACTTCATTGAGCTGGCCGATGTAAACGGGGATGGACGTCTGGATGCCGTGGGCAGCGGATTTTTCTCCTCCGGCTTGGAAGTGCTGCTAAACCGTGGCAATGGCCGGGTGAACAAGCCTTTGGTCTCGGGGACGACCCACCAGGCGCAGGCGTTGGCCCTGGGAGATCTGAATGGGGATGGCCGGGTGGACGCCGTCGTGGGCTCGGTCCCGGTAGGCGGGGTGCCTAACCTGGAGATTCTTCTCGGTGACGGTGCTGGGCGTTTTACCCATACCGCCGATCGGGACAACGGCAGTGCCGCCGCGATCTTTGATGAAGCCCTGGCGCTGGCCGACATGAACCTGGATGGTAAGCTCGACATCGTTTCCAATACCATTACCGGGATTTCGGTATTACTCGGAAATGGGAACGGAACGTTCGGCGCCGCCATCATCAGCGGTGCGGGCAGCGGCTCGTCTTCCGTCCTCAAAGTGCGCGACTTCAATAGTGATGGAATCCTTGATGTGGTGACCGTGGCCGATACCGGCAGCAACGATAACGCCGTGAGCACGATCTATCTCAATCTCGGCGTGGGTAATGGAAACGTGACCTTTGCGCAGAGCTTCACGATCGACGCCCGAACTCCTGCCGGGGATAGCGCAGACCTAAATGGCGATGGATTGCCCGACCTTGCGATCACGGGAAATCCCGGCACCCATACTGGGCGCGGGGGAATGTTCGTGGCCCTCAATCTGGGTGGCAGCTTCGGCCCCGTGACCCACTATGACGCAGCGACGGTCAGCCTGGCCTTGGGCGACCTCAATGGTGATGCGCGGCCCGAGGCGGTCTTGACCAGTCTCACCAGCGTGGAAGTATGGACCAACACCGGCGCCGGCACGTTTGAGTTACAGCCACTGGTATTGCCAGCGCCAGACTCCGCCTACGAAGTTGAGCTGGGCAATCTGCTCGGTTCGTCGCGGCTGGACCTGGCGGTATTGGGTTCCGCGATCAACCCCTCGCGGCTGGTCCTTTACCAGAACCTAGACCGGTAACTTGTCGCGGCTGTAGCGTTCACTGTCTAAGCCGTAACGATTCAGTTGGAAAAGCGAAGTAATCAAGCTCAAGACCGGCAAAAAGACCATCGTGATCGGCACGACTGAGCAAAAGCTCAGCGCGCATTAGGAGGGGGGCAAATGGGGTCAGTGTGCAAATATTGACCACATGTGCGATGGCGCGGGGCAATTGTCGGCAGACGATGTATAAGACGATCGGTGCCGCTTTATCTGAACCCGCGGCGAAGAGGGATTCATCGCGCCGGATGATCTGACCGCGTAAAGAGGCGATCTAAAGATGGCTTAACGCCGTCCTGCTCGCCCAAGGCAGTCGCCAGGGTTACTCCTTTGGTTTCGCCCTCGTCACTGCCGACTTCTTTGCGCTGCTGCCCTGCTCGCGAACCCTTTCGGAGTTTCCCTTGCCCATGAGCGCCCGCCGCCTGGTAATTGTCCCTGTGCTCCTCCGAGGACACGCGCGAAACGGTGCGGCCGACTACGTCGAGAGCCAGGTTTTCCAACGATTTGAAGCGGACGCAACCTTTACCCATGTCGAGCTTCTTGCCGCTCTTCTTATATTCGCTGGTGAACCAGGTGGAGAGAGTGGGATGACCGTAGAAGGAGAGGAAATGCAGCACCATGCCCGACTTCTGCGAGGCGAGCGCAACCAAAGGCAGCGGCACTTTGGGATTCTCGCCATAGCCCGCCGGGTACAGGGAGAGCGGGACGTACCAGCCGATCATCCCGAACTGCATGCCCTCCTCATATCCGACCGGCAGGTTCTCATTGATCACCTTGCGCACGGCGCTGAGCGCGGCGCGGCGATCCGCGGGGAGCGCGGCGAGGTATTGGGCCACGGTGGAAGCTGTCATCTTGGCGACGATACCCCCTCAACTGTGCAGCGGACAAGCCTTCTGAAACGCTGAAACGCTGCCGTAACGGATTGCGGAGCAAACGGCCGGGCTTTCAAACACTGGGTGAAGCCACGTTCCCGTAGCCGGAATGCATTCGAAATGACTGATTTCAACGCGGCGCCGGTGACGCATGTGCTCTGGCCGCGGGCGAAGATTATCATCAGTATCAACGCAACGTCTGGATCGACAGCTTCGGCTCCGACCGCAGCAAAAGGAGGGGTCAGGAGAATAATAATTCGATACACACGAGGAATGCCTCGTCTTTTCTTCTCCGTCATATCGAATATTCTCCTGACCCCGCTTCCTTAAAGCGACATGAGATCGAGCTCATCTGCTCGCATCTGAGTCGGACGGTGGCGGAAAGCTGACGAGAGGAAAGTGGACGCTTCAGAGCGGTGGCAGTTGCCGGTAGAACGGTTCGCATGCGGCCGCGTTTGACCGGCGCACCCGTGAGATCTGCGCCCATCATCTTGAGCGGCGTGCTGGGCCTCCTCAGGGCGTTTGCGAACCACTCTTAATATAGGCCACGACGTCATAGATGTGACCTGAGCCGACCAAACGCGGGGCCCCAAAACCCGCGGTCGCCAAGAGCGCCGACAGGTTTTCCCGATGCCGGTAATCGAATCTTCTGCCGAAGAGCTCCAGAATGCGGGTGCTGGCATGGGGTCGGTAGGTATTGACGATCAGCACGCCATCGACCTCGGTCATATGACCCAACCGGAGAGCGAGGTGTTCGGCCTGCATGACCTCCTCCAGTTGGGGCAAACGGAGGCTTCGCTCCGTCGTCGCGCAGGTGAAGCCCGGAAGATAATCGAGAATTCCGACTGCCGTGACGACATGATACCTGGCCTCGCCGTTCGTGGCCGACGCCGGTGGTTCGCCAAAAAGGTCTTCCGTTCCGACGGAGATGCCGCCCTCGGTTTCTGCGTTCGTGACGCTGCTTCGGGTGGAGGTCAGTTTCGCCAATAAACGTTGGGCTTTATCCACATTCGACCTGTCGCGATCCGTAATCCTGATGGTCATTCGGGCTGGGTCATGGCCGTCGTTAACCAGCCGGTCGTAGGCCAGGATCATGCTCAGACCTGTCCCCGCGGCGACGGCTTTCATCCGAATAGACACTCCCTTTTCCAGGAGGGACCGGGCCGCTTCATAAGTCGCTTGTGTCTCCCGGACGAATCGCAACTGCACATCCTTTCCCTGGACAGAGTGCATGAGCAACCGATCCCATACGTCGCTTATGCCCAGGATCTCGGGCGAGATCATCATGTAGGGACCGTTCATGGGATCACCGCCTTCGATCAAGGCTTCCGTGTCCTTTGTGGAAGAATTGAGTAACGCCTGGGCGTAGGGATGCCCCGTCCGTTCCAGGATCGGGTTACGGAAGGAGCCGGTCCCGCCGCTTTGGTCATCTGTTTTCTCGTGGGTCGTGGTCCATTTCAAGACGCGGTGGCTGAGCCGGGAAAGCAATCTCTGGAATAACCCGGCCGGTGCGCCAGAAACGACGCCGAAGAGCGCGCGGCTGAGGCTCGCGATGATCGCCTCGGATAATTCGACGTCTCGATCCGAGTAGAGGGCCGCAACCGCATCCATGGGCCTGATCGGGAATTTTCCCACGTCAGACCGGAGGTGAAGTTCCGCCCCGGACCTTGCCGCCGTTCGGTCGGACGGGCGAGGCGCTTTCAAACCCGAATTTAAACGTCCCCAGCCGGCCTTGTCAAAGGCACGGTTTCTGGCGCGACAGTGGGGATTTTCGGTGAGGAGCATGGGTCAGCTCCGAATCTCGCTGCTAATAATATATTGACGGTCTCGCATCAGCTCATCTTCTCGCTAGATGCCAACACCACCCAATCCGGAGTTTGTCGGGGAGATAGCGCGGCGGCGGTGGCTTCGGCTTCGTTCATGATCGCGGTGATCGCCGGCATGCAGGTGACGCTGGTGGTGAATCCCGTCGCCCCGCAAGGTTTTGCCATGCCGGAGTTTCTGCCCTGGGGGCGGCGCGTCCTGACCATCTCTTTCGTGCTCGGCATTTATGCCAACCTGCTCAGCCTCGGGCTCAGTGGCTGGATTCGTTCCCGGGCCCTCGGCATCGTGACTTCGACGGCGGCTTTTCTGTCGGCCGCGGTGGTCTGGACTTTCGTGCATTGGCAGTAAATCGCGAGACCTTGGTCGCTGATGAAGCCGATAAAAATTCACTGGATCAAACTAATGGGCGGAGCCATCGCGGCCGAGTTGGCTTCGATTTTGGCGCTGGTCTGCCTGGTGGCGATTTTTGGCGGGAAATGAATGAGGCGCAGGCTTATGCCGAGAAGCTGGGTCGCTGGGTCGGGCCGATCGGCGGGGCGGTTTTCAGTTTCATCGGGGCGTTTTGGATTGGTCGCTCCGTGGCCGGCGGCCGCCTCGCTCAAGGGACGCTTTTTGGCATCCTCGTCGCGCTGGTCCATGTCGCGTTGCTCGTGGCGATGCAGGCGCCGTTTCAGTGGCTTTTCGTGCGCTCGGACGCGGGCAAGGTGGCGGCCGGAATCGCGGGCGGCTGGTGTGCCAGCCGGTCCAGGCGCGGCGCGGGTCGAGCGCAACGCTGACGCTTCCTCCGCTTCTGTTCAAGAGGTGCATTTGCTCAGTGAAGCGACGGAAAGCGCGATGCGGCAGGTGCCGGGATTTATCAGCGCGAACATTCATCGCAGCCTCGACGACACGACTGTGGTGAACTACCGGGGCCGGGGCTTCTTCTCCGTCATATCGAATATTCTCCTGACCCGCTTCCTCGGACCCGTTGCGCGAACACTTCGTCTGGAGACCCGTCGTTCAGGATCCCCCGCGGTCGTGTTTCCAAGTGGTGAAGGCTTAGCCGAAAATGTCAAAAAAAGGACTGATCCCGAAAAGCGCCCCAATCGCTTTCGGGCGCGGTGTGAATCGCGCGCGGACATCGACACTGTGACTAAGACTGCGCAAGGCGCCACCGATGTGCCACGTGTGCGGCCACAATCGCGATCACGCTGATCATTGCGTAGAGCAACACCGTTTGTGTCGTAGCCGTGCCATAGAACCCGGCAAAATCGAGGAGCGGCGAAGCTCCGCGTTCGTTCACCACCACATACCAAAAACTCAGGAACGCCACGATGAACGTCTTCGGATTTCCGGTGATCACACCGAGAGCTGTCGCCGTCGCGGCCACGAAGATGATGCCGACAAAGAGCGCGCCGAATCTCAAGCCGCCAGCTGACACCGCCATCGCCAGCGGCGCCGCGCAGAAGGTGAGCGCGAGCACGCAAGTCGAGCCGAGCTTCCACCAAACCAAATTTTCGCGCAGGCGCGGAGAGACATAGATAATCGGAAGCGTCGCGCCGCGGCGGTCACGCGTCACGACATCGGAGACAACAATCGCGAGCGTGAGGAACACGACCGGCAGAACGGACTGCGGCTGCTCGAGTGCGACCGTTGCAATCGCGCAGCCGACCAAGGCCACGAGCGCGAGCGGGAACAGCGTCAGCGTCAAGACGGCGTCGATCCAGATGGCGGAGCCTAACGAGTGACCGCGCGTCGGCCACATGAGCAGGCGCACGATGCGGCGGCTGAGCGGCTTTAGCAGCATCTGGAAGCGGCCGATCCAGTTCCGCCGCGCTTTGTCGGACGTCTGCTTCGTTCGCACCGGGTCGAAGCGATGGAAGAAGAAGGCGGCGAGCGGTAACAACGCGATCGGCCACAAAATCGAACCAATCCGCGGCACGATCCACTCCGGCGAGAGCGTGAGACCGTTGAAGACCATCGGCGCTTTCGCGGGATCGAAAGAGGAAGCGCCGATCGCGATGCTCTCGGTGTGTAGTGTCGTCTGCATGCGATCGATCATGAACCCGAAGCCGCTCACGTCGAAGTAGCGGCCCCAAGAGAGGCTGCCGGTCGCCTCTTGCGAGATGACGATGCCGAGCATCGCCATCCAGAGGAAGAAATACAGGACGTCGCCGAGTTTTCCGGAAAGCCACGGGATCGATTCAAACAAGACCGCGACCGCCGAGACAAACACGATCGCGGGCGGCGTGAGGAGCAGATACTGCTGGATGAAGACCAGCGGCTCGAGCCGTGCTTCCCCGCGCACCAGCAGCATCACCATCGAGCTGAGCATGAACCCGCCGAGAAACGTGAAGAGGAAACTCACGTTCCCAAGAAACTTGCCGGCTAAGTATTCCGTGGATCGCATCGAGGTCGAAGCCACCACCAATCCACAGCGCGTCACCACGTCGCGACGGATCGCATTGGAGATGACATAGAAGCCGAAGAGCCCCACGAAGATCATCCCGACAGACGCCGTCGCCATTCCCAGCGCCGCCGAGTTGTAGATCGCGCGCTGACCGTTGATCTGAAGCAACGCGCGTCCGGTCGCGGGATCCGGCACCCAGACATAAGCGAACGCGCTCAGAAGCAGGAAAACAATGAGCGTAGAAGGCCGGCGAAACCGGAGCAGAAAATCCGCCCGAACGATAGCCGTGATCCGGCGGAACGAGTCGTTCATTTCGCAGCGATTTCCGGCGCGTCACGGTTCATCAGGTGAAGAAACGCATCCTCCAGCTCCGGCTCCACCGCCGTCGCACCGCCCGCAGGTTGGGAGCCGACAAAGCGGATGTGAACGCCATCCGGTCGCCGCACCGCGCTGGAAATTTTCAGCGTCGTGCGCTCCCGCTCGAATTCCTCCGACGAAAGGACCGTCTTCCAAACCCTACCCTCCGCCGCGCGCAACAATTCCTCCGGCGCCGCCAGCGTCACCAGCCGACCCTCTTTCATCACCGCGATCTGAGTCGCGATCGACTCGATGTCGGAAACGATGTGCGTCGAAAGAATGACCAGCTTCCCGAATCCGATCTCCGAAAGCACATTGCGAAAACGCACCCGCTCTTCCGGATCGAGTCCTGCGGTCGGCTCATCCACGATCACCAACTGCGGATCATTGATCAGCGCCTGCGCAATCCCAAGGCGCTGCTTCATCCCGCCGGAGAAACCGCCCACCGCGCGGTGCGCGACCGAATGGAGATTCACGCTCTCCAGCAATTCCAGCACGCGCGCCTTCGAATGCACCCCTTTCAGCGCCGCGAAGTAAGAAAGAAACTCCAGCGCCGTCAGATTATCGTAAACCCCGAAGTCCTGCGGCAAATAACCGAGTCGCCGCCGTAACTCGTTAGGCCGCTTCACCACATCCACTTCGTGAAAGAAAATCCGCCCGCTCGTCGGCCGCGTGATCGTCGCGATCATCTGCATCAGCGTCGTCTTCCCCGCCCCATTCGGCCCGAGCAGCCCGATCACGCCAGATTTCAGCTCCAGCGAGACGTCGCGCACGCCATAATTCCCTCCACGGAACTTTTTCGAAACTGCTTCGATTTTTAGCATGCGAAGGCCTTCATCGCGCCGCGCCGCGCTCGCTGTCAATGCCGAACGCGCCCGCCGCGCGGATCGTTCTTCGCTTAATCAGCCACGGCAAACTGCATGTCGTCCGCGTTCTCGACCTGCTTGGAAGCGTCGATCACGCCGGGCCGCACCTCGTCGCTCTCGCGAATCTTCGCCTCCCGCAGGACGATGGTCAGGATATCCGTCTCGCGGTCGTAGTCTGCTTTCATTCGTATTTCTTCAGCTTGGACGCTTTGGGCCTTCGTCCGTTTCAAAGGACCCGGCCAGCTTCCGCCTTACGCCGTCGCAACCTCGACGTATTCCGCGATCGACGACGGTTTCGGAAGCGGTAGTCCCTCCTCGCGCAAGCCGTCGAGGTGAAAGGCGATGGCATCATGCATCTCGCTCTCCACTTCCGGTCGACTCCGCCCTGTGGCCACGCAACCAGGCACGTCCGGCGAATAAGCCGAATATCCAGTGGGAGTTTCTTCGATGATGATTAAATAGCGGTTCATTTCAATCCAGCCTGCTTGAGAATACTATTCGCGGTCCCTGGTGCAAGGTCGTCGGATGGCTTGCCCGGGATCGTGACTAGTCCTGGCTTGTCCAGATGTTTGAATTGTCGATGGCTTCCGCGCGTCCGCGCGAGAAACCAGCCTGCCTCTTGGATCTTTCGAATGGCCTCGCGAACTTTCAAGCCCACAGCATGACCAAAGGGGGATTGACGAGACAAGGCGGTTCTCGGGAAAACGCCAGAATTGAAACCGACACCGATGGTTCCCTAAAGGTTGCGATCAATCCGAATCTCTACTTCGACATGCGCTTTCATTGCACGGCCACGCGGATGCAATCCTTCGTGATGAATTCTGCGCTTTCGTCTTCATTTAGCGGGAGGCCGGGCGGGGTGACCTTCTCGCCGGCTTTTTCTTTGGCAGCGCAGGCGAGATTCAATTCGAGGAGGAAGGCGAGCGGGTCGGCTTTGGCGGGCATTCCGTAGGCGGCGCGGACGGCGGTGTCGAGGCGGGCTTGGGCGGCACGGAGGTGGTTGTCGCCGGGTTCGTCGAGAGTGCGGTAGAGTTGGCGCAGGGACCAGCCCTGCTCGGCCATCACGTCGCGGCGCAAGGCTCGCAGCGCCACCGCGGCGGCGGCGACTTCGGTGATCTGCCCGCGCGTCGGGCTCTGCGGCCACGGGAAGGTGTCGAAGACGGTGTCGGAGGTGTAGTTCTGATCGCCCTTCAGCGTGTAGCCTTTCGCGACTGTCCATTGCCAATGAAGGTCACTCGACAGGATTCCGAACGAGTAGTCATCGGCAAAAGCGAAGACCATCAGCTTTGAGTCCGCGTGAATCTGCTGACTGATGAACTCGAAGATGGGGCGCTTCGAAGTGCGAGAGAGCGCAATCCAGCGCGGCACGCTGTTGATCGCGGCAATCGTGCCCGGTCGATAGTCGTAGAACTGCCACCATCGTTTTGCGATGCGCGTGTAGCGAGTGACTTCCTTTCCTTGCGCCTTCTTTTCCGCTTCGGCTTTCGCCAGCACAACCGGCATCACCCGCTCCTGCACTCGCTCGAAAGGCAGCGCGTAAGACCGCGCGGCGAACTGATCGCGTTGAGCGAAGTCTACGATCCAACGCGTCGGTGCGTAGTCTTCGACGAGATCGCGTCCGATCATGTAAGGGAAGAGGACTTCTCGGATTCGCGCGTCGGCACGAATCATTCCCGCGGCTTCATCGGGCTCGAGGAAGAAGCCTGCGTTTACCGGATTTTGGCCCGTGAAACACTTTTTGGATTTCGCGTTCGCCGCTAGGACATGCGCACCGGTGACATCTGCTCCGCTTCGGAGCGTCGGCGCAATGCTTGGAAGCTCCTCGATATCCCACGGGCTCTCAGCCGAGTCGCCGCGTTGGGTGTGAAGTTTCTGGGGAAGCGCGCGTAGAGTTTGTTCGCGTAATCGTACCCGTGCTCCTCGCAAGGTAGCGGGAGCCGAGATACGGCGGGTTGCCGATGATGGCGGCGGCGGCGGGCCACTCGGTGAAAAGGGCGTCGGCGCAGAGGATTTTGGCGTCGAGGTTCTCCAGCGGGAGGGCGTTTTCCTCGATGAAGAAGTCTTCGCTCTGGCCGAAGGAGTGGGCTTCGCGAATCTCCAGCTCTTTGGCGAGCATGAGGGTGACCTTGGCCAGCTCGGCGGCGAAGGGCAGGACGTCGAGCCCGTAAAACTGGCTGAGAGTGACGCCGCTGCTGAAGGTGCCGCCCGCGCCGGCGCGGTGCAGCCGGGCGAGGAGGTCGCGCTCGAGGCGCTTGCATTCGCGGTAGGCGACGAAGAGGAAGTTGCCGGAGCCGCAGGCGGGATCGAGGACGCGGAAGCGGCGGAGATCGTCGAGCGCGGCGCGGAGTTTCGCTTTGTCCTTGCCGCAGGCTTCGATGCGCTCGCGCCACGGTCTAACGATGGTGGGGCCGACGACTTTCTGGATGTCGAACTCGCTCGTGAAATGGGCGCCGAAGGCGTGGCGCTCATCGCGCGTGCCGGGCTGGTCGCCCGCGTCCATGCTTTGCTGGAAGAGGGTGCCGAAGATTTCCGGTTTCACTTTGGCCCAGTCGTTATGCAAGGCGGCTTCGTGCAGGGCGTAAACTTCCTTGAGCTTGAGCTCGATCGGTTCCACCACGGCGAAGAGGCCGCCGTTAAAGTATTGGACGTTTTGGAACCGGCCGGCGCGCGCTGGCTCGGGCGAGGCCATCTGCCGAAACAAG
This sequence comes from Chthoniobacterales bacterium, assembly GCA_039915555.1. Taxonomy (GTDB): domain Bacteria; phylum Verrucomicrobiota; class Verrucomicrobiia; order Chthoniobacterales; family UBA10450; genus JACCTI01. The sequence goes on along the minus strand of JBDSNB010000231.1, from coordinate 1,002 downwards.
CCGCCGAAGAGATCGTAAGAGCTGCCGTCTTGCGACGACTCGTAGAGCAGTTCGGTGACGAGGTCGCGCGGGAGGAGATCGATATCCTCCGCGACCATGGAGATGAGAAGCTGGAGGATGAAGCGCTGGGCGCGGGCGCGATCTTCCCCGCGCGCGACCATGGCGCGGAAGACGATGGCCATCAGATCGGCCGCGCGCCGGGTGACTTCGACGCGGTTGTTGCCGAAGATAGGCTTCTTCGCCTCCGGCAGCATGAAGTTGAAGGCGCTGATGCTGTCGGCTAATGAGCGCAGATTCACCCTCTCAACCGGATCGTAGAGCTGCTGGTTAAAGTCGTAGATCCAGAAGTCGTCGAAGTTACAAAGGATGACGTAGCGCGGGCGGTCGGGGACGATGAGCTGCCAATACTCGAAGGCCTGGTCGTAGTGTTTCTCCAGCTTCGCCCCGCGGGACTTCATCTCGATGAGGACGCGGCCGGGCCAGAGAAGATCGGCGAACTTCTTGCCGGTGGCTTTTCTGGCTTCTTCGCCTTGCACCAATTCGAGCTGGGCGGTGCCGGGCTTTTTCCGGATACGAAACTCGAAAGTGGCGCCGGCTTCGATCACGCCTTCATGGCCGAGGGCGCGGAAGAAGCGTACGAGGAAGGCTTGCGCCTCGCTCTTCTCATCGCCTTTCAGCGAGCGGGCGAAGACCGCGAACTCTGCGAGAGGATTCTTTCCTTCAGTCACAGACACGGCGGGATTCTGGCACAAAAAGCGCGAAGAGAAGCTCATCGTTGGAGCGAGCGTATCAGTCTTGAGATTGGTAGCACTCCAGATATTTGATCCCAGAGCCGGTGTTGAAAATGACAACGCGTTCGTCGTTTCCGATTTTGCCGTCCGCTACGAGAGAACGCAGGGCCGCGAAACAGGCCGCACCTTCGGGCGCGACGAACAATCCTTCCGCAGCGCCCACCTCCCGCGTGACGCGGATCATTTCCTCATCGTCCACCGTGAGCGCGCC
>JBDSNB010000178.1:0-9537 GCA_039915555.1 Chthoniobacterales bacterium | reverse complement strand
GAGCCGTTCGATCGCGCGGCGGGTTTTTATCGGGAGGCGCTGGCACGCGATGCGACCTTCGCGCTGGCCGCGGCGCGGCTCGCGCGGAGCCAGCTTTGGCGGCATTGGTTCGTGACACCACTGGGGCCGGAGGAGCTGGCGGAGGTAAAGCAGATCGTCGACCGGGCGCTGGCGCTCGCGCCGGATCTGGCGGATGCGCACATGTCGTTAGGCCTTTTTTATTACCACGGCCATCGGCAGTACGAGCAGGCGCTCGCGGCATTCCGCCGGGTGCTGGAGCTGCAACCGAACAACGCGCAGGCGCGACTCTATTCCGCCTACGTGTATCGGCGACAGGGGCAATGGGAGCGCTCCGTCGGTGAAATGCGGCTGGCGGAAGCGCTCGACCCTCGGGACGCCGCGGTGCCGGGGAACATTGCGGCCAGCTATGTGAGCGTGCGGCAGTGGAGCGACGCAAAGCGCGCAGCTTCCCGCTCGCTTGCGCTGGACCCGCAAAACGTGGTCGGGCAGCTCGCATTATTACAGAGCTGTGTGAACGGCGGCGGCAGCACGGAGGAAGCGCGGCGCGCCCTGGCTCCGCTGCCGCGGAGCAGCGCGCTGACGACGAATGCGATCCGCGGGACCGTGTCCAACATCATCGAGGATTTCACTTACCTGAACATAATGGAGCGCGATTTCGACGGTGCGCTGAAGCTGTGCGATGAATCGACAGCTGTGCCGGCTGATCGCTTTGCCAAACAAATGGGACGGGTGGCGATCCGGGTGCTCGCCGGCGACACGGTAGGCGACCCGGTGGAAACCGAAGAAGCGCGCGTGCTACTGGAAGCGCGGCTCGCGGTGCGACCGGCCGACGCCTTCACCCTGGCGCAACTGAGCTGGGTTTATCTCGCGCTCGGGCGCAATGCCGACGCTCTGCGGTCAGCCCACGCCGCGGCGGATTTGTTGCCCGTGGAGCGCGATGCATTCGGCGGGCCGGCCTTCGCTGTCGGGCTGGCGCAAATCCAGGCCCGCGCGGGTGAACCGCACGAAGCGGTAAATATGTTGCGTGAGCTGCTCGCGATTCCGGCCGGGATCGCGATCTCGATTAATCGCCTAAAGCTCGATCCGGTCTGGGACCCGATCCGTGACAACGCGGATTTTCAGCAGCTGCTCGCGGGCGGTGAATCGATTGGGACGCTGCCGGCTTACGGCCTTTAATTTCTGGCACGGGCAGTTTTTCTGCCACGCCCTCGGAGTTTCCGGGAAGGAATGGGAAACGACGACTCGCCGGGGTCTCCCGGTGGGCGTCAAACCCCAAGCCAAAACAGAAAGAATAATGACATGAAAACTCCTCTTAAAACCATCAGCCTCACGGCCGCCACACTCCTCCTCGCCACGACCCATTGGCTCGCCGCCGCACCGCAACCGCAGCGTGCCCCCGGTTGCATCCAAATCTTTGCCGAAGGCGGCGGCCCGCTCGTCAACATTGGCGGCACGCTCGGCTTCGCGCCGACCGCGGTCACCTTCGGAAACGTGCCCGGGATGCTCAGCTCGATTGTCACCTCCTACTCCGCGTCCGGCGGACAAGGGCAAGGCGCGCAGCATCTCACGCTCGAGCACACCTTCGTCTCGACCGATCCCGCGCGGCCCGGCACCTTCACCACGCAGGACCGCGCGGTCTGTGCTCCGGCCGGAAGTGATCCGTTCGTTTGCCGCGTCAACGATGTTCTTACCGTCGTCTCCGGCACTGGCATTTTCGCGAATGCCGCGGGCTCACTGCGCAATAACGGGATCATCGACCTGAACACGTTCAGCCTCACGTTCTCGATCCGCGGCCGCGTTTGCGGCGACGGCTTGTAGGACTTGTCCACCGCGTTGGCGGCGATGGGCTTGGATTGCGCTTTAAGTCGCCCGCGCACAGCGACAACCTCACGAAATGGTTCAGACATCCTCACGTTCTCCACACGCATTCACCCGGCGCGATGCGCTCCGCACCCTCGGCCTGGCGCTGGGCGCAAGCGCACTGCCCGGTTCCTTCGGGTTCGTCCGTAGTGCCGCGGCCGAGACGAGCCCGAAGGCAACGCCCGACGCGACTCCACCCGCGGTCACGGTCACTTCGCTCGGTGAACGTCTCTCGCTGATCGCCGGTTTGGGTGGGAACATCGTGCTGCTCAGCGGGGGCGACGGCTCGCTCGTGATCGATTGCGGTTATCCGAACCTGGCCGAAAAAACCATGGGCGAACTGCGCAAGGCGGGGCCGCTTTCGATGCTCGTGAACACGCACTGGCATCTCGATCACTCCGGCGCGAACCAGCAATGTGCGGAAGCCGGCGCGCGCATCGTGGCGCACGAGAACTGCCGCAAACGACTCGCGACCGAGCAGTACATCGAGCCGCTCGATATGAAAATGCCGGCAGCGGTCCCGCGCGCATTGCCTAACGTCACCTTCAGCAGCGAGACCGTTTTGCACTTGAACGGTGACGACGTCCGGCTGGTGCCGGTCGCGCCCGCGCACACGGATGGAGATTTGATCGTGCGCTTCGAGCAGGCGGATTTGATCCATTTCGGCGATCTCTTCTTCCACGGCATGTATCCATTCATCGACTGGTCCAGCGGTGGATGGATCGGCGGCATGGTGGCGAGCGTGAGGGCCGGATTGCAAATGGCCGGACCGAAAACGCGCGCCGTTCCCGGACACGGGCCGCTCGCGACGACCGAGGAATTGAAAAGCTATCTTGGCTTCCTTGAGACGATGCAGGAGCGCTTCGAGAAGCTGAAAGCGGAAGGAAAAACGGCGGATGAAGTGGTGGCGGCGAATCCGGCGAAGGAGTTCGACGAGAAGCTCGGCCAAGGCTTTCTCAAGCCAGAGCAGTTTTTGCGGATCGCCTACACGAGTCTGCTGAAGCACGGGTAAGTTCCGCCGGCACGCAGTGGCGTCGCCAGTGGCGTCGCCGCGCGCATGGACCCGCGAAGCGCGTCGATCGGAGGGACCTGCTTCCGCGTGTCCATCTTCACCGCTCCCCGCAAAGCTGACGGCTCGATCCGCAGCCGCGTCTGCGGCGACGGCCTGCGAAAGGGCCTGGTGCGTTCCCAGCAAGCGGACGCCCACCCACAGGTATTCTTTTTTTTCCGCGGCAAAAGTTTTTTTTTGCCACGCCCCGTTCCCGATCGGGAAGGACAAGGTATGGAACTGAACTGCTGTTGCGACCAATCGAACCATCAACCGGCGAAGCTCGCCTCCAGACGGGAGGGGAAGCGGCAAATGCTTGCGACAGCCATCGCTCTGCTGTCTCTCTTGCTCGCGACGGGCGCGGCCCACGCGGAGGTCGTGGTCGCGCAGCGGACGTCGGGCGCCACCTCCACCTCTTGTGACCAGGGAGATCCACGCACTTGCGACTCGCAATCGGCGGAGCCAACGAGCCAATTCGGGCCGACCGATCTGAGCGCGTCGACCGCGGTCGGATCCAACAGCGGGTCGATTCGGATCAGTTCGCAGTTTGGCACCGACAACATCACGCAGGTGTTTGAACTATCCGGCAGCGGGGGGAGCAACGCGCAGGCGAGCGGCGCGTCGGGCGAGGGACAGATCAAAGCCGTCTCGGCGCAGAATGGGATTCTCTTCCTGTTCTTCGAGATCACTGGCAGTGCCTCGTATACCTACTCGTTCACCGGGAACATGGCCGCGACGCACAGCACGCCGCAGCAGGTGAATCCCGATAATCGCGGCGTCTCGATCGATTTCCTTGATCCAGCAGGGAACATCATCGTGTTCGACTTCGTGGCGACAATCGGCAGCAGGAACTTCTCGCGCACCGGAATTGTGACACCGAGGCCCGGTTTCTACCGGGTTGCGGTGTCGCTCGGCAACACCGTGAACGGCGGCGGACCCGACCCGAGCGATCCGACGAGCCAGAACGGGACGACGGAGATAAATTACACCTTCCGACTCACACCCAACGGCCAGCCCACTCCGACACCGACGCCAACTCCGACCCCGACCCCTAGCCCCACTCCGACCCGGGTGCAGTGGAACACAACCGCGAGCGGCTCATTTAACACGCCGGTAAACTGGGATACGCAGGCAGTGCCGAACAGCACGCAAACCGCCGTGTTTGCGCAGCTCTCGACCTACTCGGTGAACGTGGGCAGCGCGACGACCAGGCGGCTCGAGATTTTGCGCGGCGATATCACCTTTACTAACGCTGCCTACACCGTCCTCTCTGCGATTGAGGAGCCGCCCGGTCTCGTCTTTGATAACACCACTTTTACCCTCGCCAGCGGGCAGGTGAATAGCGTCGCGGCGCTAATCGGGCAAAGTTTCCCCGCGCGCGTCAACTTGAACGCGGACACCCTTTGGTCCAATACGAGCACACTGCGCATCGGGGGCAATGGGCGCGGCTCGGTCGCGATCGGTTCGCGCGGCACGCTCCTGAGCGGAAATACGCAAATCGGTGCCGGCACCGGAGGCGGCGATGTGCTGGTCGACGGGCCGCAGGCGGAGTGGCGAACGGAGACGACTGAAATCGGCGGCAACAGTGCGGGCACCCTCGCGATTCGTGGCGGCGGGATCGTGCGCGGCGGCGACTCCATTGTCGCGGCAAACGCGAGTGGCGTCGTCACGATCGACGGACTCACGGCGGGCGGGGTTCAATCCACCTGGGATCTCGGGGTCAAGAAGCTCTCCATCGGCCAGAGCGGTATTGGCGCGGTCACGGTTACCGGCGCCAGCTTTCTGCGTGCAGGCGCATTGGACATCAACGCGGGCAGTTCTCTGACTCTCCGCGGATTGTTCGTGGGCACCAGTGTAACGCCCTCCGAACTGAATTTGACGCTCCCGATGACGATCGACGGCACATTTCTCGCGGACGACGGAGCGACAAGTAGGCACTCGGATGCGAACGTCACGATCGGGTCCACAGCTGCGGGTAATGTGACTCTTCGAAACGGCGCGGGCGTGCGGGATGTCGGGACTCTGTTAGTCGGTGCTGCTCAGCCAGCGCGTCTAACCGCCGAGTCTGTCTCCTTTGTCTCCTGCCGCAACGTCTTCATCGCCGACAGCGCCGGTGCAGACGGCAGCACCGTGGTGATAGACCGAGGGGCGTTGACCGTCTCCGAACGGATGTCCATCGGTCGCGCGACTGGAGGCTTTGGGGCATTGGAGATTAGGGACGGCGGATTCGTCGAATACACCGGCTTTCTGGGCTTGTTGGTGGACCGCGGCACCATTCTCGTCACTGGCCGCACGAATCTCGGGCCCTCTCTCTTGCAAGTGGCGACCGCTCTCTCCGTCGGCGCGTTTGGCGCAGGCAACCTGACCGTCAGCGCCGGAGCTCGCGTTGAGGTGCAACAGGACGTGTTTGTCGACAAGCCTCTCGTCCTCTCGCTCCCCACTGTCACCGTGGGCGGCGCGGACCCCATCAGTGGAACCGGCTCCACTTTGGTGGCGCAAGGAGAAGTTTCGATCGGCTCATCGAGTTCACAAGGCGCACGCCTCGTTGTTGCCGAAGACGGCAAAGTCTCCGGCGGAAGCGTCGTCATCGGATCCGGGCCGCAGTCGGTTGGGCAGGTGGAAGTCGGCTCACAAGGGCCGGGGCAACCGGCGCGTTTCGAAGTGACGGGCGATTTCGCGGTGGGTCTCCAAGGGGTCGGCACGATGACGCTGCGCAACGGAGGCATCGTCAGCGTAGGCGGGCAGTTAAACGTCGGCGACCGCGGCACCATTCGCGGCAACGGCACGCTCTCGGCGCCGAGCCGCTTTGTTTCCAACAACGGCGTCATCGCGCCCGGCCTTTCGCCGGGATCGATCACGATCGATGCGAACTTCACCCAGAGTTCCGGCGGGAAACTGGCGATGGAAGTTGGTGGATTGAATGCGGGACAGTTCGACGTGCTGCATGTGACCGGCGACACGACGCTCGGCGGCACACTCGAAGTCCGCTTCATCGGCAACTTCCTGCCCGCTACAGGGCAGCAGTTCGATTTGCTGCAGCTCGATGGCGCGGTCACCGGCAGCTTCGCGAACGTCACCTTCCCAAATCTAAAGCCCGGCTTCCAGTCGCGGTTGGAAAAAGTGGGGAACACCTTCCGCCTCATCGCCCTCAACAACGGCATCGCCGCCAATGCCCTCCTGAATATTTCCACTCGCGCGCAGGTCGGGATCGGCGACGACATCCTCATCGGCGGCTTCATCGTCCTCGGGAACGAGCCGAAGAAAGTGATCCTTCGCGGAATCGGTTCTTCGCTCCCCTTCTCCGGCCGTCTAGCCGATCCGAAGCTCGAGCTGCGCGGCCCCAGCGGCGAACTCATCTTCGCGAACGACAACTGGATCGAGAGCCCACAGCGGCAGGAAATCATCGCCAGCACCATTCCGCCCTCAAGTGATCTCGAAGCCGCGATTGTGGCCACGCTTCCGCCCGGCAGCTACACCGTGCTTCTGAACGGCGCGAACGCCTCCGCTGGCATTGGGCTCGTGGAAGTTTACGACATTTCGCCCAACGCTTCGGGCAACCTGGTCAACATCGCGAGCCGCGGCCGGGTCCAGACCGGCGATAATGTGATGATCGGTGGCGTCATTGTCAGTGGCACCGACACGGTGCTCGTCCGCGCGCTCGGGCCCTCGCTCAGCGCTGCGGGTGTTGCGAACGCTCTCGCCGATCCGACGCTGGAATTGTTCGACGCCAACGGCACGCTGGTCCGCGCGAACGACAACTGGCGTTCGGCACAGGAGGCTGAGATTCTTGCCACCACCATCCCGCCCACAAACGACAACGAAGCCGCTATCCTCGCCACGCTCGCGCCCGGCGGCTACACCGCGGTCGTGCGCGGGAAGAACCAGACCGTCGGCGTGGCACTGGTAGAAGTGTACAACGTGCAGTGAATCCAGAGGTTTTTATCTTAATGCAATTGGAGCAGACTTTGATCTAGCCAACGACTATCAAGGCAAGGGAGACTCAATCTATGAAACGCAGACGAACAATGAGACTTCGGGGCGCAATGCCGGCACGGAATGGAATCACTGTGTTTCGGAGCCGGCACTGGCTGGCCCTCGCGGGAGTTTTTCTGCTCCTGGCGCCGCGTTTGCCCGCTGGCATCGTGCTGAATAGCCGCCTATCGAACGTGTTAGTGCGTGCTAACGCTGGCTCGAACGAAGACTTCCCCCCACCCGCGCAGCAAACGAATTTCCTGCCTGCGGATCTCAGCCTTTCAGCGGCCGCCGCCCAAGGCGACGCATCGGCGACTGCCAGTGGGAGCCTCCGTTCCACCATCACTCTCGATTCTGCGGCCGGAACTCTTCGCCTCACCGGCGATGGCACGACGACGGGTGACGCTAGGTTTGGACCAACGATCATGTCCGGTTCCAACGCCGTCGGCAACGTCAATGTCCTCGTGCTAAACTTCACCCTAACCGACGTGTCTTACACCTACGGGCTGACCGGGCAGGTCTCTGTTACCGCTAGCGCTGGACAGAATAATGGGGACTCGGCCGCAAGACTGACAACTTCGTCGATGACCATCTTCGATGTGACCGCAACGGGAAACGGAGGCACGAGCGAAACCAGGCCTCTTTCGGAAAGTGGGACCCTTCCTCCGGGAACTTATACTTTCAGGGTCTTCACAAATGGTCAGGAACCCGCGACCTTAAGCGAGATACCCCGCTCCACGGGGAGCACGAACGCGAATTTCGTTTTGACGCTGGTGCCGGTGGGGACACCGACGCCGACCCCGACACCGACTCCCACAACAATCCGATGGAATAACCCTGCAGGTGGTTCCTTTCAAACTGCCGCCAACTGGGATCCGCAGGCAGTGCCGAACAGCACCCAAACCGCAGAGTTTGCGCAGCTCTCGACCTACTCGGTGAACGTGGGCAGCGCGACGACCAGGCGGCTCGAGATTTTGCGCGGCGATATCACCTTTACTAACGCTGCCTACACCGTCCTCTCTGCGATCGAGGAGCCCCCCGGTCTCGTCTTCGATAACACCACTTTTACCCTCGCCAGCGGGCAGGTGAACAGCGTCGCGGCGCTGATCGGGCAAAGTTTCCCCGCGCGCGTCAACCTGAACGCGGACACCCTTTGGTCCAATACGAGCACACTGCGCATCGGGGGCAATGGGCGCGGCTCGGTCGCGATCGGTTCGCGCGGCACGCTCCTGAGCGGGAATACGCAAATCGGTGCCGGCACCGGAGGCGGCGATGTGCTGGTCGACGGGCCGCAGGCGGAGTGGCGAACGGAGACGACTGAAATCGGCGGCAACAGCGCCGGCACACTTGCGATTCGAGGCGGCGGTATCGTGCGAGGAGGCGACTCCATTGTCGGGGCGAACGCGAATGGCGTCGTCACGATCGACGGATTTGCGCCCGGCGGGGTCAAATCCACCTGGGATCTCGGGGTCAAGAAGCTCTCCATCGGCCAGAGCGGCGTTGGTACCGTCGCGGTCACCGGTGCCGGCCTTCTGCGGGCAGGCGCATTGGACATCAAAGCGGGCAGTTCTCTGACTGTCCGCGGAGAGGTCGTGGGCACCAGTATCACTCGGTCGGAGTTGAATTTGACGCTCCCGATGACGATCGACGGGACATTTCTATTGGATGACGGAGCGATGAGTAGCCACACAGATGCCAACGTCACGATCGGTTCCATGGCTGCGGCTAATATGACTCTTCGGAACGGCGGATCCTTGCGGGATGTGGGCACCCTGTTAGTGGGTGCGGCTCAGCCAGCGCGTCTGACCGCCGATTCGGTCTCCTTTGTCTCCTGCCGCAGCGTCTTCATCGCCGACAGCGCCGGCGCGGACGGCAGCACCGTCGTGATAGACCGAGGGTCGTTGACTGTCACCGAACGGATGTCCATCGGTCGCGAGACTGGAGGCTCCGGCGCCTTGGAGATTAAGGACGGCGGATTCGTCGAATACACCGGCTTGTTAGGCGTGTTGGTGAACCGGGGCACCGTCCTCGTCACTGGCCGCGCCTTTTTCGGGCCCTCTCACTTGCTGGTGGCGACCGCCCTCTCTGTCGGCGCGTTTGGCGCAGGCAACTTGACGGTCAGCGCCGGAGCTCGCGTCGAGTCGCAACAGGACGTGTTTATCGACGAGCCTCTCGTCCCCTCGCTCCCTACCGTCACCGTGGGTGGCGCCGACCCGATCAGTGGGACTGGCTCTACGCTGGTGGCACTTGGGGAGGTGTTTATCGGCTCCATTTCACAACGCGCACGCCTCGTTGTTACCGAAGACGGCAAAGTCTCCGGCGGAAGCGCCGTCATCGGATCCGGGCCACAGTCGGTTGCCCAGGTGGACGTCGGCTCCCAAGGGCTGGGGCAACCGGCGCGCTTCGAGGTGGCCCGCGATTTTAACATCGGTCTCCAAGGCGTCGGCACGCTGACTCTGCGCAACGGCGGCATCGTCAGCGTGGGTGGGCAACTAAACGTCGGCGACCGGGGCACCATTCGCGGCAACGGCACGCTCTCGGCGCCGAGCCGCTTTGTTTCCAACAACGGCGTCATCGCGCCAGGCCTGTCGCCGGGTTTGATCACGATCGATGCGAACTTCACCCAGAGCTCTGGC
>JBDSNB010000053.1:0-12867 GCA_039915555.1 Chthoniobacterales bacterium | reverse complement strand
GGCAAACTTGCGACGCACCAGCCGACCGCTTAGCCTCGGCGGGTGAGGAAACTGGTGCATCGTCCGCGTCGCTTGCGGCAATCGCCTGCGCTGCGCAATCTCGTGCGCGAGACAAAACTCACGCCGCACGATTTCGTGCTGCCGCTTTTCGTGAGCGAGAAGCTGAAGGAGCGGCGAGAGATCGCGAGCATGCCCGGCGTTTTCCAACTCTCGATCGGCGATGCGGTCCTGGAAGCGAAACGCGCTTGCGAGCTGGACTTGCAGGCGGTGCTGCTTTTTGGAATTCCGGCAACGAAAGACGAGCAGGCCAGCGCCGCCTACGCGGAGCGCGGGATCGTGCAGGAAGCGGTGCGCGCAATCAAGGCGGAGTGTCCGGAGTTGGTCGTGATCACCGACGTTTGCCTGTGCGAATACATGAGTCACGGGCATTGCGGCGTGACGCGGCGCGATGGCGAACATTTCCATGTCCTGAATGATGAGTCGGTCGAACTGCTGGCGAAAACGGCGATCTCGCACGCGGCGGCGGGGGCGGATCTCGTCGCGCCCAGCGATATGATGGACGGTCGCATCGGGGCGATTCGCGAGCGTCTCGACGCAGAAGGTTTTTCGGACACTGGCATCATGAGTTACGCGGTGAAGTTTGCCTCGGTCTTTTACGGGCCGTTTCGCGAAGCGGCGGAAAGTCCGCCGCAGTTTGGCGACCGGCGCACGTATCAAATGGACTCGGCGAATGCGGCGGAAGCGATGCGTGAAGCGGCACTCGATGTGGAGGAAGGCGCCGATATTTTGATGGTGAAACCGGCGCTGCCGTATCTCGATATTCTCTGGCGAGTGCGCGAACGCTTTGGCAAACCGACGGCCGTTTATCATGTGAGCGGCGAGTTCGCGATGGTGAAGGCGGGAGTGGAGAAAGGCGTCTTCGAGGAGCGCGCAGCGGTGCTCGAGATCATGACTTCGCTGAAACGCGCGGGCGCGGATTTGATCGTGACCTATTGGGCGAAGGAGCTCGCCGGATGGACGCGCGAATAACGCCGAAGCGCGGCGAGACGGAAGCGCATCGCCGGCTGAAACGCCTCGCCGTTCTCTGGGCGCAGGCGCAAGGCTACTCCGCCTGCGCCGTGGAAGTGAATCTTCCGCGCTGTCGTTATCGGGCGGATGTGGCGGCGTATCGCGCGCGGGGAAGCGACGCCGGCGTGACGGCTATTTTTGAATGCAAGCAAGTGCGCTCGGATTTGCGGCGCGACAATTGTTGCAGCGCCCAGGCGCAAGCGCGGCTCGAAACCGTGAGCCGGCGCCGACAGGTGCTGGAGAAAAATCTACGGGTGCATTATCCGACCTTGCGCGCGGGCGAATCGCTCTTCCCGGAGTTCGATGGACATGATTTTGCCGCGATCGAACATCGCGGTTACCAGCGCGTCGTCGGCGAGCTCGCCGCGCTTCAGAAACACCTGCGCGGTGGCACAAAGTTCGAATGCCTGACGCGTTATCGTTGCGCGAACCTTTTTTTCCTCGTCCTGCCTAACGATTTGTTTCGGGAATCGGAGTTGCCGCTCGGCTGGGGGGCGCTGGTGGAAACGGAAAGCGGCCTCGCTTTGCGCGCGAAGCCGGTCTGGCACGACAACTCCGCGGAGAGCCGGCTGCGCTTTCTTCAACGCATCGCGGTGGCCGGCACGCGGCATTTGAATCGGCAGCTCGAGATCGATTTCGATCTCGTGCAATCGGAGCGGCAGCGGACGTTCTAAGCTTTTCCGTCCGGCACGAGCAAGGACCGTCCGGTCATTTCGGCCGGCTGTGGCAGGCCAAGCATGGCAAGGAGCGTGGGTGCGACATCGGCCAGGATTCCATTTTCCACGCGAAACTTTGCCGCTTCTCCCGCGACGTAGATCAGGTGCACGAGATTGGTGGTGTGCGCGGTGTTTGGAGATCCGTCGCCGTTTCGCATTTGCTCGCAGTTCCCGTGATCGGCCGTGACCAGACACTTGCCGCCGAGTCCGAGCAACGCGGGCACGATCCGGCTCACGCATTCGTCGATTGTCTCGACGGCTTTGGTTCCCGCCTCGACCACGCCCGTGTGGCCGACCATGTCGGGGTTGGCGAAGTTTAATATAATGAGGTCGTATTTCTCGAGCCCGGTGAGCACGGTGTCCGTCACTTCGCGCGCACTCATCTCCGGTTGGAGATCGTAGGTCGCAACCTTCGGCGAGGGAATGATCTGACGGTCTTCTCCGGCGAAGGCGCGCTCCACGCCACCGTTGAAGAAATAAGTGACGTGAGGGTATTTCTCCGTCTCGGCGATGCGGAGTTGTTTTTTGCCCGCGGCGCTGACGACGGCGCCCAAAATGTTATCCAAGGTTTGCGGCGCAAAAACGTGCGGCGACGGATAAGTGGCGTCGTATTGCGTGAGGGTGACGTAATGCACCGTGGGATGAACTCCGCGATCGAAGCCGTTGAAATCCTTCTCGAGAAAAGCCTGCGAAAGCTGGCGGGCCCGGTCGGCGCGGAAGTTGAAGAAGAAAACGACATCGCCCTCGCGGACGCGCGGTTCGTCGGAATGCGAAAGGATGAGCGCGGGCATGAATTCGTCCGTCACATCGCTCGCGTATTCGCTCTTTACGGCCTCGGAGGCGGACGACTCGCAGCGCTTCCCTTTCCCCAGCACGATCGCATCCCAAGCAAGCTTGGTGCGGTCCCAACGGCGGTCGCGATCCATCGCAAAGTATCGTCCGACGACGGTGGCGATGCGCGCGCCGCTGGCAACGAGTTGCGCTTCGCAGGTGGCCAGAAAACCGGCGCCGCCAGTCGGCGAGGTGTCGCGGCCGTCGGTAAAAGCGTGGACCATGATGTCCTCCACGCCCGCGGCCCGGGCCGCGGTCGCGAGCGCGACCAGATGCGCGTAATGGCTGTGCACTCCACCATCGGAAACCAGGCCGAGAAAATGGAGGCGCCGGCCGCGCGCTTGCTCGAAAGCGGTACACAGCACTTGGTTCAGCGCCAGGTCGCCGTCCTCGATCGCCTTGTTGATTCGTGTGAGATCCTGGTAGACAACCCGCCCGGCGCCAAGATTAAGGTGGCCGACCTCGGAGTTGCCCATCTGCCCTTCGGGCAGGCCGACATCGAGGCCGCTCGCGCTCAGTGTGCCGCCTGGATACTCCCGATAAAGGCGCTCGTGAAACGGCGTGCGCGCGAGCATGGTGGCATCGCCGTTCGCCTCGCTTTGCGCCCGACCGCCGGGATTGATCCCCCAGCCGTCGCGAATCAAAAGCATCACAGGCGCGGACATGGTCTGGAACTTGCCGGACGCCTTCGCGCACACAAGCGGGTTCTTGCGTTGACATCCGGGAGAGCGGGCTTCTACATCGGCATCGTGAAATGGCGCAACCAGTTGCTCGCGCTTTTTTGCCTCCTCGTTTTCTTCGCCTTCGGAGTTTTCTATTTCCAATACTGGGTGGTCCAAAAACCATTCGGCATCATTCTGTTCGTCGCGGAAGGGCTGGACGCGCAAACGCTGGCCGCCGCACGCAGTCACGCCGACAGTGCGGACAGAGCACTGGCGCTGGATTCTTTCCCTTACACTGCCTTCCTGATGAATGATTCCGCGGATTCCGCGGTCCCTGATCCGGCGGCGGCGGCGACCGCGCTCGCCACGGGAACGAAAACGCGCAATGGCTCCGTGGCGCTCGATGCGGACGGCGAAACACTCGTCGCGCTTCTCCGGCGGGCGCGCGAAACGGGGCGCATGACCGGCTTGATCACTGACGGAAATCTCACGGGGCCGACCGCGGCCAGCTTCTACGGGCATGCGGAACGAAGCGACGGGTGGGAAGAATTCGCCCGCCAGCTGATTGAAACAAGCGAGATCGATGTGGTGTTGGGCGGCGGCTCGGCCGATTTCCTGCCGGAAGCGCACGGCGGTCGCCGGACCGACGGGAAGGATCTGCTGAGTGCCGCGCGCGAGGCCGGTTACAGCCTTGTTCAGTCGCTCGCTGAACTCGAGGAAGTGCCTCGTTGGCGCCGGGCCAAGCTACTCGGTCTCTTCGACGACAAAGAGCATGCGACGAAGGAGGCAACGACAACGCCCGCTGAGCAGCCAACCCTGTCGGACCTCGTGCGGCGTGGGATCGAACTGCTGCAATTCCATCGCGGTGGCTACTTGATCGTCGTGGACGCGGCCGCGTTGCGAAAGGCAGGTGGGGAGAGCCGCGAAAGGCAGACGGCTGCGGTCGAACTCGATCGAGCGATCGCGGTGGCTTCCGAATATACGGGCGAGAAGTCGGCGATCTTCGTCTGCGGAGACGTGGCGGACGACGTTAACGATGCGGATCGAGATATGAGCTTACCGCCCGCCACCGAGCCCGACCTTTTTTTCTGGGGCTCGTTACCCAAAGTCTGGAACGCGGACGATTCGAAAGTCGTGCTTTGGGATTGGAACTTTGAAAGAGAAATCGCGACAACATCCGCCCTGAGCTTGTCGAGAGACCAACGCTCCCTAACGAAGAGTGGCCAGACCAGACGCGCGGCAGACGTCCCGGCGTTTGGAATGGGCTTGGGCGCCGATGCCCTACACGGCACGCTGGATAACACGGCCATCTTCGCGATTATCAGCGACAACTTGTAGGAGGACGGACTGTCCGCGCGAGGCTGGCGCGCGCGTCGGTTGCTGCAAGGTGCAACAAGCGAAAACCCGCCTGCCAGCTTTCGCCGACAGACGGGGTGTATGGAGAAAACTGTCCTCGCGCTTACGGACTGGTCGGAACCAACACTGGAACAAAGGTGAACGGAGGAGGCTGCGGCAGCGTAGGAGGCGGACCTTCGCCCGGCGGGACTTCTTCGGGCCCTTCGCCCGGCATGTCTTTCCCATCGAGCATCGTCTTGCCGTCCAGCATTGTCTTGCCGTCCACCATTGTCTTGCCATCGCCACGATCCTGATACTCGGTCTCGACAGCGCGGTCGGCTACGGAGGACGTTTCGACGTTGGAAACGAGGAGCATGTTTTTCGAGGTGCCCCCAAAGGCCGCAATCTCCGCGAGCGCGAAGGAGGCGTCCTGCTGCGCCGCCGGCAGCCAGCGCACCATCACGTAACGGCCCGAGGTGGCGGGAAACTCGACGGCAGCCCGTCCTAGACTTCCGTCGTCAGTCGCCGAGCCCACAGCTTTCAAACTGGCAAACGCCGCGTCGCTCAAAGTCATGGTGGCCGGGACGTTCTCCGGCGTGGGAATCGGCTCCCCGCTCACGGTCGCGCCGGCTTCCATCCGGGTCGCTGTGGGGAGTGATTGCAAAACGTAGAATTCCATGTGGCCAGCACGCGGCGCATAGACCGCGGAAAGACGTCGGACGCTGACGGATTTGCCCAGGTCGATCACGGTGGTCGGCGTTCCATCTTCAGCCGCGAAGGTGTAGCTGGTGGAGGTTTGATCATCAATCATCTTATTCGCCTGCCCCGCATCGGTTCCGGAGCTGACGTAAAGCGCACGCGCCTTCGCATGCATGTCGGTGTAGTTATAGGAAACGAGGCCGAAGGTGCCGGCGTTATCCTGCGCCGTTTTCCCGGTGCGCGGTGCAGTGAAATCTGAGACCTGCGGGTTGGCGTAGATGCCGAAGCCAGCGATTTGCCCGGGCTGTGCCAGGTCGAAGCTCAAGCGGACATACTTTGCTTCGCCCGGGCCAACTTTGACCTGTAGACCTTCGCCAGCCAGATCCTGCGTCGCGACGCTGTGCCATTGCGGGCTGTCTTCCGCCAGATTAGCGCTCGCCGTGGCAATGGTGACGCTGCCTTTGGCGCCCTCGTTCGCGAAGGAAATGCTGTCCACATTTTCGATCTTCGAAAGGGCCACCAGCAAGGTGGTCTTGCCTGCGGGTAAGGCGTAGGTCGCGGTGGGATCGCCGCTGAGGAGCGCCGCGTTCGCGGCCTGCATATCCGCAGACGCCCCGGCGGTCTCCACCTGGGCGCCGAGATGCTGGCGAGCGAGATTTTCCGGATACGCGGGAGCTTGTTGCACGGTCAACGCCGGAACTTTTTGCAAAACCACATCGGCCGCCCAAAGCGTCGGACCAGTGCAGAAAAGCACGGAACTGATCGCGAGAAAGGCGGAAGAGCGAGAAAAGGGCGTGTTCATAATTGCCATATCTACAAAAACGATGGTAGTACTCCCACCAACGTTTTGCAATAAAAAACTCGGCGCGATCGGAATATTCCGAGCCCGTCGCGAAGCCCTCTATGTCTGGATTTCTCTACCCTGTCACTACAGCGCCATTCAAGCGCGCCAAGCCCCAGCCGCGGCCTAGTTTTTAGCCAATAGTCCCTCTAAGGACGAGGCGCGGTACTTTTTCGCACCCGCATAAGCGTAGTGCGGAACGTAGGCGCTCCGGCCGATTTGCTCGGAACGATATCCCATCCAATTGAACGTCGGATCGAGGACATAACTTCCCTGCTCCGTCTCCCAAACCAACCAAGCGTGGGTCATGCGGCTGGTGGGGGCGCGTTTTCCGATAACGAGGCGGACGTTCTTTGCGCCGGACGCCTGCATCCGCTCGTAAAGAGCGACGGCTTTTCCTTTGCAGTCCGCGGGTCGTCGCGTTAGCACTTCGTTCGGGGTCTTCCATTCCATTTGGTAGCCATAGGGAATGTCCCGCAGATCTTCCATCCACTGATTGACTCGGCCAATCGAAACCTGCGAACCGCCGTTGCTGGCCGTGTTTAGGACCGGCCGGATTCGGGTCATCTGGCGATCGTAAGGTGTGGAATCCACCGGCAGGAAAATAGAAGAGGCGAAACAAGAGACAGTGGCGAGACAAAGGAGGGCCGCTGCCAAGGCGAACATCTTCTTGAAGGCGAAGGGCTGGATGCTTATAAGGACCATAATCAGTGCATCTCGTCGAAGCACTACACGTGCCAAATCTTCCGACGCCTAAAAGACGGCGGGTAACTCTTCTTGATGGCCCGCCGGTTCCCCCGGGCACTCGCCGCCGGGCAAGCGGCCTTCCATCCATCACCCTCGTGTCCGACAGACCTCCGCTGAATCGAGTTGAGAACCGTGGGCAAAACCGCAGTGCGGAGCGTGAGATGCTGGTATTACAGGCTTCGTGAGTGGACGTGATTTCACCGGTTCCGGCATCGTCACGGGCCTTTAGGGGGAAACCGCAGATCCGGGCTATTTGCCGGGCGCCTTTGGAACTTTTGGCGCGCCCGGCGACTCCTAGAGCGTGTCATGCACTTGGCGATCTCGCGCGAGGGCGCGGTAGGGACAGCGCGCTGCGCTGTCCGAGAGACGAGGCCGCCGGTGGACGCACGGACGTTCCAAGCGCAGGCCACGCGTTTCCTTCGCCGCAGCGCGGCGCCCCTACCTCGCAGACCCCTCTCTGGAACACGCCAAAGCGCATGACACGCTCTAGGATCCCGTCGACTCATCTCTCGATTGTTGAATTCGGGTTCTGCAAACTGGTTCCAGGGGCTTAGCCACCTCATGCGTCCCCAGTCTGGTCGAGCGACGGCTCACATCCTCTTGGCGTCCGTCGGCGTCTCGCATGGATAGAAGCTCACCCGCGTCCGGGTGCTATTCCGTGCCCTACACTGACAGCACGCCTTCGCGGAGGGGCGGCGACGGCGACCGAAGTCGGCGTCAATTCGATGGTTCCTTGATGAACGTTCAAAGAAGCTGAGACGCATCGCCCCAGTCTTGAAGGAAGCGCTTGGTTGGGCCGGGGACGCGAGTTCCCGCTAAATCCGCATTGCCCGTCAGGAGGAAGCGTGAGCGCTAACGTTCCCGGCGGCGAGGCGACCATACGGGATCCCGCCGGCGGTCTTCGGCCACTCAGGCCAGCCCATCAAAACAGCCGCTCTCCAAACTGGCGAACCAGTGGTACAAACGAAAGAGGCAGCGGCCGAAACCGCTGCCTCTCCGTGATTGAACTGAACTCTAAGTCTTCTTAGAACTTCTTGTTGATTCCGACATACCAGTAACGGTTGCGGATCGAGTAGAGCGACGTGTCGTAGTTGTCGTTGAACGCTCCCAAGACCGTCGGAGGACGGCGATCGAACGCGTTGTTCACGCCCACGCGGATCTTGGTGCCCCAGAGCATCCGCTTCCAGATGGAGGCGGTTTCCACTCCGGCCACTTCCGGTGCCATGCTCTTCCCGTCTTTCGAGAAGTCTTTGCCGGCCACGATCGGCTCGATCACTGGCTTCACGAATTCGTAGCTCAACTGCATGTCGAGGGTGATGTAATCAGTCACCGTGCGATACAGGTTATACTGCGGATCGGTGTCGCTTCCGCCCACGATCGTTACCGGCACGCCACCGACAGTCGCCACGAAGGCGGAGTCGTCGTTGAACGAGCTGATGTAGTTGACGGTAGCGACGAAGTCGAAGCCCTTCCACTCGTGTTCACCACGCAGGAAGCCCTTGTGGTAAGGCAGCGCACCTGGAGCCAACGGCAGTGTGCCGTTGTTGTAATCACCCAAGAAGCTGTGCGTTCCGGTTCCCGCCACTGGCTCGGCCTTCCAAGTGAAGAAGTAGTTGTAGCCCATCGAGAGCGTGAACGTTCCCCAGTTTGTGGTTGGGATCTGGTAGGTCGCCGTGACGTCCATACCGTTGACGAGCCGCTTGCCGGCGTTCTGCGATCGCGAATCGATGGCGGTCACAACGAAGGGAGCCACGTCGCTGCGCGTAATTAGCCCCGCAAACGGAGCGGCTGCGAAGGCGCCGGGGTTCGCCAGAAGGAAGTTTCCATTCTGGGTCAACGCCAGCTGCGCGAAGTCCGCGGCACCCAGAATCACGTTCCGGGTGAACAACTGATAGAAGTCGACCGTGGCCGTGAAGTTAGGCAGAAAACGCGGAGTGATCACGATACCCGCAGTATAGGATTCCGTCGTTTCAGGCCGGAGCGCAACATTGCCGCCCTGCTGCACACCGTTGATCGGCTGCAGAGTCTGACCCGGAAGGGGGTCAAACAGCTGAGGGAAGTTCTGCTGCACTGGATCGAACAACTCTACCGGCGCTGGCGAGAGGAAGGACTCACCAAAGCTGGCGCGGAGGGTGATATCCTGGATCGGCTGATAGCGCAAAGAGATGCGAACGTCGCCGTTGTTGTTGAACGAACTGGTTCGGCCCTTCGGCGTACCGACGGACGGGTCGCCAATTTGATCCTTGTTATCGAACTCTTCGTAGCGATAAGCCACCGCCGCCTCGAGCGAGCGCACAAACGGGATGTTCATGGTCGAGGTGATCAACGGAACCTGAAGCTCGCCAAAGTAAGATTTGACTTCCTGGTGGAACGAGTTGTTCGCGCCGGCGTTGAAGCCGAGCTGATCGCCTGCCGCCTGGACTGGATCGGGAACAGCACGCGAGCGGCTGTGGCGCAATTCGTAACCGAGGTTAAACCCGATTCCACCCTGATACAGGTTCGGGAACAGATTTCCGAACACCTTCGCATCGCCCACGAAATCCTTGCTGTAGAACAAGGAATGTCCAATGTAGGAAGCGCGTGCTGCCGCGGCAGCGTTGTCGTAAGGTGCGGTCGCGCCGGTCGGAACGCCGTTGGCGAAGGTCGGAGCGGTTCCTCTCACGGGTGCGTTGAGACCGAGGAACGGATTGAAGTTACCGGCCGCTGTTTCAGCACGGAGGAAAGCGCGTCGCGCATCCGAGCTATCTACGCGGAGGAAATCGCCACGCTCGTAAACCATTCCGACATCATAGCCGAGGAAGCTGATGATATTATTGCCGGTGAAGGTGAAGTTGCCGTTGAAGCCGAGGGTGTAACGATAGTAATCGTAATCGAAGAAGTCTTTACGATTGTTGAGTTCCTGGACCAGGCGATAGCGCACGTTGCTCAGGGCACCGCCGAACGGGTTAAAACGCGAAGCACGCGCCTCTGTGAGGCCATTTCCGGGAGTGTTGAACGCGAACGGAGCTGGCGCCAAGCCGTTGTCCTGTTTCCGCTTCGACCAGAGCATGTCTCCGTAAAGCTGGAGACCTTCGCCGAAGACTTTATAGCGGCCGGTCACGTAGGTTTGATACTTCTCCATCGGCGGAACCGCCGGGGTGTATTGCCGGAAATTAAACGGATCAGCGCTGTTTTGACCACCGTAGGTACGATAAGCGGCAGAGTTCGCCGGAGCCGCACCCTGATTGATCAAGACGCGCTCACCGCGGAGGGCGGCTGGGAACGGTGTCGCACCTGGGCCAGGAATTCCAGCGCCAATCAGGACGCGACCAGGGAAGGTCGGGCTACCGGTGTTTCGTCCGCCGAGGTAGCGGTTGTCCGTCTGGGAAGCAATATCACGGTCGCGGGAAAAAAGTCCCTCGCGATCATAAAATTCCGCCGCAGCGGCAACATGCACTTTCTCGGTGGCAATACCGCCACGAACCCAGGTCTGAAGGACGCGAGCATCGGTGTCGGTGGTGTTACCGTAGAGGAAGTCGACTTCAGCACCTTCATACGGAGCCTCACCGGGTCCATTGATGAGAATGAAGTTGACGACACCGGCCACGGCGTCGGAGCCGTAAATGGCGGAAGCGCCGTCTTTCAGAATTTCCGTACGGGAAAGCGCAGCGACCGGAATCGCATTGATATCCTCGAACGCGAACGCACGGCGACCATTAATAAGGGTCAGCGTGTTTCCCGAACCGAGGGCGCGAAGGTTGACGAAGGCCGAGCCGTCGCCGCCGTTGGAGTCGTTTTCCGTCGCGGTGTTACCGACGAAGGAAGGCAACTGGCGGAGACCTTCCGCCGGGGTGTTGGCGCCCTGCTTCTGCAGAACGGCTGCGGTATAAACCGTCACCGGCAAAGCTGATTCGGTCTCCGCAGTCGGGATGTAGGAACCGGTCACAACGACACGGTCGGTGGTGGCAGAGCCACCGGTGGCCGCGGCTGGCGCGATCGCTGAGTCTTCGACTTGAGCAAAGGCGCTCGAGGCGATGAGGAAAGGAACTCCGAGGCCGACTGCGAGAGCCGAGCGGAGAGATCCTAGCTTATTAAGCACATTTCTTATCATTAGTTTCTCCATTGGTTGGGTTAGGTTTGGGGCAAGGGAATAATGGGTCCGGAAGGACGTGACAAGGTTTTTTTTCACTTTTTTCAAAAAAGTTTTGAACGGGGTTATGGATGGCGATGTCGGTAGGAGTCCCTGTTCTGAGCAATTTGCGTGCAGGACCGCCAACTTTGCTGGGTATTTCCCCCGGCGCCCTTCGGGGAGAGACGCCGCTCCGCTGGGGCTGCGTTTCCCACCCCCAAGGGGAAGTCGGAGCAGAAAGGTGGATTTCCAAGCCACAGATTGCGGTTTCCTGCGAGGCGGATTAAGTGGCTTTCCAAGATGTTCACCGGATTAATCGAAGAGATCGGCAAAGTGCTCTGGATTCGCGCCACCGACCGCGGCACCCAATTACAAGTCGCGGCTCCACTCATCGCGGAGGGGGTCCGCAGGGGCGACAGCATCGCGGTGAACGGTTGCTGTCTCACCGTAAAAACGCGGCGTGAAGATCAGATCACCTTCGATCTGCTCGAGGAGACGCTCGATCGCACCAATCTCCGCGCCCTGCGACGCGACAGCTCGGTCAATCTGGAACGCTCTCTTTCTGCGCAGAGTCTCGTGGGTGGACACTTCGTGCAGGGTCATATCGACTGCGCAGTCAAGGTCCTGGCCTTCGAACAAAATGGCTCGGACCATCGGCTCGAGATCGCATTACCCGGAGACTTCTCGCACTACGTAGCCTACAAAGGGTCCGTCGCGGTGAACGGCATCAGCCTGACCGTCGCGGAAGTGTTGCCGGAAAGTTTCGCCGTCTGGATAATCCCGCACACGAAACGGCACACCAATCTCGACAGCGTGGGGGCCGGGGATCGCCTCAACCTTGAGTTCGATCTCCTGGCAAAATACGTCGAGCGCATGATGACGCGCTCCGCGTCGCAGGAACAATCGCCCTCGTCCGCATCGCCCTCGCCCTCGATGGGCGCCGGATAAAAGGACTGCGGGGACCGTCTACTTCGCGCCCAGCCCGAAGACCACCGCCGGCACGGTCCGTACGAGAATTTTGAAGTCGAGCCCGAGCGACCATTTGTCGATATATTCCAGGTCGAGCTTCACCCAATCGCGGAAATCGCTCACTTCATTGCGCCCGCGAATTTGCCAGAGACACGTGAGGCCCGGCTTCACGCTCAAGCGCCGCCGCTGCGCCGTGTTCTCGAATTTCTCCACCTCATAGAGCGGCAGCGGGCGCGGCCCGACCAGGCTCATGTCGCCCATGAGCACATTCATGAGCTGCGGCATTTCATCGATGCTCGTGCGCCGCAGCCACCGGCCAAAAGGCGTAATGCGCGGGTCGTGCTGAATTTTAAAAACCGGGCCACTCATCTGATTGAACGGCAAAAGATCGGCGTGCCGCTGTTCCGCATCGTCGGACATGGAGCGAAACTTATACATCGTGAATGGCTGCCCATGCTTGCCCGCGCGCAATTGACGAAAAATGGGCGGCCCCTTTGAGGTCAGCTTGATCGCGATCGCCACGAGGAACATCGGCACCGCGAAGACGAGCAGCACCACGAACGCGCCCACCCGGTCGATGATTCCCTTGATGAGCAGCGCCCATGACACGTCAGGCGTCGAACGGAAGACCAGCATCGGACGGCCGGCAAAGGCATCGAAATCCGGTTTCGCGATCGAGGTTTGGATGAAATTGGCCACCAGCCAGGCCGGCACGCCTTCCACTTCGCACGCGCCGATCGCCTGCTCGATGCGATTAAACTGGCTGTGACCGGCCGCGAAGATCACCCGCGTGACCGCATGCCGATGCATCGCTTCCACCAGATCGGAGAGCGGCTGCTTTTCAATGTCGATCCGGTCGGCGATCACCATCAGCATCTTTTGATCGGGCGT
>JBDSNB010000187.1:0-13525 GCA_039915555.1 Chthoniobacterales bacterium | reverse complement strand
CCACCACCTCGCGCAAACTCTCCAAATCTTCCGCCAGGATGCGCGCCGCCTCCGTCATCTGGACCGCGAGCGTCGTATCGAGCACATCCGATGAGGTCAGCCCTTGATGCATCCAGCGCGCCGCCGGTCCCACGGAAGCGGCCACGTTTTCCAGGAACGCGATCACGTCGTGGTTCGTCCGCTTCTCGATTTCGTTGATTTTCTCGACGGAAAAACGAGCCCGCTCGCGGATCGCCACCGCGTCCTCTTTCGGAATCTGCCCAAGAGCCGCCATCGCCTCGCAGGCGAGGATTTCAATCTCGAGCCAAATCTCAAACTTGCGCTGCTCCGACCAGAGCTGACGCATCGCGGGACGGGAATAACGGGCAATCACCCCGCGAAGATAGAGCGGTGTCCGGCAGCGAAAAGGATTTTATCAACTCACTGATGGCCTGATCATCGGCGGAAGTGCCTCGGGTGCCGGAGGTCAGTTTGCCCGCACAAACGTTTATGTTCCGCATCGGCAATGCCAGCACGAACCCAGTCGCAGCAGCGCGGTGCCCACTCCTCCCGGGGTGCCCAATAGGACGTCATCGCTCGGGCTGCTGGCCGTGGCCCGAGCAGGCTTGGCCTCGCTCAGCCGGCTGCGGCGCGGTTCGCTGGCCTGAAAATTGACCCGCCCATCGCGCGGTCCGCAGCTATAATGCCCCTCGTTTTTGCCAATGCGCTGGATCTGTATGACGAAAAAGGCGTCGCACCGGCAGAATCTCCGCCGATGCGACGCCAGTTTCGCGAAAATCTTCCTGGACGCTGATTAATCAGCAAACGCGGGCGCGCGTAAAGCGACCGTTGTTTTGCACCCGCACCTGTCCGCTCCCGAGCAGGGCCGCCACCGCGGCCACAGTCTCTTTAGTACTTTTAGTGCACGAACTTACCGCCAGAATCAGGTCGCCCAAGGACAAGGTCTGCGGAGACTTCAAGATCTGAGTGTTGGTTTTCATAGGGTTGATGTCGCTTTAGAGAGCAGTATGAGTACCAGCGTTCAAAAACGTTTTCCCTCCGTGGGAAATCGCCCCTG
The DNA here is from genome assembly GCA_039915555.1 of Chthoniobacterales bacterium. Lineage (GTDB taxonomy): Bacteria > Verrucomicrobiota > Verrucomicrobiia > Chthoniobacterales > UBA10450 > JACCTI01. Next base: position 12,468 of record JBDSNB010000187.1, on the reverse strand, counting down.
CGCGGCAATATTCCGCCTTCTACTCGGCGCGTGCGGCTGACGGTTGTGTCAGCTCTTGAACACCGCTCCCTATCCTGCGCGGCGGGCGGTCAGCCGCATCACGACCAGATACAACACCGCGAAGATCCCGATAATGACGATGATCCAGAGCGATTGCGATTTGATGAAAGCGACCATCGCATCCGGGTTCGAGATTAAATCCGGCTGCAGCCGGTACGCCTTGTCGCCCAGCAGCGCCAGGATGTAACACCAGATCGCCGACCCGATGATCGTGACCGCGCTGAAGACCGCGAAGTTCATCCGCACAATGCCCGCGGGAATGGAAATGAGGTGACGAATCACCGGGAGCAACCGCGCGAAGAACACCCCGCCCGCCTCGTAGCGTGCCAGCCAAGCTTCCGCTCGAGCCAGCTTGTCGGGACCGAGGAGAAAATATTTCCCATAGCGCATCAAAAACGCCCGGCCGAGCCACCGCGAAATCAAATACGTAATCGCCGATCCCAGATACGAGCCGACCGTTCCCGCAATTACGACACCGGTAAAGTTGAGATGCCCCTGCGCCGCCAGAAACGCCGCCGGCGGAATGACCACTTCGCTCGGCACCGGAAAGATGGAACTTTCCATCGCCATCAAAACGATGATGCCGAGATATCCCCAGTCCTTCACCCACGTAAACCAAATTTCCAGAAGTTGATGCATGAGCGGATTTCTGATGTCTGACGGCTGATTTCTGATTTAGCCTCGGCCACGCCGGGCGCCGCTTAGTTCAATCCGAAATCCGAAATCCGCAATCCGAAAATGTCGATCTACCGCCGCGTCTTCCGTTCCTATCGGCCCTTTCTCGGGCGGACGGCGCTCGGCCTCGCGCTCACCCTCGGCGCCATCGGCTTGAACCTGCTCAAGCCGTGGCCCTTCAAGATCATCGTCGATCATCTTATCCCGGGGCGCGTCGCCGCCCACGGCTTGGGTTCGCTCGCAAATGGCCTCGATCGCCAAACCACACTGCTCGCGCTGTGCGCCGCGCTCATTGTCATCCAGGTGCTCTGGGGCCTGCTCAACATGGCGGCCAATCTCCTCTTCGTAAAAGTGGGCCTTGAAGCGCTCCTCAAGCTCCGCACCGATCTCTACGCCTACCTGCAATCGCTTTCCCTCCGCTATCACGACGCGCGCCGCTCGAGCGATTCGAGCTTCCGCGTCGCCTACGACTCCCAGTCCATCCAGACGATGTACAACCAGGGGTTCACTAACATTTTCGGCTCCAGCGTCACGCTTCTCGGCACGTTTGCGGTCATGATCGGGATCGATTGGCAGCTCACTTTGCTCTCGCTCGCTGTGGTGCCGGTCATCGTGGCCGCGATTTATTTTTTCGCGAAACGAATCCGCCGCCAATCGACCACTATCCACGAACGCGACAGCGCGCTCCTCGCGCAAACACAGGAAGGCCTTAGCTCGGTCCGCATGGTCCACGCCTTCGGTCGCGAAGACTGGGAAGTGGGACAGTTCCGCACCCAAGCGCAGAAGAGTTTGCAGGCAAACCTCCGCCTCACGCTGACGAACGTGCACAGCGCGCTCGTCATCAGCACGCTCATGGTCGTCGGTACCGCTGCGATGTACTACCTCGGCACGCTCCACGTCTTAAACGGGACTCTCACGCTCGGATCGCTCCTCGTCTTCAGCGCCTACCTCCTCATGCTCTATCAGCCGCTCGAGTCGCTCACCTACACCACGTGGGCGATGGAAGGCGCCGCCGCGGGTGCGCAACGTTGTTTCGAAGTGCTCGACCGCGCAGATGATGTGGTGGACGCGCCTGGCGCCACGACCATTTCGAAAACTTCGGGGGCACTGCGTTTTGAGGCCGTCAATTTCGCTTACGCCCCCGATCAGCTCGTGCTGCGCAATTTCGATCTCACCATCGCGCCTGATCAGATCGTCGGCCTCGTCGGCGGCACCGGTGCCGGCAAGAGTACGCTGCTCGGCCTCGTTCCCCGCTTTTACGATCCAACCGCGGGACGCGTCACGCTGGACGGTCGCGACCTGCGCGAGATCACGAAGAAATCTCTGCGCGCGCAGATCGCGATTGTTCTCCAGGACACACTCCTCTTCTCCACCACCGTGCGCGAAAATATTGCCTATGGCCGGCCGGGCGCGACCGAGAGCGAAATCAAAGACGCGGCCCGCCGCGCGCAGGCCGATGAATTCATCAGCCGCCTCCCGCTGGGTTACGACAGCCCGGTCGGCGAACGCGGCGGCCATCTCAGCGTGGGACAACGCCAGCGCATTGGCATCGCGCGCGCCTTTTTGAAGGATGCGCCCATCCTGCTGCTCGACGAGCCAACTTCCGCGCTCGATCCCACCACCGAAGCGGCCATCATGGAGACGATCAAAGATCTCATCCGTGGCCGGACGACGTTGATCGTCACCCATCGACTCGCGACGATTCACAACGTCGATCGCATCGTCGTGCTGGAAGGTGGCCGCGTCGTGGAAGAAGGCACTGGGGCGGAATTGCTCGCGCGCGGCGGCGCTTATGCCACGCTCTATTCGGCCGGGAATTATCCCCCGCCGTCCTCACCATGAGCAACGTCAACCGCGAGCGCCGTGTCGAAGGAGATTGGTGGCCGCATCCCATCCCGAGAAACGTGCATTTCGGCACCGGCTTTTACTGCGAGACGGCGCAGAGTTTTCGCCATTTCAAAAGCACGAGAAAACGCGCGGTGGTGATCGGCGACCACGTTTCGTGTTACGCCGGCTGTTCCTTCGCGATCGGCCTGAAGGGCTCCTGCTCGATCGGCGATTTCACACTCGTGAACGGTGCGCTCATCATGGCGGAAGAACGCATTACCATCGGTTCACACTGCCTCATCTCCTGGAATGTCGGCCTCGCCGATTCTGATTTTCATCCGCTCGAAGCCGCACAGCGTCGCCTCGACGCGCAAGCACTCGCACCCTATTTCAAAGATCGCCCGCCGCGCCCGGCCTTACGCACCGCGCCGGTCGTCATCTGCGATAACGTGTGGATCGGGATGAACGCCGTCGTGCTGAAAGGAGTCACGATCGGCGAAAATTCCGTGATCGCGGCGGGCGCGATCGTGAGCAAAAACGTCCCGGCTAACGTGGTCGTGGCGGGGAATCCGGGTGTGATTGTGAGGGAACTCCAAGCCAACCGCTGATGATCGGTCTCTTCAGAAACGCCGAGCGCCGAACGCCGAACGTCCAACGCCGAATGAGGAGGATGCTACGTCGCTCGCTTTTCCTTCGACGTTCGGCGCGCGGCGCTGGGCGTTCCGCGTTTCGCTTTCCATGAAAAAAAAGCGCCTCATCGTCATGGGCTTCATGGGCTCCTGCCCGATCGCGGGGGTCGTGTGGCAGCACCTCCATTACATCGTCGGCCTCCAGCGCCTCGGCCACGACGTCCACTACATCGAAGACTCCGCCCGCGTTCCCTACAATCCAATTTCCGGGGAACAGGAGATGACGCTCGCTTATCCCGAGGCAATCCTGCGGAAACTGGCCGAAGAATTTGGCTTCGCCGGTCGTTGGGCCTACGGCGCGCGCTATCTTACGGGAGAGCCCACGGTCGGCCTCACTCGCAAAAAAGTGCGTCAGCTTTATCGCGATGCCGACGCCATCCTGAACGTCTGCGGCTCACAGGAATTCCACGAAGACCTGCTCGCGAACGAGCGCATTCTTTACATCGAGAGCGACCCGAGCCTGGAACAGGTCAAGATCGATCAAGGCAACAAGTCGACTTTACAATATTTGCAGCGGCACCACGCGCTCTTCACCTTCGGCGAAAATGTCGGGACCTCCGAGTTCCCCGTGCCGACGCATGGACTGAAGTGGCTCCCCACGCGGCAGCCGGTGGTGACGGATTTCTGGAAGACGGCCCGCCAGCCAAAGCCCGAGGCCGTCTTCACTTCAGTCGCGAACTGGAACACCAGCGGACTGAAAGATTTCACCTGGCGCGGGGAAACGTATCACTGGAGCAAATCGGCCGAGTTCCTCCGCTTCATCGGCGCGCCGCGGAAAGCCGGTGAAGGATTCGAACTGGCGAGCGATCTCAAACCACCCTCCACGATCCGACGATTCGAACGCCACGGCTGGCGGCTGCGCGACCCACATCGCCTGAGCGGCGATCAGCGCGCGTATCGAAATTACCTGCGCAGTTCGAAAGGCGAATTCACCGTCGCCAAGGATCAATACGTGCGGCTCCGCACCGGCTGGTTCAGCGATCGCAGCGCCTGCTATCTGGCCGCGGGGCGTCCCGTCATCACGCAGGAAACCGGTTTCACGCAACACTACGGCGGCGCCGGCGGGCTCTTCGGTTTCGACTCGTTAGCCGACATCGCCGAAGCCGTGAAGATGGTCAACGCCGACTACCGCCATCACTCGCGCGCCGCCTCCGCTCTCGCGCGCGAAGTCTTCGAAGCCGAAACCGTCCTGCGCTCACTGCTCGACCGCGCCGGACTCTAAAAAAGACGGCCGCCATCCCGTCCAGTTTGGAAAAACACCCAGGACGCCACGGCAGCGGCCCTCCACTTGCTTTCCGAAACCATTGTTTCATCTTCCCGGACTTCGCGCATGTACCGTTGCTGCCTTCTACTCTGCTCGGCCCTTTTCCTCGCCCCCGGTCTCTTTGCGCAGCCCAACGGCAAGATCCAAACCAGCGTCGTCCGCATTACCGGCACCGACGTGCAGCCCGATTACAAGGCGCCTTGGAATTCCGGCGGCATCCAGCGCGGAATCGGCGCCGGTTTTATCATCAGCGGCGACCGCATCATGACGAACGCCCACGTCGTCAGCAACAGCCGCTATCTCACCGTGGAGCGCGATGGCGATCCGAAAAAATATCCCGCCAGCGTCCTTTTCATCGCGCACGATTGCGACCTCGCCCTCCTTAAAGTCGCCTCGCCCGAGTTCTCGAACGGCATGACGCAGCTCACCTTTGGCGGAATTCCCGAACTGGAAACAACCGTCTCGGCTTACGGTTATCCCATCGGCGGCCAGCGCATGTCCGTCACCACCGGCATCGTCTCGCGCGTCGATTTCCAGCTCTACACCCACTCCTCGATTGACCAGCACCTCGCGATTCAGATCAGCGCGCAAATTAATCCCGGGAACAGCGGCGGCCCCGTCATGCAAAGCGGCAAGGTCGTCGGTGTCGCCTTTCAAGGCTACAGCGGCGATGTCGCGCAAGGCGTGGCTTACATGATCCCAACCCCCGTCATCAACCGTTTCCTGAAAGACGTGGAAGACGGCCGTTACGATCGTTACGTCGATCTCGGCATCACTTACGCGAAGCTGCAAAATCCGGCGCAACGCCGCTTTCTCGGCCTGCAGGATGACGACCGCGGAGTCCTCATCGGCAGCGTCATCGCCAACGCTTCATCGTCAAAGCATCTGCAATCCGGCGATGTCCTCCTCGCGATCGACGATCACCCGATCGCGAGCGACGGCTTCGTCGATCTAGAGGGCACGCGCGTCGAAATGCCAGAAGTGGTGGAGCGCAAATTCAAAAGCGACAAGGTGAAACTCGACCTCGTGCGCGACAAGCAACCGATGACCGTGACGATCGAGCTGCAACCGCTCTGGCCCTACCTTTTCCAAGGGCATTCCTACGACATCCAGCCGCGCTTTGTCGTTTACGGCGGTCTCCTCTTTCAGCCGCTCTCGCTCGATATGATGCAGGCCTACCAGCCACAGGATCTGCGCTTGCGGCACTTCTTCGATTACTTCGTCTCCGAACAACTTTACGTGGACCACCCGGAAGTCATCGTGCTGACCAATATTCTGCCCGACCCGATCAACACCTACCAAACCCCCTTCCGCGGCGACATCGTGGATGAAATCAACGGCGATAAGATTCGGACGATGGACGACCTCGCCAAAGCCTTCGCGCAAACGCCGGAGCAATTTTTCATCCGCATGTTAGGCGATGGGCCGCCTCTGGTCCTCGATCGCGCGCAAGTGGAAGCGGCTCGCGAGCGGATCAAGACGCGCTACAACGTCGTGAAGGAACGGAACCTCGACGAACAACCACCGCCCAAAACGCCGACCGAAGGCGAGGAGCCGGCGCCATGACCGCGCTGCTTTTCCCCGCACAGATACCAGGGGCGAACAAAACAGCTCGACCCCGCAGCCGCCTCGCTGCGTCGAGGCGTCCGACACGGCGACGCAGCGCCATGGCTACCGCAGTTTGCCTTCTGCTCGTCGGTTTCTCGGTCGAAGCGAAGGAGCCGGTTCTAGTCGGCACCACGGCGCCGGCGGTGAAGCCGAAAGAACTGTCGCTGGTCCGCGTGAACGTGACCGGCCAGCCCTACGATTACACCCGGCCCTGGCAGAAGCGCGCGCCGTTTTCGAAACGCGCCCTCGGAGCTGTCCTGCCAAAGAATCGCGTCCTCGTGACTGCGGATCTCGTTTCGAATCAAAATTACGTCGAGCTGGAGCGCGCGGAGTCGGGCGAGAAAACCGGCGCCGATGTGGTCGTGATTGACTACGAAGCCAATCTCGCGTTGATCGAGCCTAACGATAAGAAATTCCTCGATGGCCTGACGCCGTTGCAACTCGCGAGCGATACCGTGGTGGGCGATCGCCTCTCCGCTCTCCAACTGGAATCGACCGGCGCGCTCGTCGTCACCGAAGGCCTTGTCACCACCATCCAGATGACGCGCTACCCGGCCGATGTGAGCCAGTTCCTCACCTATCGCATCAGCATGACGATTCAGTATCGCGACAACAGCTACACCGTCCCGATCGTCAAAAACAACAAACTCGCCGGCCTGCTCTTGCGCTACGATCCGCGGTCGCAAGTGGTCGATGCGATCCCGGCGCCGATCATCGCCCATTTTCTCAAGGAAGCGGAGACGGATGAGTATGGCGGTTTTCCTTCGGCGGGTTTCAGCTTTTCTCCCACCCGCGATCCGCAGTTACGAAAGTTTGCGGGCCAGACTGGGAAACCGGCCGGCGTTTACGTTACCAGCATCGAGACGAACATGCCCGCCGCGAAAGCCGGGATGCAGGTGGGCGACATCGTGGTCGCGGTGGGCGAGAACGAGATCGATCAAAACGGCAACTACGTCGATCCGCTCTACGGAAAAATCGAGTTCACCAATTTGATCACGACCCGCAATTTCGTCGGCGACAAGTTGCCGATCAAAGTGCAGCGCGCGGGCCAGCCGATGCAGCTCGAGCTCACGCTCGAACATCGCGCCGCGAAAGATTACGTCATCCCGCCGTATAATTTGGATGATGCGCCACCGTATTACGTTCTGGGCGGCCTCATCTTCCAGGAACTCTCGCGGCAATTTCTCAAGGAATGGGGCGCCAACTGGTTGAAGGACGCACCCCAGCGCTTCGTTTATTTCGATCGCTTCCAATCGGAGCTTTTCCCGGAGGGCAACCGCCGCGTCGTCATTCTGACCCAGGTGCTGCCCGCGAACAGCACCCTTGGTTATGATGAGCTCGCCTACCTCACGGTTCTAAAGGTGAACGGGAAGGAGGTGCAGTCATTGCGTGACGTGGTGGAAGCCGCCAAGCAGCCTCTCGATGGCTTCATCAAAGTGGAAACCGAAGAAGATCCGAAGCAGATCGTGCTGGACGCCGCGCAGGTCGAGAGCGAGGCCGCCGGTTTGCAACAAAGCTACGGCCTGCCTTCGTTGCAAAGGCTCGAGTAGCTCTCTTTCAAGAAGGCAATCCCGCTTCCGGGGGCTCGGTCGAGCCAGTTTTGGGGGCGAGAGTTTCAGGCAACAGGTATTAATCCCTTCACCTGGCGTGAACAATTCTGGTTCGCTGCCAGCCGTGCCCCCCTCTCTCTGCGCGACGGGTTTTGATACTCGGCAAGGGGCCCCAGCTTGCGAGCGGTGCGGACGCCTAGGGCTCGGCGCCCAGGAGGAAGCGGTTCACTTCGGCTTCGTAGGTGCGAAACGGATCGCCCATCACGAGGAAGTCCCGGCTGTCACGCGCGATTGAATCCCAGTTGATCGCGTACGGCTGTTCGTTCTTTTGAAAACACGCCACAGCCAGCGCGCGTCCCGCCGCTCGCGTGTCAGCGGGCGGCGTCCGCATCGCTTCGGAGCGCCGCACGCTGTTATTCCACTCGCCGATCCTCTTTGCGCCCTGCACGCCGAAGAAGAGGCCCTTCGCCGGATCGATGTTGTGATATTCCAGGTCGAGACTCTGCAACCACGGGTCGCTCCAGCCCACGTTTTCCGCTGCCATGAACGTTTCGAGCAGCCACTTTTTTGTGATCCAATCGACGCCTCCGATCAAGGTCTCGGGTCGCTGCGCGAGAGCGTTGAGCGTGAAGCTCCAACTTTCCAAAACCCAGTCCGTCTCTTCGTTCGCGCCCGCCAGATGCTTCTCGGCCATGGCGTGGAATTCCCATTGCAAATCGAGGCTCCCGATCGTCTTGCCGCTCTCCAGTCGCACCAACCAAGCGTGCGTCGGATCGCGAGAGACGTCGCGCGTGCTTTGCACCGCATCGAGCAGGCTGAAGTCTTTCTCCAATTGCCGATTCTCCAGGAGCGAAAGCACGCACGCCGTCGTCCCCACTTTCAACGCGGTCGCGAACGGGCTCATATTTGAGTCGCCGATCAGCAGATGCAGACGTCGATATTTGCGATGATCGGCGAGCGGCTCGTCGCGCGCGTTGATGATCGCACGATTGAACTGCACCCACTGGTAGATGTCGTTCACGATGTGATCGGCGCGTTGGCTGATCTGGAAATCGATCTGCGCTTCACCCGCCGGTAGTTCAAAATCAAATGCGAGCGGGTTCGCGTGCCCCACCCGGCCGGCGCCGGTGAAAATCTGGCGCGTGGCGAGGAAGGCGAGCAACGTCCCCAAGACCGGCGGCGTGAACTGCGCTTCGCGTTTCATGAGATAATTCTCGTGGCACCCAAACGTCGCGCCGGTGTGATGGTCGACGTTGTTTTTGATGAACGACACCCGGTCGGCCACGCCGAGACCCTCGAGACCGGATTGCAGCAGCTCGTCGCCCGCGAGGTCATACGCGACCATATCGCACAGGCTCAGACATTCCGGCGACGCATATTCGATGTGGCCCATATCGAGATAGAGCCGCCCGCCATTCAGCAAAAAACCGCCGTTCCCCGGCGGCTCCTCATAATCGCGGTAATGCAGATCCAGCACGCCGGCCTTCGCTTTCCGGAAAAGAAAATTCCGCACCCGTGGCGGCCACCCCTCCGCGCCGCCACCGGGTCCCTCGCCGCCTACGAGACAGCCATACTCCGTTTCGATCCCGACGATCCGGTCCACGCCGAATGATCCGATGGGCCTTGGAAAGCGGCAAGCGGCGATCCAGATGCCGCTTCGACCCCAGGGGCGGGCTCGCTCCACGCGTTGTCGCGAGGAGGCGGCGGCGCTGGAGTCGGCCAGCCCCCGGGCCGAAGTCCCCTCGGCCGCCCGCCAGCGTTTGAGGAAGACTTGATCCAAGCGGTAAAACTTCACAAACTCGCTGCCAATTGCCTCAGCTTCCTCCGCGTCGATTATCGCGACCTCGTGGCGCGCGTGCAGCAGGGCGGAAGCGACGAAGAGATTCTGCGCTGGTGCTTCGGTCGCGGCCGGGAACCCGCCTCCGACGACATCGAGGTCTGGAACGAGTTCATGCGCAAACGCGGTTGGAACGACGAGGTCGTCGAGTTCCTCACCCGTCGCAAGAAAGAAGCCGGCATGGCCGGGCGCTCCGAAATCCGGACCATGTTCGACTTCATCGACGCCGATGAAGGGCGCTCCGGATAGTCGTCAATGTCGTCGGCGACGTGCTTGGAAAGCAGAATGTGGAATCGCGCTTGACAGCGGCGGCTCTGTCTGCGAAATACATCAATTGAGTAATTACCGTCGCAACGAACTTAGCTTCGAAGAAAAGAAAATATGAACAAAACAATTGTAAGAACCTTGATGTTGGCGTGCATGGCTTTAGCTACTGCCGTGAATGCAAATGCTGCAACGTTTGTCGTAAATACAATGGCAGACACGCAGGATGCCGTCGCCGGAGATGGTTTCTGCGCTGATTCCGGCGGTGCTTGTTCACTGCGTGCGGCCATTACCGAAGCTAACGCATTGGCCGGGGCGGATATCATCACGCTGCCCGCGGGCACTTACACCCAATCGCTTGCTGCCCCGGCGGAAAATCTAAATGCGGGCGGGGATTTTGACATTACCTCCGCGCTGACAATCAACGGTGCCGGTGCAGGAACTACGATTGTCGAGGCAAACGCGGCCCCGAATACGGCCACGGAAAGAGTGTTCCACCTTATCACCGCCGCGACGGCTGTGGTGATTAATGACGTCACAGTCCGTCATGGAAACTCGATAGCGAACATTTCCGGGAGCGGGATCCGCCTTGAGACGGCCACGACGAATTGCACCCTTAACCGTGTTTTTGTGGTCAACAACCGATCCGCGGGAGCGGGCGGCGGTATCTCCGTCCTGACTGCCGGTATCGGCCTCACCATCAACAACAGTTCAATAAGCAACAATAGCGCCGGTAGTTCTGTGGCAGGCTCCGCTGGAAGCGGCGCAGGATTATCGATTGGGGGTCTCGCCGCGGCTACGCCAAGCGTGGTCAACATCACCAACACGGCGATCAACGGTAATATGATTAATTCGTCGGTCTCCAACACCTTTGGTGGCGGCGTCATTGTCTCCGCGCCAGGTGCCACTGTCACCTTTACGGGATGCACGATTAATAACAACAGTTCCACCAGCACTGGCGCTACCCTAAATGGATTCGCCGGTGGACTTTACAACCAGCAGGCCATTGTCAATCTCAACAACTCCACCGTGAGCGGAAACACGGCCAGCAGCTTTCATGGAGGTATCCGAACACTTTCGTCAACGGGTGGACCCGCGACGACGAACATCCTCAACAGCACTATTAGTAATAACCAAGCACTCGGCATGACCCAGTCACCGAACACGGCCGAAGGCGGTGGAGTGGTCAACATTGCCGGTTCCACGTTTGCTGCGTTAACCACGATCACCCGTTCGACGGTTAGCGGGAATACTGCGGCCGGAGCGGGTAGTACTGCAGGGGGGATTGAGAATTTCAGCGTTTCCACGGGCACCGGTATCACCAACCTGCTCAACTCGACAGTGAGTGGAAACATGGCCAACGACGCCGCCGGTATCTACACTGACGGTGCGGCTGCCTCCGTTAATCTGAACTACTCCACCGTAGCCGCGAATGTCGCGGTCGCTAACGGCGGTGGTTTGCTCCAAGACACTACCGCGGGTGGCACGACTAACTTGAAAAATAGCATTGTCGCCGATAACACAGCCGCCGTCGGGCCGGATATTTTCGGAACGATCACTTCCCAAAATTACAATCATGTTGAAAATACGGCTGGCGGCACATTTGTCGCGATGGCGAATGACGTCACCGGAAGCGATCCGATGCTCGGTGCCTTAGCGAACAACGGTGGTCCTACCCAAACGCACCTTCCAGCAGCGGGCAGTCCCGTGGTCGATGCGATTGCGAGTGGCACAAGTGATTGCGGCACGACGGTGCTGAATGACCAGCGGTTGTTCATGCGGCCTTTCGGAGCCGGTTGTGATAAGGGTTCCGTCGAAGTTCAGCCGAACACATTGGCCGCGACTGGCGCAGTCTCGCGTAAGATGCACGGAGCAGCCGGCACCTTCGATATCAACCTGCCGTTCACTGGTCAGGTTGGAATTGAAGACCGCACGAGTGGACCCAGCAATGACTATCAAGTCGTCATCACCTTCGCTAATCCTGTGACGGTCCAGGGGAGCACCACTCCTCCTCCGACGTCGGCGACGGTAAGCGGAACGGGTTTCGTCACCAGCGTGATCGTATCTGGATCGACGGTGACGGTAAATCTGACCGGCGTGACGGACGTTCAGCAGATATTGGTCACGGTGTATAGTGTGTCCGATGGCACGAACAGTGGGAACGTGGCAGTGCCCATGAAAATTCTCATCGGCGATACCAACGGGAGTTCTTCGGTAACCTCTTCCGATATAGCACAAGTGAAGGCCCAGTCGGGAAACCCTGTGATCGAGGCGAACTTCCGCACCGACATCAATGCGAGCGGGACGATCTCCTCGACGGATGTTGCTCAGGTAAAATCCAAGTCAGGTAACTTTCTGCCGTAAGCGACTGAGAGTTGGGTGCGATCAACGCAGCGCCAGGCGATCGTAATGCTTACGGCCGAGGTGGCAGGTGTGGCGAAACCAATCGCCCACTGTCACCTCGGCGTAGGTGTAATGCCCGCCGCCCCCGAAGGTCATTGGGGGGTCAGGCGACATTTCTTGACAGATTTCATTCACTGGCGGAGGGGCGCAGGCAGTTTGGCACCGCCCGTGGTCTCGGATCGCTTCCTTTCAACTTCAGAACCGCCTCGAGGTCCAAGCCCGCCGCCGCCAACCCCTCGCCCAGCAAGTGCAGCGCTTCTTGTTCACCGTGGGCCTTGCTCGCTCCATCGG
>JBDSNB010000069.1:0-6553 GCA_039915555.1 Chthoniobacterales bacterium | reverse complement strand
CTACGAGAAAATTCTCGCCGATGTCATCGCACGGTATCATCGGCTGAAAGGCGAGGAAGTTTTCTACCTCACCGGCGTCGATCAACACGGCCAGAAGGTCCAGCAATCGGCCGAGAAAGCCGGCGTCCCGCCGCAGCAATTCGTCGATGAGATCACCGCAAAATTCATCGCCCTCTGGGAGAAACTCGACGTTCGCCACGATCGTTGGGCCGCCACCACCGATCCCATCCACAAGAAATGCGTGCAGGGAATTCTCCAGCGTCTCTACGACGAGAAGCAAATCTACAAAGACAAACAGGACGGCTACTACAGCGTCCGCCAGGAACAATTCCTGACCGACAAAGAACGCGGTCCCGACGGCGAATTCGGCCCCGAGTGGGGCCAGGTCGAGCACCGCGAAGAAGAGAACTACTACTTCCGGCTCGCCGAGCACAAAGACTGGCTCCTCGGTTATCTGCGCGCGCATCCCGATTGCGTCACACCCGATTTCCGCCAGACCGAGCTCATCAACGCCGTCGAAAAACTGAGCGGCGACCTCTGCATTTCCCGCCCGAAGAAACGGCTCAGTTGGGGCATCGAACTGCCGTTCGATCCCTACTACGTCACTTACGTCTGGTTCGACGCGCTCACGAACTACATCAGCTTCATCGACTACGCTCCGGCCATTTCATCCTTCCACCTTCAGCCTGCCTCCTTTAAGGAAAAGTGGCCCGCGCTCCACATCATCGGCAAAGACATCCTCATCCCCGCGCACGGCATCTACTGGCCCATCATGCTCCACGCTCTCGGTTTCCCCGACGAGCAAATGCCGAAATTCCTCGTCCACGGCTGGTGGAACATCGGCGGGGCCAAGATGAGCAAAAGCCTCGGCAACGTCATCGACCCCGATCAATTAGCCGACAAATACGGTGCAGAAGCGCTCCGGTACTATTTGATGAGCGATATAGCGACGGGTAAAGACGCGGATTTTTCGGAGGAACGCTTGGTAGTCCGCTACAACGGAGATCTCGCAAATTCTCTAGGCAATTTGCTGAACAGGACGCTGAACATGGCCCACCGCTATCGTGACGGAAAATTGTCCCCGGTCAGTCCCTTCGATGTTGGATTCAACATCGTTGCAGGCGATGACAAGCTCGCCGAAGGATTCCTGCGGGTCATACCGACTACGGAGACAGCAGCTCCATGGTATGCCGAGTCGATGCATAAATACTGGACTTCCCACGCTCTCGAACAGGCGCTCTATCTAGCCGTCGATTGCAATCTAATTATTGACGCGAAAGCACCGTGGAGGTTGGCAAAAAATCCTGATGATCGGGAACAACTGGAAGCTGTTCTTTGGCATTTAGCCGAATCTCTGCGCATTACCGCTATCCTGATCTCACCTGTCCTCCCGCGCGCTGCGCACCGCATTTTCGATCAGCTCAATTGGAAGATGGAATTGATCGGGAAAGAGGAGCGCTTCGCGCTCGCCGACGCGGAGTGGGGGAAACTCCCGGATGGCCACATCGTGGGCAAACCGACGCCGCTCTTCCCGCGCATCGAGACAAGCCCCAACGCGTAGAGGCGTGGTGCCTGCCCGACCCCAAGCCGCGCGACTGCCGGAGCTGATCGCCACGGCGCAGTGTTAGGCGGCGTTACTCAGCCGTTGTTGGATCAATTTCGCCAGCCACTCTGGAGACACGATTGGCGGGGAAGTCTCCGCACTTGGCATGCTCCAAAACCATCTCTTCGTTGGGTGCAATGTAAACGCAGTAGATCTTGTCGTCGGTCACATAGCTGTTCAGCCATTGGATTTCTGACCCCATCTCGCGCAAGACACCGCATGATTTCTGGGCGATTCCCTTTAGGTCTTGCAGGGACAGTTTCCCCGCGCCCGGCAGCTCTCGTTCAATTACGTATTTTGGCATGGTCGTTTTCTTTCTGTTTCGGGTGGTAATTGGTCTCTGCAACTCATCTCCGCCCTAACAAAAGGTCGACGCCGGACAAAACGCGCGCGCGAGGAAATTTCGCGGTGCTCGGGGGATGGATATGCGGCTGTGACAGTAAAGTTTGGAAGAGGTGATGCCACGCCTTGGGACTAGGCGCATTATAGCCGAGTGATCAGCAATCAAGTCAAGCGCGGCGCGCGCGAACATGGAAGTGGTCCGATCTGCCGTTTGTGTAATCATCCGTGTAGTCTCCGGCCCGCCTGCCCGCAAAGCGAAACGTTCCTATTGGGCGCACTCTTCGAACACGGCAGGTGTGCCGAGGAGGTGGGCGAGGGCTTCGCCGGCTAAATGGAGCGATCCGCAAATGAGGGTTTTGCCGGGGCGTTGGCGGGCCGTTTCGATGGCGGCGGAGGTGGACTCAGTGAGGGTGCGCGGGATCTCGAGCGTGATCGATTCGACGATGCGGGCGACTTCGGCGGGCGGGGCGACGCGTTCGCCGCGGAAGTGGGGAAGGATGACGGCGGCGGCGATTTCGCGGAGTTCGCGCCAACTGGCGGCGATGTCTTTGTCGGCCAGCGCGCCAAAGATGAGGGTGGCTTTTTCGTTCCCGAAGACTTCGCGCCAGGTTTCGACGAGGATGCGGGCGCCGGAGGGATTGTGCGCGCCGTCGATGACGATGCGGTCATCGAAGCGCTGGAAACGGGCGGGCCATTGCACCGTGGCGAGGCCATCGGCGATGGCGCGCGCGCTGACCTCGATTCCCGCCACACGCAGGGCGGCGAGGGCGAGAGCGGCGTTTTGTGTTTGATGCGCGCCCGGAAGCGCGATCTGGCTGGTGGTGTAAACGTCGGGGATGAATTCAAGGAGGGGCACTCTCCGAGCCGCCCCGGTTGCAACGCGTCGCCTTGGAGAGCGCCCCTCCTTGAGCGAGCCAAATCTTGCCCGGATGACTTCCCCGGCTTCCGCGAGTTGAGCCGCCGAGACAACCGGCACACCGGGCTTGATGATGCCGGCTTTTTCGGCGGCGATCTCGGCAAGCGAATGGCCGAGCCATTTCTGATGATCGAGCGCGATCGGGGTGATGACGGAAACGACCGGTGTGATGGAGTTGGTGGCATCGAGGCGACCGCCCATGCCAGTCTCGAGCACGACGATTTCGCATTTCTGCTCGCGGAAGTGCAGCAATCCGAGGGCGGTCGCGATTTCAAAAAACGTGGGATGCGGTTCCCAGGCATGCACGGTTTCGCGGATGGTCGTTAGGCCACGGGTCACGTCCGCTTCGCTGATCATCTCGCCGTCGACTCGGATGCGCTCGCGGAAGGTGATGAGGTGAGGGGAGGTGAAGAGGCCGGTGCGGTAGCCTTGCGCGCGGCAGATGGAATCGATCATGGCGCAGACCGAGCCTTTCCCATTCGTGCCTGCGACGTGGATGATTTTCCTGGAAGCGGCGCTCTCCCTGGGGATGCGCAAGGCGTCGAGCAGTCGCTCGATGTTCTCGAGTCCCAGCTTGATGCCAAAAAGCTGGGTGCCGAAAAGCCAGGCGAGCGCTTCGCGATACGGCATCGGAACGGCCGGTGCCGTCGGTCGTTCTTCGTTTGGTGTCATCCTTGAGCGAAACGAAAGATCTCTGGTCATTTCTGCGCGTGGGAGACGGAAACAGTCAGAGATGCTTCGCTTCGCTCAGCATAACAAAAAGCGGGAGGGAGCTTATTCCGTGGCTGAAAAGTAGCCGAGCAATTGCGCGAGCTGCGCACGCAGCTTTTTCCGATGCACGATGAGGTCGATCAGGCCGTGCTCTTCCAGAAACTCGGCGGTCTGGAAACCTTTGGGCAGATTCTGGTGCGTCGTCTCGCGGATGACGCGGGCGCCGGCGAAGCCGACCATCGCGCCCGGTTCCGCCAGGATGACGTCGCCTAACGAGGCGAAGCTGGCCATCACTCCGGCGAGAGTGGGATTCGTGAGCAGGGAAATAAACGGCAGGTTCTCGCAGGCGTGACGCGCGAGCGCGCCGCTCGTCTTGGCCATCTGCATGAGGCTGAGCATGCCTTCATACATGCGCGCGCCGCCGGAAGCGGAAACGACGATGACGGCGCAGCGGTTTTCCGTGGCCCACTCGATGGCGCGAGTGATGCGTTCGCCCGCCACCGAGCCCATCGTGCCGCCGAGAAAGCTGAAATCCATCACCGCGATCGCGACCTTGTAGCCCTCGATCAATCCGCTTCCGCTCAGGACCGTGTCCATCAAGCCGGAGCTTTCCTCGTATTTGCGGAGGCGATCCTTGTAGCTCGCGAGGCCCTGGAAATTTAGCGTATCGATCGAACGTAAATCTCCGTCCTGTTCGATAAAGCTTTCCGGATCGAGGAGACTCGAGACCCGCTCCTGCGCCGATTGCGCGAAGTGATATTCGCACCGTGGGCAGACACGTTGATTCTGCACCAGCTCGATCTCGTGCACGACTTCGGAGCAGCCGGGGCACTTCGTCCAGAGGCCCTGCGGCATCTCGCGTTTGCGGCTCTGCGCCTTGAGCGCGGGTCTCTTGAAAATGGCCATTTGTCGTTAGGCGCGCGCCGCCGTGGCCGCGTGCACCGAAACCGCACCGCCGGCTTTCAGCACCCGCGCGCATTCGCTCAGGGTGGAGCCGGTCGTCATTACATCATCGATCAGAAGCACGCGCAATCCTCGCACGTCCGCCTTTTTCCGTAAACGAAAGGCGTCATGTAAATTTTCCATCCGTTCCGTGCGGTCGAACGCCGTCTGCGTGGTGGTGTAACGGATTCGTTCCAGCGCTGACGAAAGAGTCAATCCCGCTTGGGCGGCGAGCAGCCCGGCCAGCAGTTCGGCTTGATTAAAACCGCGCTCGCGTTTTCGCGCGGAATGCAACGGGACCGGAACGACGAGATCAAAACGCCGGCCGCTCAAACGTGGATCATCGAGGGTGGCGATGAGCCAGTCGGCCACCGGATGACGCAGATAAATGCGCGGCCCATATTTGAATTCGTGGATGAGTTTTCGCACCACGCCGCGGCTGCGGTAAACGGCCACCGCCGCGGCGAAATGCAAATCGCGGCCCGCGCAATTGGCGCATGAAAAGGTCTCGGTAATCGCGCCGTCGAATGGTGCCGAACACGTGGCGCAGAAAGGCGGTTTGATCTTTGGCGCTTTCGGCGCGCAATCGCCGCAAAGATAATCGTCGAACCCAACAGGCGCACTACAGACCGCGCACGCGGGCGGATAAAGGAGCGAGATGAGCGCTCGGATCGGCTCAAGTTTTGTCGCGTGCCACATGATTCAGCCACCACCGCAGAACGGCCCAGCTTACCAAGGCGACCCCGAGCGGGGCGATCCCAATCAGCAAACTTTTCCCCAGCCAGGGGAGGGCTTCGGTTTGTTGGCGCGCCAGCTTGTTAAAGATCGCGCTCGCGAAAATCCAGCCGCCATGCAAACCGATCGGCAACCAGAGCGACTGCGTCCGCACCCGCGCGTCGGCCAGAATCCAGCCGAGGAGGAAGAGCGTCGTGAAACCGGCGAGCAAGAGCAGCGGCTGATTGAATTGATGGAAGGAGTTTCCAATCGAAACGAAGCCCGAGGCCCAGGTCACGGTAGTGGAGGTGTGTTCCGGTGCTTTCAGAAAATGGAGAATCGAGAAGATGGCGGACGTGGAAAATATCGCCGCGAGCACCGGTGTGGCGCGCAGCAAGACGCCCAGGATCAGTCCACGAAAAATCGGCTCCTCGAGAAACGGCACCACGATCGCCGAGAGCGTGCGCTCAAGAATCTTCCCGATCGAAATCGAAGGACGCAACGTATAGACCTCGAGCGCGAGCAAGAGCGCGCCGAAGCAGAGCAGGGGGACAGCAGCAATCAGAAAACCCGCGCCCGCGTCGCGAAAGCGATGAGGATTTGGCGCGAGCTGAAGATCTCGCCACTTCCGGACGCCGAGCGAGCGCAACAGTGGCCAGAGAAAGACGATCGCTCCCACGAGCAGCGCGCGATGGAAGTAGGTCTCGAAGTCGAACTTCGACAAAAACATCAGATGACCCTGCGCGATGAAAGCCTGCGCGCCCCAATAGAGAAAAGGTGCCACCCACGCGCCGAACAGAACCGTCGCGGCGAAGTAAGCGAGCAGTCTGGCTGCGTCTTTCAAGAATCCATGTAGAATCGCTCTGCAATGCGGAGTCAACATGTATGGAAGGAAAAGGACGCTGAAGGCCGGAAACGCGAAGTCCGGGTTACGAAGTTCGGCGGCGTCTGGAAATTTCAGGCCAAGTATCTCGATGAAGGCAGCTGGACCTACTACGACCGGCCGCTCCACGACGATCTCGTGAACGCGCGCGACGTCGTCTTCCGCAAGTACCAACGCCGCCGTGCCGCCGCGGAAGATGTGGCCGCACTGGACGAGCTTCTGCGCCTGTATGCGGCCGAAAACTAACGGCGCGGTAGGGACGGCGCGCTGCGCCGTCCGATGCGCGCGGCGATTTGGGTTAGGCCGACGCCAACGTCTGCGAACCACCCGCGCCGGACGCCGCAGCGCGGCGTCCCTACCCATCAGATGAGCGCGAACAATCGCTGGGACACCGCCGCGTTGATCGCCGCGGATAAACGTCACGTCTGGCATCCCTTCACGC
>JBDSNB010000054.1:0-8250 GCA_039915555.1 Chthoniobacterales bacterium | reverse complement strand
GAGGTGACGCTCTGGGTGCATGATTCGAGATGGTCGCCCGCGCTCGAACGCGACGCGCACGTTCGTCACTATGTGCCCGGCGCACTGCGGTGGGCGGAGATCAACGCGGCCGACATGACCGTGTATCAGCTGGCCAGTGATGCCGGGCAGCACGGTGCGATCTGGCAGGTCTTCCGAGAGCACCCCGGCATTGTGATTCTGCACGATCTGAATCTGCAACCCCTCTTCGCCGGTTTGCTCGCGCGCGGCGAGATCGCGCCCGAGGAGTACTCGCAGTTGGTGGAGTTCCATCAGGTTGAAGAGCTGGGCGCGGCCTCGCCTCTGACGGGAGGAGGAATCGAAAACGCGCTGGGCGTGGCGCTCGCGATAACAGAAGGACACGTGACCTTCGACTCGGCACTCGAGCTGCCGCGAATCTTTCTTCCCTTCGCCGGAAGCAATGAATCGAACGCCGCGGCGGTGGAGGCGCTCTTCCACTTGATCGACGAGGTGAATGCGAACTGCTCGAAGGAAGCCGCCTACTGGCTCGCTGGACGCGCCGGGCGCGCGCTGCGGCCATGGTTCACCGAATTGGGGGCGCGCCTCCTCTTCCCTCATCTCTCTACCGCCGTGCTTAAACTGTGCGGAAACTCAGAACCTCCGATAAATCGTTAGGCGAATCTCTCGTGTCGATTGCGCAAAGAGTCGGACCCCTGATGGCGCGCCAGCTCTGGCGCGACCGCAGCATGCGTCAAACGTGTTTCGTCTTTGCGCTCACGCGCCTTGCCATCCTCCTCATTTTCATCCTCGCGGATGCGTCCGTGCTCAATCGCGCCGCACCAGACTTTAACCCGGATGATTTACATCCGATCACGCGTGTCGAATCGAGACGGCTTACGACTGCGCTCCAGCAAACCTTGATGCGCGGCGATTCCGGATGGTATGCCGGCATTGCGAGCGAAGGCTACGAACGCATCCCGTTCGAAAACACCGCGCAACACACCTGGGCTTTCTTCCCGCTTTATCCCTGGCTGTTGGGCCGGGCCGGTGCGGTCACCGGCGAATATTTCCTCACTGGCGCACTTCTCTCCAATGCTTTGTTCTTCGGTGCGCTGCTGCTGCTGCATCGTCTGGTCACGGCGCTTGACTACGCGGTGGCGATCGCTGATCGCACCCTCTTTTACACCGCCGTCTTTCCCGTGAGCTATTTCTTTTCGCTGCCGGTTACGGAGTCGCTCTTTCTCTTCTTAACTGTGGCCACTTTCCTCGCGGCGGCGCACCGGCGTTGGTGGGCGGTGGGTTTGCTCGGCGCGCTCGCCAGCGCCACCCGCTTGAACGGCATCTTCCTTGCGCCGGCGCTCGCCCTTTTCTATCTGCAAACCACCGAGCGCGAAAAACGGGGTGTCGATTTTTTTGGGCTGGCGCTCATCCCCGCCGGCTTGCTCGCCTTCATGTTCTTTCTTTGGCAGACTACTGGCAACCCGCTGGCCTGCATCGAGAGCGCGAGCGCCTGGGGGCGGAGAAGCGGCTTCTTCTTGAACCCGCTCTATCAGTACCTGCGCGACCCGTTGTTTCTGATTGAGCCCTGGAACTTTAAGGCGTGGAACTTCGCCGCCGCGCTCCTCGCTTTGGGCGGCGCCGTTTTCTGGTTTGCTCGCAGACAATGGGCACTCGCCATCTTCACGTTCTCCTCCATCGTCCTGCCCCTTTCGTCCGGCACGCTTCTCTCCACGGCGCGCTTCGTCTCGGTCATCTTCCCGCTTTTCCTTGCTCTCGCGATCGCCGGGCGCAGACCGTGGCTCGATCACACGATTCGCTTCCTGTTTATCGCGCTCTTCGCGCTCATGACACTTTTCTACGCGTTGCGTTTCAGTTTCGCCGCAGCTTGATTGGCGGGGCCGATGCCGGCTCGTGATGAACAATAACCGACCACCCGGCCCGAGCGATGATCCCCCCGGCACGAATCTTTATGCGATGCGGCGCGACCCGCTCGAGTTCTTCTCCCGGCTGGCGCGCGAGTACGGCGACATCGTTCGCTTCCGGTTGGGCGATCATCCGCACGATCTTTTTCTAGTGAATCATCCGGACTTCATTCGCGAGGTGCTCGTGGCGCAGGATCGGAGTTTTTCGAAATGGTTTTCCGTGGAGCGAATCAAGGAGGTGCTGGGCGACGGACTCTTCGTCAGCGAAGGCGAAGTGCACATGCGGCAACGACGTTTGGCGCAGCCGTTTTTTCATCGCGAACGCATCGCCTCCTACGCCGACCAGATGAGCGCGCTCGCGCTCCGGTTGCGCGAACGCTGGCAGCCGGACGCGGTCGTCGATATCTGCGCGGAAATGAACTGGCTCGCGATGATGATCGTGGCCAGCACGCTCTTCGGCGCGGACATCGAACACGAGGCCGAGGAAATTCGCGCCGCACTGAGCGAGATCCTCGATCAGTTTGAGCGTTCCATTTTGCCGCAGGCGGATCGCGCGGACTTCGAGGCCGCGCTCCGACGGTTGGACGACGCGGTTTATCGGATCATCCAGGAACGCCGCGCTACCGGGGAAGATCACGGCGATTTACTTTCCATGCTGCTGGTCGCGCAAGATGAGGAGGATGGCGGACGGATGAGCGATCTCCAGGTGCGCGACGAGGCCATGACGATTTTTCTCGCGGGCCATGAGACCTCCGCGAACGCGATGGCCTGGAGTTGGTATCTGCTCGCGCAACATCCGGAAGTGGAAGCGCAACTGCATGCAGAGGTGGATGCGGTGTTGCAAGGACGCGCGCCTCGGATGGATGACGTGCCGCGTTTGCCGGTAACGGCGCGGATTTTTTCTGAGGCGCTGCGCTTATATCCGCCGTTGTGGGCGATCGGGCGGCGCGCCTTGCAAGATTGCGTCGTGGGCGGTTATCCGATTCCGAAGGGTTCGGTCGTGCTCTTGTCTTCGTACGTCACGCAGCGCGACGCGCGTTGGTTTCCGGAGCCGGCGAAGTTCGATCCGGAACGCTGGACGGCCGAGGCCCGCGCGGCCCGCCCGAAGTATTCCTACTTTCCGTTTTCCGCCGGGAGTCGGTCGTGTTTAGGCGAGGCGTTTGCGAGTATGGAAGGCGTGCTTTGTCTGGCGGCGCTGGCGCAGAAATGGCGGCTCGAGATTATGCCGAAGCATCCGATCGCACTCCAGCCGCAGCTCACGCTGCGCGCACGGCATGGGATCAAGATGCGCCTCCTGGCCCGGATGTGATTCGGCGGGCTGGCTTGACAATGCCAGCTCCGCATACCGATGGTCCCCCTCGCCCGTCATGCCTACCGAACTCTCCCAGGACGAAAAGGAAAGCCTGCGCAAAAGCTTCAAGCGTTGCCGCGAGGGCACCGTCGAAGCCGTCATCGCGCTGCGCGAAACGGGCGACCCGGCGCAGATTCCGGAGATCGTGCGCGGGATTGTCTGGCGTTATGTGCAACCCGATGCGCGCCCGGTCGTCGAGCAGGCCACGCCCGAGACGCCGCTCGCGGCGCTCGGAATCGATTCGCTCATGATGCTGGAAGTGGTGCTCGATGTGCAGGACGCGCTCGATCTTGTGATCGAGGATTCGGATTTGCGGCAAATGCAGACGATGGGCGACGTGGTCGAGTTCCTGCAAAAGCGGTACGCGGAAACGCATCCGCAAACCTGAGCGCGACGCGGGTGCGCCGAGCCGAATCCAACGGCGGCCGAACGCGCGAGCGGATGTCGTTCGGTTGCCGCATCGTGCGGAAAGTCGGCTGGCTTTTGCGCCTCCGCCTCGAAGCCGAACCGAGCTGGCCGTGGCGCGCGGCGATGGCGTTGCTCGCGTGGCTGATCCGGGCCCATGGCTGGACCCTGCGTTTTTCGATCGACGACCAGGCGCGCTATTTGTCTGGCCGCCGCGATCCGGTGATCATCCTCCTTTGGCACAACCGGATCTTCAGCATGCCGGCGCTCTACGAACGGCGGGCGGCGAAAGGGCGCCGCGCGTTCGTGCTCACGAGCGCCGGGCCCGAAGGTTCCTTGCTCGCGCTCGTTCTGAGCCACTTTGGAATCGGCGCGGTGCGCGGCTCCACTTCGCGGAGTGGCTCGCTGGCGCTGCGTGAAATGGCGAGCCGTCTCGCGGAGGGGAGCGATCTTATGATTACGCCGGATGGGCCGCGCGGCCCGCGTTATCGTTTGCAGCCGGGAGCGCTTTATCTCGCGCAGAAAACCGGCTGCGCCATTGTTCCGGTGCAGATCGAATATTCGCGTTACCGGCGCTTTCGGAGTTGGGATGGATTTGCCATCGCCCTGCCGTTTGCGCGCATGCGGGTGCTGAGCGGCGAGCCGTTTCACGTCGACGCCGCTGCGAGCGACGAAGAACTGGAATTGCAACGCCAGCGGCTGGAACGCATCATGACGGATTCATTGGTCATGGATCGTCGCGAATCCGCAGCCTAGAGTCCCGGCGTCATGTCCACGGAAAAGGAAAACGGAATGCGCCGCGTGGTGGTGACCGGGCTCGGCTTCATCACCAGCATCGGGAATAACCGCGCGCAGGTGCTGGCCAGCCTGCGGGAAGCGCGCACCGGGGTGGAATATTATTCCGAACTGGAGCGGCCCGGCGTGCCGGTGCGGCTGGCCGGGACGGTGAAGGAATTCGAGTTTCCCGAGCTGCGTTCCGATGAGTGGATTTATCCGGAGGCTTACAAAATTCGGCGCGAGCATTTGCGTTCGATGTCGCCGAATGCGGTCTATGGATTCTGCGCGATGGAACAGGCGATTGCCGATGCGCAGTTGCCGCCCGAGCTGGTCTCGAACCCGCGCACGGGTGCGATGTGCGCCTCGAACGGCTCCGCCTGGCTGACCTACGAGTATTTGAAGATCATGCTGGAGAAAGGGCCGCAACGCGCCAACCCGATGGCGATGGTGGCGGGGATCGCCGGCACCTTGAACATGAATTTTGTCGCCGCTTTCTCCATCAAGGGCCACTCGTTAGGCTTTTCCAGCGCCTGCGCTTCTTCGGCGCACGCACTGGGCGCGGCCTTCGATCGCATCCGGGCGAATCGCCAGGACATCGTCTTCGTGGCCGGCGCGGAAGACTGCAATCTTTTCAGCATTCTGCCTTTCGTCGGGATGCGGGCACTGACCACGCAGACCGACCCGGCGCTCAGTCCCTGCGCTTTCGATCGGAAGCGCGATGGCTTCGTCGTGACCGGCGGGGCCACGGTGCTGGTGCTGGAGGAATTGGAACACGCGCGGAAACGCGGCGCGCCTATTCACGCCGAGATGCTCGGCTGGGGCGAAGCGTCGGATGGCTACACCGTGATGGCTCCCGAGCCGCAAGGCGACGGCCTGGCCCGCGCGATGGAAGCGGCCATGAGCGAGTCCGGCCTGGACGCAGCGGAGGTGGATTACATCAACGCGCATGGCACTTCGACGCCCGCGGGCGATGCGGCAGAGGTGCGCGCGATCAAACGCGTTTTCGGCGAGAGATCGCCCTACGTCAGCAGCACGAAATCGCTCACCGGCCACGGCCTCTCGTTAGCCGGGGCGATGGAAGCGGCCTTTTGTTGTCTCGCGCTGGAGGAAGGATTCACTCCCGTCTCCGCCAACATCACGGAGCTCGATCCCGAGTTTCCACCCGTTCGGATCGTGGCCGCGCCAATCGAGCACGCACCGCAAATCGCGATGACGAACTCGAGCGGCTTTGGCGGCACGAATGTGGCCGCGATTCTCCGCCGCTGGGACGAAAGGTAAAATTTTGCGCGCAAGCTGGCCCTCGCGCGATGGGGCAGGGTATGGTTGGGCGATGGACCGACGACCGCTGCGCATTTTAGCCTGGTTGGCATTGTGCTCCATGGCGCTCGCGGAACCAGCGCCGCCGGGCGAAGGAGAACCGCTTCCCGCGGAATCGAAGTCGATCAAAGACGTGCTCCTGCCGGTGCCGCGGGAAATTTTCGAGACGCTGGATCGCTTTCGCGATTCCAATTGGCGTCGGGTCCAGCGTTCCGACATCGCCGCTTTGCGACCACGAATCGATCCCACGGAGAACGCGCTGCTTCTCGGGGTGGTCATTTCGGAAGGATTCATCGCGGCGGCGGCGAAGGATGCCGCGGAAGTGAAAAGTCTGGGCGGCGCAGTGCTTCGCTTCGCCCGCGCACTCGGGGTGGAACAGGCGGCCCTCCGGCGCAGCCGCAGCATTGTCGAGCATGCGGAGAACGGCGATTGGCCCGCGGTGCGCAAGGAATGGGATGGCGTCCTGCCCGATGTGCAAGGCGGGATGAAGGAGCTGCAAAGCGAGCAGCTCGCGCAACTCGTGAGCGCGGGCGGATGGTTGCGTGGCGGCGCGGCTGTGACTGCGCTCGTGCTGCAGAATTATGCGACGACGGACGCGGAGCTTTTGCGGCAACCGGCGTTGCTTGATTATTTCGACCAGCGGCTGGCGGAGATGAGCGGGGAGATTCGGGCCAACCCGAACGTCGTCCGGATGCGCGCGAGCATCCCGAAGATCCGGCAGTTGATGATGGCGGACGAAGCGCGGATCTCGAAGGAAACCGGGAAGAAAATTTGGACGATCGCGGATAGCCTGATCAAAGATCTCGGCCGCAGGAACCGCGGCTGAGAGCGAATAGCGGCCGGCTATTTTCGGGCCGAATTTTTCGCAAAGAAGAGAGAGGCGCAGAGCAGTCCACCAGTCGTGAGTCCGGCGGAGACGAGCGCGAGCCGGAGCGGCGAGGCGTTGGCGAGGGGGGAAAGCAGCCCGGCTGTGAGGGTGTTCAGCATCGTCATGAGAAACGCCTGACAGGAGGCGGCGAGGCCTTTTTGCGCGGGGAAAAGATCGAGCGCAAAGAGGACAAGGCTCGGCATCGCGAGGGCCATCCCGATCGCGTAAACGAAAAGCGGCGCCACGCTCCACGGCAGCTGCGCCGGTCGCCAGAGATGGAAGCCCACGTTGAGGAGGACCGCGAAAATCATCGCGCCATATCCGAAGAGGACGGTGCGTTTGGGCGAAAGCCGACCGGCGAGCCGCCCGGAGAGCGCGGCGCCGAGCATCATGCCGACGGGGACGGGAATGAAGAGCCAATAGAACTGCGTCTCACGCAGGTGCAGATGCTCCATGAGAAAGACCGGAGCGGAGGTGATGTAGAGAAAGATGGCGGTGAAGTTGAGCGCGGCGGCGAAGGAGACGGCGAGGAAACGGAAGTCGGTGAGCGTGCGGCGGTAGGAACGGGCGAGGAACGCCGGGTTCAAGGGCGAGCGACGCTCCGGGTGCAGCGTTTCGGGCAGTTGCTGGAGGCACCAAATCCAGACGGCGACCGCGAAGAGCGCGAGGAAATAAAACACCGAGCGCCAGCCGAACCACTCATGCAGCCAGCCGCCGAGGATGGGCGCGACGGCGGGCGCGATCGTGAAAACAACCGTCACGTTGGCCATCACGCGTTGGCCGGTGGCGCCTTCGTAAACATCCCGGATCACGGCGCGGCCGACCACCATGCCCGCGCCGGAGGCGATGCCTTGCAGGGCGCGAAAAATCCAGAGGACCTGGATGTTTGGCGCCAGCGCGCAACCGACCGAGGTGAGCGCGAGGGCCGCGAGTGAAATGAGAATCACGCGGCGTCGCCCGAGCGCATCAGAGATGGAGCCGTGCCAGAGACTCATGAGCGCGAACGGAAGGAGATACGCGGTGAGGCTTTGCTGAATCTGAAGCGGGCTGGCGCGGAGGGAGGTTTCCATTTCGCGGAAGGAAGGCAGGTAGGTATCGATCGCGAACGGTCCGATCATGCTGAGGACCGCGATGAGGAGCGGGAGCGAACGCGGGACGTGGAGCGCGGGTGGCTGGTTGGCCGGAGGATCTGCTGCGCGCATCGCGCGCATCTTCGGCGCGTGGTGGTGGATTGTCATGCGAACGGACGAGCGCGCGGTGAAAATCGGGCCGGTTGGCGCGCGAACAGCTTTGCAGTAAGGGATGCGCGCAGGACAGCGATCTCACGCTTGCAGTGCGGGGTGCCTCGTCCTCGTGCTGGTTTTCATTTTCGTCACCGCAGCGGAAGCCGGCCCGCGACGCCAGCGGAAGGACCGTTCGGTTCCAGTGGCGTTACAGCCGTTCGTGTTCGTCCGTTCCGCGGTGCACGCGGTGGCCGATCCCGTTGTTTCCCATGTGACGCGCGTGGCGATGGCGCCAGTGCGGGCGGCTTTTTCATCCGGGGAGCGCGTTTACCAGGGCGATGAGGTGGACGAAGGCGAGCTCGAGAACGAAGACGAGGCGCGTCCGGTCGAGATGGCTTACTACACCTC
>JBDSNB010000042.1:0-17190 GCA_039915555.1 Chthoniobacterales bacterium | reverse complement strand
GCATGGCACGGTCTTCACCGCCGAAGGGGCATTGAATTTAAAGAACGCCGAGTTCGCCCGGCAAAAAAGCCCCATCGAAGAGGGCTGCACCTGTGCCGCCTGTCGGGATTTTTCCCGCGGCTACATCTGCCACCTTATCAAGGCGGAGGAGATTCTCGGGCTGCGCCTGATCACGCTTCACAACCTCCACTTTTATCTGAACCTCATGACGCGCACCCGCGCCGCGATCGAGGGGGGGACCTTCGCCGAGTTCCGACGCGAGTTTATCGTCGGCTATCGGACGCGAGTCGCGAGCTAAGGCAAAAGGCGAATGTGGGAGAAGGCGTGATCGCGCAGCGCCCCGGCAGGGTCGTTGACCGAGAGCGAGCCAGCAGATCGCTGCGCGCGGACGATGTAAGGCTGCGGGAAGAGGCACGGTTGCAAATCCTCCGCTTGTGTGTTCAATAACAGCCCGCTTCCCGACTCCGCTCGCCCCGAGCGATCGCGGGGCTCTGGATTCATTCTCTTATTGTCATGCTTATCAATTTCCTCGCCCAAGCCGCACCGCCCGCCACCGGACCGAACCCGCTCGCTTCGTTCGTGCCGATCATCCTCATTTTCGTCATCATGTATTTCCTGCTCTTCCGTCCGCAGATGAAGCGGCAGAAAGAGGCGGCCAAACTGGTGGCGGCGTTGAAAACCGGCGATCGCGTCGTAACCGCTTCCGGCATCCACGGCCTGATCTCGAATGTGAAAGAACGCACCGTGATTTTGAAAATCGCCGACAACGTAAAGATCGAAATCGAACGCTCCGCCGTCGCCACAATCCTCGCTGGCGAGGAAGCGAAGTAGATCCTCGCGACCCATGGCTTCCCAAATCAGCACTCAGAAATCCGCAATCCGCAATTAAATGTCCCCCGCCTTCACTTTCTCCATCGGTCTGCTTCTGCTCGTCCTCTTCGGCTGGTATTTCGCGACCGATTACGGCCTGCGGAAACGCCTCCTCGCCACCACCCTCATGGTGCTGCTGGTGGTCTTCAGTCTTTCAACGATTTATCCACCGCAGAAGCGCATTCAGCTCGGC
The DNA here is from genome assembly GCA_039915555.1 of Chthoniobacterales bacterium. Lineage (GTDB taxonomy): Bacteria > Verrucomicrobiota > Verrucomicrobiia > Chthoniobacterales > UBA10450 > JACCTI01. Next base: position 16,127 of record JBDSNB010000042.1, on the reverse strand, counting down.
CTAGATCTGAAAGGCGGCACCTCCTTCCTCATCCGCCTCGTGGGCGGCGAGAAAGTGGTCGACAAGGTAATGCTTGACCAGGCGGTCGAAGTGATCCGCAAGCGCGTCGATTTCTACGGCGGCGGCGAACCTCTCATCAGCCCGGTGGGCGACGATCGCATCCTGGTGCAGATGCCGGGGTTGAGCACGGAGAAAATTCAGGATGTGCGGGCGCAGTTGTCGCGCGTGGCGCGGCTCGAGTTCCGGCTGGTTTATCCGGATAACGGGCAGAAGCTGGCGGCGATCGACGCGGGCACCGACGTCATCCCGCCGGAGTATCGGATCGAATCGTACAATCTCCACGCGGAGCCCGGCCAGAAGGCGGAGGAAGAGCGTTTGCTGGTGAAGAAGCGCCCCGATTTGGGCGGCGAACATGTCACCACCTCACACGCCTACTTCGGCAACTCGGGCTGGGGCGTGAACCTCAATTTCGACCCGGAAGGCGCCAAGACTTTCGGCACCATTACGGAGAAATTTAAGGGCTACCGTTTCGCCATCGTGCTCGACGGCCTGATCCAATCAGCGCCCGTCATCCGCGACGCGATCTACGGCGGCAGTGCGGAAATCACCGGCCGCTTCGGCGAACAGGAAGCCCGCAATCTGGCCAGCGTGCTCGAGAATCCGCTGGAAACGCCTGTCCGCATCGAGGAACAACGCAGCGTCTCCCCCACCCTGGGCGCGGACTCCATTCGCACCAGCGTCATGGCGGGCTTGATCGGCCTCGCCCTCACCCTCGCCTTCATGATGATCTACTACCGGCTCGCCGGTTTCATCGCAAACCTCGCCCTGCTCGTCAACGTCATCCTGCTCCTCGGCGCACTCACGATGTTCAATTTCGTGCTCACGCTGCCGGGCATCGCGGGCATTATTCTCACGGTCGGCATCGCGATCGACGCCAACGTTCTCATTTACGAACGGCTCCGCGAAGAACTCGCGCTTGGCAAATCGCTCAAGGTGGCGATCGCCGCTGCTTACGAAAAAGCTTTCAGCTCTATTTTCGACGCCAACGTCACGACCCTCATCACGGCCGTCATCCTCTTCTGGAAAGCGACCGGACCGGTGAAGGGTTTCGCCATTTCACTCACGCTCGGCGTCCTGGCTTCGATGTTCACCGCGCTCATCGTGAGCCGGAACGGCTTCAGCTGGCTGGTGGACAACGAGAGAGTGAAAAAGTTGTCGATGATGCATGTTATCTCATCGCAGAATTTCAACTTTCTCAGCAAAGGCCTTCTCGGAGTTATCTTCTCGGCCCTCCTGATTACCGCGGGCATGATCGCCTTCGGAGTGCGGGGCGAGAAAAACTTCGGCGTCGATTTCCGCGGCGGCGATCTCCTTACTCTCAGCACCGCGAAGCCGGTCGATCTGAAGAGTGTGCGCGAAGCCTTGCGCCCCTTGAAGATGGACGACGCCCCCATCCAGCAATCCCGCCAGGGCGATCTCAACTTCGTTATCGTGCGCGGACCGTTTGATTCCAGCGAAAAGATCGAACAACAAATCATAAAAAGCCTGCCGGACGCCGGATTTAAAGTGGAGCAATCCGAGCGCGTCGGCGCGCTCGTGGGCAGCGAGCTGGCGCGGAACGCGGCTATCGCACTCGGGCTCGGAATTATCGGTATCCTATTTTACGTGGCGTTCCGCTTCGAACTCTCCTTCGCCGTCGGCGCCGTCGTCGCGCTGCTGCACGATTGTTTGATGACGATCGGTATCTTCGCGCTCCTCGGAAAAGAGCTCTCGCTCACGATGGTAGCCGCCATCCTCACCATCCTCGGCTATTCGATCAATGACACGATCGTCGTCTTCGATCGCGTCCGCGAAGGTCTGGCCAGCGGCCAAAAGGGCAGCATCCAGGAGATCATGAACGCGAGCCTTAACCAGACGCTCAGCCGGACTATTCTGACCAGCGGCGTCACCTTGATTCCGTTGCTTTGCCTCTATTTCCTCGGCGGGTCGGTCCTGCACGATTTCTCGCTCGCGATCATCATCGGCATCGTGTTCGGCACCTATTCTTCCATCTTCATCGCCTCGCCCATCGTCCTCTGGTGGCTGCGCGCCCGCGGTGGCAGCACCAGCTCGCTTCGCCGGGAGGTAACACAGAAAACCGCCCCGGCCCGGCCTACGGCGGCCCGCTAAAAGGAAAGTTATTCACAAGAGTTGACGCCTAACGGGTGGCCGCTTAATGTCGCCTCGCCCGCGGAGGTCAGCCCCTACAAATCCCGATTTTTTGAACCCAGGAGACCAATAAAATGCCAGAAGTGATTGTTCGCAAAGGAGAGCCGGTGGATCGTGCTCTCAAACGGCTCAAAAACAAGCTCGACGCCGAAGGCATCCTCGAAGAAGTGCGGCGTCTGCGCGCTTTTGAGACCCCGACCCAAAAAACGCGTCGCAAAGCGAAAGCCAACGCGAAGCGCGGCCGGACAAAATTCCGGTTTAATCCTTCGTAGTAAGCGTTTTAGCGCCACTTCCGGTTCGGTCGCGTTCGCCCCGCTTTGTCGGGGCGTTTCCGTTTTCAGAGGCAGGAGAAATGCCAAACGCCGCTTTTCGGCCTCAGTTCACTTCGTCGGGTTGACTCTCCCCCCACCACATCCACTTTGCGGGCGCATGTCCTCCCAAAAACAACGCGTCCTCCTCGGCATGAGCGGCGGCGTCGACTCCAGCGTCGCCGGATTTCTCCTCCGCGAGCAGGGCTGCGACGTAGTAGGCGTGACGATGAAGGTCTGGCCGCAGGACTGCGTCTCCCGCGCCGAGGATAAATGCTGCGGCCCGCAAGCCGTGGCCGACGCGCGGAGCGTAGCCCATTCCCTCGGCATCCCGCATTACGTGGTGGATGAAGCGGATCAATTCGAGCGCGTCGTGATCGATTATTTTTCCTCCGAATACCAGGCCGGCCGCACCCCGAATCCCTGCGTGATGTGCAACGAAAAGCTGAAGTTCGGCAGCCTGTGGGAAAAAGCGGAAGCGCTCGGCTGCGACTACATCGCCACCGGGCATTATGCGATCATCGAGCACCACGCCGACCACGCCGTGCTCCGCAAAGGCGCCGACCCCCGCAAGGATCAGTCCTATTTTCTCTTCAGCCTGCGCCAGCAGCAACTGCAACGCGCCCTCACCCCGCTCGGCGCGATGGCGAAGCCGGAGATTCGCGAAATCGCCCGCACGCTCGGACTCAAGGTCGCCGAAAAAGTCGACAGCCAGGAAATCTGCTTCGTCCCCGGGAACAACTACAAGGCCTTCCTTCGCGGCCATCTGGGCGAGAACGAATTCCACGAAGGCGGCATCTACGATCTCGAAGGCAATTTCGTCGCGCCGCACGAGGGCATTGAGATGTTCACCATCGGGCAACGGAAAGGCCTGCCCGGCGGTTCGCCCGAGCCGCGTTATGTGGTCGACATCGATCCCGCCACGAATCGCGTCATCGTCGGCCGCGCGGCGGACCTCGTGTCGGAGGAATTCGAAATCGACCGCGTCAATTGGGTCAGCCGCGGCATGGCGGAGGAGCCGATCGAAGTGACGGTTAAAATCCGTTACGCCCATCCCGGCACGCGCGCCACGCTCTATCCGCAGCCCGACCAAACCGCGCGCATCGTGTTGCACGAGCCGCAAAAAGCCGTCACGCCCGGCCAGGCTGCCGTCTTCTACGACGGCGACACCGTCCTCGGCGGCGGCTGGATCTGCCGCCAGGTGGCACTCGCCCCCGCGTAACGCATGGCGGACGAAGCGTGGCTCGTCGTCAGCACGTTTCCCGATCCGGAAACGGCGCGTCGCATCTCGCGCCAAATGGTCGACGAGCATCTCGCGGCCTGCGCGAATCTCACTCCAACCATCCAATCCATCTACCGCTGGGAAGGCAAAGTGGAAGAGGCGCAGGAAACGATGGTCTTCTTCAAAACCACGCCCGCGCGCTTCCCCGAGCTGCAGGCAAGACTAAAGTCGCTCCATCCCTACGACGTCCCCGAAATCATCGCAGTGCCGATCCGCGACGGACTGCCGGATTACCTGCGCTGGGTGTCGGAGAACTGCGTGGCAGATCGCGTCTAGCAGTTTCGGTTCTCGCCGGAACGACGCCCGTCCCTCCCCGCTCCATGATCGTGATTTCCGGAATCGGTTCGTATTCCTTCCAATCCCGCGCAATGAAATGCCACCACTCCGTGCGCAGCCCGTAGAATCCAGTCCGCGCCATCGCGTTTTGCAGCCGGTGCAAATTCCGGCGGATCTCGGCGTTGCCGCCCGTGTATTTCAACATCGCGGCCATCGTGAAATCGTCGAAGTCGGTCGGCATCCTCACCTCACGCCCCTTGCTGTCCACCAGCGTGGCGTCCACCGCCACACCGTAGGTGTGGAGCGAGGCGCTCACCGACGGATCCTGCAGGTAATCGGTGTTCGGCGATAACTGCCAGAGCTGATCATGGACGCTCGCCGGCCGGTAGGCGTCCCAGATTTTCAACCCATATCCGTTTTCCCGCAGGATGGCCTGCGCCTTCGCCAATTTTGCCGCCACCTGCGGCCGCACCAGCGCCGGCATGTTCGCGGGATAAAGCGGCCGCTGCGCGATGTTCCGTGGCCCGGAGTAACGCAAATCCACGATAATCGTCCGGTCCACACTGTGGATACTCACAAGGTCCGCCTCCGCCGCCAGCAGCTCCCGCCCAGCGAGAGCCAGCAGCGAAACGACCACGATCAAAGCGCGGGTGGAAGATCTCATCACGATGAAAAATGGAGACGGCAAATAGTTCATGAGCAAAGCGCGCACCAGAAAATTCTCCGCGCGTTATTTATTTGCTCACGATTGCCGGAGGGGTGTTCGTCTTCGCGATGCGCTGCAGGAGCAGCCGGGCGCTGTTTTCCGGCACGTTGAACCGCAACTCGATGTCCGACTCTTGCGTGCTTACCTCCGGCGGCTGGGCATAGAGGAGTAGGTCGGATTCCTGGAGGCGTAGCCAGCGTTGCGGTTCGTCGCGCATTTGCTGCGCCATCAGCTCAGCCTCTGGCTTTGATTTCAGGTGCAAAACGAGACGACCCTTCACCGGATTTTCCAAAGCCAGCCCGAGGCCAAGAATCTGCACCGCCTCGAGTAGCTCGCGCGTAAAGATGGGCTGGAAAAAACGCGCAATGCTCGGCGGATCGCTCGAGATCAAACGCACCGCCGTCTCTTGATCGAGCGCCTGGAAGCGATCGAAAAGATGGCCCGTGATCTTGAGATCCTGCTCAATCCCAAGCCGCACCCGCGCCAACTCTTCCACCTCGCGTTTCGCCCCCACCGCGAGCGTGAGCGGACCCACCCGCGCGAGCGCAAAATTCGGCCGCAGCCAGACTGACAATCCGTTCACGGGTTGCTTCTCGAACTCCGTTTGCTGCTCGATCGCTCGGATCACTGGCGTGACGTCGTCCTTCGCCTGCACCAGCACGAACTCGCGCACCGTGCTCGAGTTTGCGCTCGTCATCGCCCGCGTGACGCGCGCACTGTCGCGCGCCAGATTCAGCACCGGCGTTAGCTGCGCGGGCCCGACCAACCCCGCCCAGATCGTCTGCCATTCGTCGGGAAGATCTTTCGCCCAGCGCGTCGGGAGCTCGTCGCGCTGCAATTTCTGCGTGTTCACCGAAAGGATCGCCTCCGTCTCCGACGGCAGCCATTCGCGCTTCGCGGGCGATTGGAAAACCAGCGGCAAAATGATGACGAGAAGGACGATGACGGAGAAGATGCTGAAGTAAAATTTGCGCAGCTCCTGCTTGTCGATCTGGCTGGAGAGGACCGCCAGCTCCTCCTTCTGTTGCGAGTGGCGTTCCACCGCGGTGCGGTGGCGATTCACGTCGTCGAGCAGATGAGGCGCGTTCGGCGGCGTGATCCCTTGCGTGGCGAGATGGCGGCCGATGTTCAAGTAGGCCGGGTTCTTGCGCTCCTCCACCGTCTGGTGATGCGTGCGCGCTTCTTTCAGAACTTCCTGCTGTGACCGGCTGGTCTCATTCAACGTCCGGTCGCGCCCTTCGAAATCGCTCCGCACGGCTGCGATCCGCTTGTCGATCTCGTCGAGCTGCTTCTGGTGTTGATCCAGTTTTTCCTTCGCCGACCGGCACGCCTCCGCGCTCCCCACGCGGGCCCGCTCTATCTCCGAGCGTCGCTCGGGCAGGTTCACCCGCTGACTGCTCAAGGCGCTGGTTTGCGCATCGAGATCATCGGGCGGTGGCGACTTCTGCTGCAATGCCGCGAGCGCCTGCACCAGTTCGCGATCCGCGTCGTCGTTCTCCTTCAACTTGCGATCCACGCCCGATAATTCGCGATCGCAGAGATCCGACGCCGCCTTCGCGTTATTGCGCGATAGCAGGATCGGCTTCTTCTCCTCCTCCAGCGCGGCGGTTGCTTCGTTCTGCTCCTTGGCGTTCTCTTGCCGCTGCACCTCGATCTGCTTCAACCCCTCCTCAATGTGTGCAATGCGGAGGCCGACTTCCTTTTGCTCCTGCTCCAGTTTTTTCAGCGCCACGATCTCGCTTCGAAGCTCGGGAAAATTCACCGCCTGCGCCACGCCTTCGCGGCCGAGAGCGATCTCGCTCCGTTGCAGGACCCGCTTTTCGTGGCGCAAAGCCATACGCGTCTTCTGGCGGCGCACCTTCAGCCCCAGTTCGCGCAATCCTGTTCGGATAAAATTCACGCCGTAACGCTACCCTCCGAATCCCACATGCCAAGCCGCGCGTGCGCGCCCGCTCCAGTTCGCCCAAGCCAGCCGTCTCTGCTATTCCTCGGCGCTCAAAGTCGCCAGCACGCCGAAATCCTCCAGCGTCGTCGTATCTCCCGTCACCGTCTTCCCGCTCGCGATTTCCTTCAGCAGCCTCCGCATGATCTTCCCACTACGCGTCTTCGGCAGCGCCTCCGCGAACCGCACTTCATCCGGCTTTGCGATCGCCCCGATCTGCGTGCCCACATGCGCCCGCAATTCCTCCTTCAAACTCGGCGTCGCTTTCACCCCGCCTTTTACGGTCACAAACGCCACCACACCCTGCCCCTTCAATTCATCCGGCCGACCCACCACCGCCGCCTCCGCCACTTTCGGGTGACTCACCAGCGCGCTCTCGATTTCGGACGTCCCGAGCCGATGTCCCGCCACATTCAAGACGTCGTCAATCCGCCCCACGATCCAGAAATACCCATCCTCATCGCGGCGCGCACCGTCGCCCGTCAGGTAGCTGCCTTTGAATTCGCTCCAGTATTGTTTCCGGTAGCGCTCTTTGTCTCCGTAAATGTTCCGCAGCATCGATGGCCACGGCCGCCTCACGATCAACTTCCCGCCCACATTCGGCCCCACTTCCTTTCCCTGCTCATCCACGATCGCCGCGTCCACGCCGAAGAACGGCAACGTCGCGCTCCCGGGTTTGGTCGGGGTCGCACCCGGCAACGGCGTGATCATGATCGCGCCCGTCTCCGTCTGCCACCACGTATCCACGATCGGGCACCGCCCGCCGCCCACCTTTTCGTGGTACCACATCCACGCCTCAGGATTGATCGGCTCGCCGACCGATCCGAGCAGCCGCAGCGACGACAGATCATGCTTCTTCAGCCATCGATCGCCCCAGCGAATAAACGCCCGGATGGCCGTCGGTGCGGTATAGAGAATGTTCACGCTGTATTCCTCCACGATCCGCCAAAAGCGATCGGGCTCCGGCCAGTTCGGCGCGCCCTCGTACATCAACGTCGTCGCACCATTCAGCAGCGGACCGTAGACGACATAGCTATGTCCGGTGACCCAGCCGACATCCGCCGTACACCAATAGACATCGTCCTCCCGCAGATCGAAGACGTACTTCGTCGTCGAATAACTACCCACCATGTAGCCGCCGGTCGTGTGCAGAATGCCCTTCGGTTTCCCCGTCGAACCGCTCGTGTAGAGAATGTAAAGCGGATGCTCGCTCGCGAGCGGCACCGCGGGGCAATTTGCGTCCACGTATTCCATCTCGCGGTGCCACCAGACATCGCGCCCCTCCTCGATGTGCACGTCATTTCCCGTCCGTCGAAAAACGATCACGCTTTTGATCGTCGTCTTCCCGCGCAACGCATCATCCACATTTTTCTTCAACGGGACGATCGCCCCGCGCCGATACCCACCGTCCGCCGTGATCACTGCCGTCGCGCCGCAATCCGCGATCCGATCGCGAATGCTATCCGCGCTGAAGCCGCCAAAGATGACCGAATGCACCGCGCCGATCCGCGCGCAAGCCAGCATCGCGATCGCCGCCTCCGGAATGGTCGGCAGATAAATAATCACGCGATCGCCCTTCCGAATCTTGTTCCGCTTCAGCACGTTCGCGAACCGACACACCTCTCGATGCAGTTGCTGATAGGTCAGCGTCCGTTTCTCTCCGGGCTCACCTTCCCACAGGATGGCCGCCTTGTTGCGATTCGGCCCGGTCAGATGCCGATCGAGACAATTCTCCGAGAGATTCACCTTCCCGCCCACGAACCACTTCGCGAACGGCGCCTTCCATTCGAGCACCTTTTTCCATGGCGCCTGCCACGTCAGCTCCTTCGCTTCCCGCGCCCAAAATTTTTCCGGCGATTTGATCGACTCGCGATACATCCGCCGGTACTCCTCCAGGCTCTGGATGCGCGCTTTCTTCACAAACCCGCGCGCGGGCTTCAGAACACGCTTCTCGACGAGGTGCGACTCGATGTTGTTTTCCATGGCTCGATCTTTCTTCAACCGCAGATGGCGCAGATGAAGAATGCCGCGACGAAACGCTCCCCATTTGCGTCATCTGCGTAATCTGCGGTCCATCCTTTATCAAGGTTCGCGTTTGTTGGCAGTGCCCAAACGGTTCACCTTCGCTGCATGAGCGATCACGTTTACAAGAAAATCGAGCTCGTCGGCTCCTCACCCACCAGCATCGAAGAAGCAGTGGCCAACGCCATCGCCCGCGCCGGCCAAACAGTCCGGAACATGCGGTGGTTCGAAGTCACCGAAACACGCGGCCACATCGAGGACGGCAAAATCGCCCACTGGCAGGTGACGGTGGACGTCGGCTTTACCCTGGAATAAAACCGCGCTACTCGCCGTTGTCCTGCGCCGCCTGATAAAGCTTCGTCGCGCCGTAGATCAGAATCGCCGGCTTGAGCGCAAACAAGGAAAGCCGCGTCAACCCGCCGAGCAGCCGACAGACCGGGAGCCGATTGATGACCACACCCGCGAGCGCCGCATAGGCCAGCGCGCGCGTCGGATTCTCGCGCACGAAATCCTCCGTTTGCTCCATGATCTGCCCGAATTGTTCCTTCGTGTAACGGAGGCCGCGCTCCGCGATGTCTTCGCTTTCGGCAATTTGTTCGTCCATCTTCTGTTAGTTCGAATATTAACGGCTCGCTGCGTGTTTCAATTCTTTTAACGCAAGTTCAGCCAGACCGTGCGCGCCGCCGCGCCGGGAGGAAAATCGGCCGGTGCCGGCTCGCTCTGCAGCACCCCCGCGCGGCGCGTCGCTTTCAAACAAAACTTCGCCATCACTTGCAGGGCGCGTTCGTTTAGCGTCGTGCAATTCGTGGAAAGCAGAATGCGCCCACGCCGTTCCGCCACTTCCAGCGCACTCAAGAGCAGCGTCTCGAAATCGCGCTCCACCTGAAACGCTTTCCCGCGATGCGTGCGCGAGAATGTCGGCGGATCGAGAATAATCATGTCGAACTTTTCGCCCTTCCGCGCCAGGCGAGGCAGGAAGGCCACCACGTCTTCCGCGATCAAACGGTGCTGCGCCATCGGTAAAGAATTGAGCGCAAAATTTTCCCGCGCGCGCGAGAGCGATTTTTTCGAAAGGTCTACACTCACCGTCTCGGCGCCCACCGTGGCCGCGGCCACCGAGAATGCGCAGGTGTAGGCGAAGCAATTCAGCAGTGTCTTTGGTTTTTCCCGGCGCACAAAACTGCGGTTCTCGCGTTGATCGACGAAAAGTCCGACCGAGTACCCACTCGCGAAATCGATTCCATAGCGCAACTGCCGCTCGTTCGCCGTCGTCTCCAGATTTGCCCCCGCGTCGCCCACCACCAATCGCGGCAGATCGCGTTCCGCATTTTTCTTCGGCATGAACCGCGCGAAAACACGACTGAATTTGAAGTTCACCGCCAGCGACCAGAGATACAGCTCGGTCGTGATCCGCTCCTGCGCCGCCTCGGTTTTGTAGGAAACGAGCACGTCGCTCCCGAAGCGTTCGGCCCAGCCATCGTCGAAAGTGCAGAGCCGGTAGGCGTCCGTCTCTTCCGCTTCAAATGCTTGCACGAGGGGAGGTTCGATCCAGTGGGAATCAATCATGGCGCGCCGGCTTAGGCTCTTAGGATGAATCGGGAAGCACACCCCGTCTGCGCGTCTCTCCCGCGCCTTCGTCTTGCCGTGTGAAGCGAGCAAGATACCTTTGCGCCGCCCTCGCCGCCCCTCAGCTTGCGGGAGCAATTATGCAACACGTCACCGTCCGCGTCCCCGCGAGCACTTCCAATTTGGGGCCGGGCTTCGATTGTCTGGGCGTGGCGCTGCGGCTCCATAACGAGGTCACCGTCCGCCGGAGCAAAACCGTTTCCGTGGATCCAATGATGCAGGAAGTAGCGGCCCTTTTTTTCGCGCGCACCAGCGTGAAGCCGTTTCCGTTTTCCTGTCGCGTGAACGGCGACGTGCCAGCCGCGCGCGGCTTGGGAAGCAGCGTCACTCTTCGGCTCGGTTTGTTGCACGGTCTGAACGTGCTCGCGCAACGCCCTCTCGCGCGCTCGGAAATTTTTCAACTCTGCTGCGAACTCGAAGGCCATCCGGATAACGCCGCGCCTGGCGAATACGGCGGGTTCAACGTCATTCGCGGCCGGCAACGCCAGCGTTTCGCGGTCAGCAACGCGTTGAAATTCATCCTCCTCATTCCGAATTTCGAGGTGCGTACGGAAGACGCCCGCGCGCTCCTGCCGAAAAAACTCAACCGCCTCGATGCCGTCGAAAGTTGCGGCAACGCCTGCGCCATCACCGCCGCCTTCGTCTCCGGCGACTACGCGCAACTGCACGGCATGTTCGCCGATCACTTGCATCAGCCGTATCGCAAACATCTCGTCCCATTCTTCGACGACGTCATCGCCGCCGCCGAAAAAGCGGGCGCGCTCGGAGGTTTCCTCAGCGGTTCCGGATCGACCGTGGCCGCGCTCACCCTGGTCGCTCCCCAAAAAGTAGCGGCCGCCATGCAAGCCGCCGCGCCCACCGGTACCCGCGTCCTCGTCACCACCGCCGACAACCGCGGTGCGCGACTGCTTCCCATCGAAATTCGTAAATCGAAATTCGAAAATTTCCCATGAGTCAGCGTTCCGAAAACCTCGAGCAGTTCGCGATCGACGTCATTCTCGGGCGGCGCCAGGGCTTCCGCGCCACCATCCTGCGCGGCATTCTCTACTTCATGTCGTTCGGGTACGAGCGCGCCGTTCTGTTGCGACTCTTCCTTTATCGCCACCGCATTTTCCGCGAACGCACGCTCGGCTGTCTCGTGGTCAGCATTGGCAATCTCACCGTCGGCGGCACGGGCAAAACGCCGGTCGTCGAAAAATTCGCGCGTGCCCTGCGCGATGGCGGCCGCCAGGTGGCGATCCTCAGCCGTGGTTACAAGAGCGTCCCTCAGCCGACCAAAAAGCTCTGGTTCGCCCGCTTTCGAAAAAAAGTTCTCCCGCCGCCGCGCATCGTCTCGGACGGCAAATCGCTCCTGCTCGATTCCCGCACCGCGGGCGACGAGCCTTACATGCTCGCGAACAATCTGAAGGACGTCGTCGTGCTCGTGGATGTGGATCGAGTGAATAGCGGCCGCTACGCGATCAAGAATTTCAAAGTCGACACGCTTCTCCTCGACGACGGCCTGCAATATCTGCGCCTGAAACATCGGCTCGATATCGTCTTGATCGATCGCCAGGCGCCCTTCGGGAACGAGTACCTGCTCCCGCGCGGCACCTTGCGCGAGCCGCCGCGCAATCTCCGGCGCGCCAGTTACATTTTCATCACGAAATGCACCGGCGAGCCGAACGACGAACTCATCGCGCGTATTCGCAAATACAACCGCACCGCGGAAATCATCGAATGCGCGCACAAGCCGCTTCATCTGCAAAACGCCTTCACCGCCGAGCAACTTCCGCTGGAAAAATTGCAAGGGGCGTTCATCGGATCGCTTTGCGGGATCGCGGCGCCAGAGAGTTTCGACGGAGGCCTGCGAAAACTCGGCGCCAAAATCGAACTTTCAAAACACTACACAGATCATCATCGCTACGATGAAGGCGAGTTGCAGACCTTCATCAATCGCTGTCTGCGCCGCGATCTCGCCATGATCGTGACGACTGAGAAAGACGCCGTTCGTTTCCCACGGCTCATGAACCCAGAAGTGCCAATCTATTTCCTGCGCGTGGAGATCGAAATCTTGAGCGGACACGAAAGCTGGGAGCACTGCGTGGCGCGCATCTGCCAGCCCCAGCCGCTGCTCTCGCCGGAACGTTTCTTTTCCTGAGCCGCGACCAAAAAAAAGCGCCGCCTCGAACACGAAGCGGCGCTCATTTTTAGAATTCTGTTTACCGTGGCGACTTAGTCGACAGTCCGGTCTTTGCCTGTGTCGCTACCGTTCGAGCCATTATCGAACAGATAAAGGTCGTCCGTCTTGACTTTCCCACGCGTGCTCCTGGCAAAACCGTCGCGGAAACTGCCGGCGATCTCGGTCCGGAAAATCACTCCGCTGGAATTGTCCTCAAAGGAAATGCCGATCCCGGGATTAGGCTGCGCGATCGTCGGGAAGTCGCCGGTCGCGGGATTGAGCCGGAAACCAGTCGCGATGACTTCGCTCTGGTCGACCTTTACGCGGGCGTTGTCATTCACTTCGACTCCGTAGTTGGTATTGTGCTCGAGGCGGCTGCTCTCGATCGCCACCCGCGAAAAACCGTTCACCTGGATGCCGCTGCTCCAGTTACGCGAGGTGATGTTGCGAATTACGACGTAACGATTAGCCGGTGCGTTAACGACAATGCCGGGCTGGCTCTGGCGAGCTCCACTGCCAGCATCGCCTTGCAGGACCGCGTCGAGATTGGCATCGACGCCGGGCGCCGCTTGCAACGTGACATTCCCCGTCAGCGTGACTTGTTCGGGAAATGTGCCGGAAGTCACGATGGTGATGGTGCCGTTGTTATTGATTCCGGCAGCCGAGTTGGCGCCGTTGATCGTACCGAAGACGCGATCGCCATCGCTATCTTCCGCGGTCCCAATGCGACCGTCGCCATCGAAATCGCCGCAGGTGCCGATAGAAACCGGTCCGGGATTGCCGGCCGGCGGATTGTTGCAATTTCCTTCCACCAGAACCGGGTGATTCGCATATGCGCTCGAACTACAAAGAACGAGTGCTGCCGCCGAGATGGCGCTGAAAAATGTGGCTACTGCCGAACTCTTGGTCCGACTCCGGGGTATTACTGCAGTGGGTTTGTTCATGTGAAGTGTTTCTCCACAAACTAGATATTGGATGCAATTACCCCGGAATTTTCCCTTGAACTCCGAGGCGAAATCCGAGAATCAGCCTGAAATAATCGTCAGCGCCTCTGTGAGATTAATCGAAGCGCAGTGCTTTCACCGGATCCAAACGCGCCGCGAAGTACGCGGGGATAATCGCGAACACCCAGCAGATCACGAACGCCCCCACACAAACGATCGCCACATCGTTCACGACTACCTCCGCCGGGATCTCCGAAAATTGGTAAACCTGCCGCGGAAACACCTCGATCCCAAACGTTGACGCGAGCATCCGGCTGAATTCATTCCGAAAGCGAATCAGCGTCATCCCCAAGCCGAGCCCGGCCGCCGTGCCAAACAAACCAACCACGACCCCCTGCCCCATAAAGACCCACACGATTTGCGAGACGGTCGCGCCCAGCGCCTTCATGATCCCGATCTCGCGCCGCTTCTGCACCGTCACCGTAATGAGCGTGTTCATGATTCCGAACGCCGCCACGATCACGATGAAGAAGAGGAGAAAGAACATCACCGTTCGCTCCAGCCGCACCGCTTCGAAGAACTGACTGTTCATATCGATCCACGTCTGCGCGTATTCGGGTTCTTTGAGGAACTTCTCGATCTCCCGTTTCACGCCCTCCGCCGCATACGGATCTTCCACGCGCACCGTGATCCCGTGGAGAGCGTCCTCCAACCCGTAGAGTTCCTGCCCCACATGCACCGGCACTAAGAGGAACTCGGAGTCGTGCAGATAATGGCCCGTCTCGTAAATGCCCGTCACCGTCAATTCCTTCGGCAAAACGACATCGCGCAATTGCTCGATCGCCTCCTTCTCTTGCTGGGCGTCCTTGTTCTCCAGCTTCTTGAGCCCATCGAGGATATTGCCCAGATTGCCAGGCGAATAGACCGTCAGCTTGTCGCCCACATCGATCTGTAGTTTGCGCGCCAGCTCCACTCCGAGGACCGCCGAGTCGCCGTCGAGATCGAGCGTACCGTGTTTGATGAACTTGCGCAGCGGAATCACTTTCTCCTCCTCTTCGACATCGATTCCCCGGATCAACGGCGCCAACCGGCGACCTTCGAATTCCACGATCACCGGTCCCTGCACATAGGGCGAGGTCGCGACCACGCCCGGCATGTTCCGAATCTTCACCGTCAAATCACGCCAGTCGCGCAACACTTCCCGCGTCGTGACCAGGATGTGCGCGTCGAATTCCATCACCTTGCGCTTCAGCTCACGATCGAACCCGGTCATGACCGAGATCACAAGAATCAAGACCGTCACCCCCAACGTCACGCCCAGAATGGAGATGAGCGTGATAATCGAAACAAACGTCCGCTTCGGTTTCAAATAGCGAAGCGCAAGGAAAAGGCTGAACGGCAGTTTCAAATCGCGGATACCGTCGCGAGAAACTTGGGCCTTTCCAGCGCGAATACGCTGGCTTTTGCCGTCTCCCGGGCTTGCCTCTGCCGTCTCTCCATTCCACGCTCTCGTCGTGGAACTCGAAGGCATCGACCATGTCGCGCTCGCCGTGCGCGATGTGGAGCGCTCCGCGCGATGGTATATCGACGTCCTCGGCTTCGAGCGCCGGCACGAGGGAATGTGGAATGGCGTCCCGGTCTTCGTCGGCAAAGGGAGCACCGCCCTCGCGCTTTTCGCGACCCATTACCCGGAACCGATCCCACGCCCGCGCGGCAGCATCACGATGCTGCATCTCGCCTTCCGCGCCAGCCGGGCAGGCTTCGTGGCCGCGCAACGCGATCTCGCCGCACGCGAGATCCACTTCAATTTCCAGGATCACGAGATTTCGCACTCGATTTATTTTCACGACCCCGACGGTCACGAGCTCGAGATCACGACCTACGAAGTGTGAACCTTCGGGCCGGCGAGAGCCCATGCCTGCGCCGCGACGGGTTCATTGCGGCCCATGCGCTCCCCGCGTATCTGTCTCTCCCATGTCCGCCGCCGCCGATGAGATTCCGTTCCGCCGCAAGGCGCTGGAACTATTGCGCCCCGGCTCATTTCGGAAGTACATCGTCGGCTCGGCCATCTCCGATACCGGCACCTGGATGCAGGTCATGGCCCAAGGTTGGGTCCTCAGCACACTGACCGACCGCGCGCTCGTCCTCGGCATGGTGAATTTGGCCGCCGGCCTGCCCACCCTCGCGCTCACCATGATCGGCGGGTCGGCCGCGGACCGCTACGACAAACGCATGATCCTGATCGTGGCGCAGGTCGTGCAAATCATCCTCGCGCTCACCCTCGGCACCCTCGTCTTCCTCGGTTACATCCAGATCTGGCACATCCTCGTCCTGGCCGCCTGTCTCGGCGTGGTGATCGCGTTCGAAATGCCGGCGCTCTCCGCACTCGTTCCAGAACTCGTGCGCAAGGATCAAATCGCGTCCGCGGTGGCGTTGGATCGCTCCGTTTTCCACGGCTCCCGCCTGCTTGGCCCTTCGCTCGCCGGGTTGCTCGTGGGCTGGTGGGGAGCGGCGGCCGCTTTTTTTGCCAACGCCCTCACCTTCGTTGCGCTCATCATCTCGATGTTGCTCATCCCGAAACGTCAGCTCGGGACGGCGGAGGAAGAGGAGCAGCGAAAAAGCGGCCTGCTGGAAGGGTTCCGCTACGTCCGG
>JBDSNB010000189.1:0-10309 GCA_039915555.1 Chthoniobacterales bacterium | reverse complement strand
CGGTCGGCTGGCCCTTGGCCTGCGCGAGATTTCGAAAGAGCACATCGTGGATGAGCGTCGATTTGCCGGAACCGGACACGCCCGTCACGCAGGTGAAAACGCCCAGCGGGAGATCCACGCTGACGTTCTGCAAGTTATTTTCGCGCGCGCCGGTGATCTTGATCGCCGCGGTGGATTTGCGCCGCGATTTCGGCACCGGGATGCGTTTCTCGCCGGTGAGATAATCGCGGGTGAGAGAACGCGCGGCGCGCGCTTTTCCCAGCAGCTCGCCACGCGTGCCGGCAAAAACCAACTCGCCGCCTTGTTCGCCCCGGCCCGGGCCGATATCGATCAAGTGATCCGCCGAACGAATGATCGCTTCCTCGTGTTCGACCACGAGGAGCGTGTTCCCCTTGTCGCGCAGATCGTGCATCACGCGAATGAGCCGGCCGACATCGCGCGGATGCAGGCCGACGCTCGGTTCGTCCATCACGAATAGCGTGTTCACGAGCGATGCGCCGAGACAGGTGGTGAGATTCACGCGCTGCACTTCGCCGCCGCTCAAGGTGCGCGTCGAGCGGTCCAGCGTGAGATAACCGAGCCCCACTTCGCACAGGTAACGCAGCCGGGTCGCAACCTCCCGGCGCAGCATGTCGGCGGTGGAGTCGTTAGGCGGAAGCGTCAGGCTGGCCAGCACTTCGCGATTGCGCGAAACCGGCAGCGCCGCGAAATCCGGCAGATTCAAGCTCCCGGCGATCCGGTAATTGAGCGCTTCCGGCTGATAACGCCCACCGTGGCAGCTCGGGCAGGTCGTGTAAGCGCGGTAGCGGCTCAGGAGCACGCGCACGTGCATTTTGTAGGTCTTGCTCTCGAGCCATTTGAAGAATCCGCGCACGCCGTACCAGCGGTCGCTGTCTTCGTCCTCCTCATACTCGCCATTTTTCTTCTCGCCCTGAATGACGAAATCCTGGTCGGCCTTCGGCAATTCCTCGAACGGCAGATGCACGTCGATCTCCTCTCGCGCGCAGGCTCGCAGCAGATCCTTCTGCGATTCGCCCATCTCTTCGCCGCGAAAAACTCGCACCGCGCCTTGCGCGATCGAGAGCGAGCGATCCGGAATCGCGCGCTGGAAATCGATTCCGATCGTGCGTCCGAATCCGCGGCACTCGGGACAGGCGCCGAGGGGACTGTTGAAGCTAAAGAGCCCGGGCGTGGGCGGGCGAATATCCAGATCGCAATGTGCGCAATGCCAGCCGGTGGAATACGGATGCTCTTTCCGGCCATCCGTCGGCACCAGATTGATCCGGTCCTTCCCAAACCGCAGCGCCGTTTCGAGGGATTCCACCAGACGCGTCCGCGCTTCCTCGGAAATCGTGATCCGATCCTGAATCACCTGCACCCGCGCGCCGAGGCGGCCGACGGTTTTATCCGCATCCGCGCGCACGACTTCGCCGTTCAGCCAGACGCGAAGATAGCCTTGTTGTTGGAGAAATTGGAAGAACTGGCGCGGGTCCGTCTTCAGCGGCACCGAGACCCAAAACGTCAGCAGGACCGTCTGCCCATCGAACTCCCGCAGCACGTCATCCGCAATCAACTTCGCCGTCTCTGGCCGAATCTCGCGCGCGCAACTCGGACAAAACGCCTGCGCCACCCGCGGCCAAAGCAGCTTCAGGTAATCATTGATTTCCGTCATCGTGCCAACGGTGGAGCGCGAACTCTTGACCGAGTTCGCCTGCTCGATCGCGATCGCCGGCGGGATGCCGCGGATTTCATCCACGCGCGGCTTGTCCATGCGGTCGAGGAACTGCCGCATGTAAGGTGAGAACGTTTCGACGTAACGGCGCTGGCCCTCAGCGTAGATCGTGTCGAAGGCGAGGCTGGATTTTCCGCTCCCGCTCGGGCCAGTAATGACCGTCATTTCCCCGAGGGGGAGGTCCAAATCGATCCCCTTGAGGTTATTCTGCCGGGCGCCGCGAATCTCGACGCAACCGCGCTCTGCCGGCGCGGTGACGCAGGGTTTCTCAGCTTTCTGTACAGCCACCGGAGACTATCCGGGGTCGCGATTCGGTTAGCAAACGACGGCGCACGCGAGCGTGGTTTTTGCCGGGTAGCGCAGGCTGCCAGCCTGCAGTTTTCGGCAGCCTGCCGAAATCCGCTTGAGCCGAGTCAGGACGTGACCGCGGCGAACCTCGCTCGGGAATCGCGGCAGGTTGCCACGATCAGCAGGCTGGCAGCCTGCGCTACCCGGCGGAAGAATCCGGCTCTACGACGCGAAGCGTTTCGCTGTCTGCTCGCGTTGGGCGCTGAGCTGCGGAGGAAGATCCGAACCGAGCGTGTCGAAAAATTCCTGCTGCGTTTCGAGCTCTTTCTTCCATTGCTCGGGCTTCACCGAAAGAAGTTCGTCGAGCGTTTCCTGGGAGATGCCGGCCAGCCCTCGGACGTCCAAATCTTCCGGACGCGGAAGCGCGCCGATCGGCGAATCCACCGCTTCGACGCGGCCTTCCACGCGATCGAGAATCCATTTCAAGACGCGCATGTTGTCGCCGAAACCGGGCCAGAGAAATTTCCCGTCCGCGCCTTTGCGGAACCAGTTCACGTGAAAGATGCCGGGCGGCTTTTTCAAGCGCGGACCGATCGTGAGCCAGTGTTTGAAATACTGGCCCATGTTGTAACCGCAGAACGGCAGCATCGCCATCGGATCGCGCCGCACCTGACCGACCGCGCCGGTCGCGGCTGCAGTTGTCTCCGAGCCCATCGTGGCGCCGACGTAAACGCCGTGCTCCCAATCGCGCGCCTGAAAAACCAGCGGCATCGTGTCGCTCCGCCGTCCGCCAAAAATGATCGCGCTAATCGGAACGCCTTCGCCTTTTTCGACGTCGGGATCGAGCACGGGATTATTCCGCATCGGGACCGCGAAACGGCTGTTCGGATGCGCCGCTTTGTCTTTCGATTCCGGCGTCCAATCGTTCCCCTTCCAATCGATAGCATGCTTTGGCGGCTCGGCGTCCTTGCCTTCCCACCAGACATCGCCGTCGTCGGTCAGCGCCACGTTCGTGTAAAGCGTGTCACGCTCGATCGATTTCATCGCATTTGGGTTCGACTTGTAACTCGTGCCCGGCACGACGCCGAAGTAGCCGTTCTCGGGATTGACCGCGTAAAGCCTGCCGTCATCGCCGATCTGCATCCAGGCGATGTCATCGCCGATCGTGGTGATCTTCCAGCCGTCGAATTCCTTCGGCGGAATCATCATCGCGAAATTCGTTTTGCCACACGCGCTGGGGAACGCGGCCGCGACGTAGCGCTTCTCACCTCCCGGTGATTCCACGCCCAGGATGAGCATGTGCTCGGCGAGCCAGCCTTGTTTGCGCGCGAGGTAGGAGCCGATGCGCAACGCGAGACATTTTTTCGAAAGCAGGACGTTCCCGCCATACCCGGAGCCGACCGAGATGATCGCGTTATCCTGCGGAAAATGGCAGATGAGCCGACGTTCCGGATTTACATCGAGCAGCGAATGCGTGCCGCGATTCCACTCGCCGTTCTCGCTCTGCTCGAGCCGCTGCACCGCGACATCGCCCATCCGCGTCATGATGCGCATGCTGAGCACGACGTAGATGGAATCGGTAATCTCGAACCCGACTTTCGTGAGCGGAGAATCCGGCGGGCCCATGATGTAGGGAATGACGAACATCGTCCGCCCTTTCATCGCGCCCTTCAGCATGCCGTTTAATTTCGAGTAGGTCTCCGCCGGCGCGGACCAATGATTGGTCGGTCCCGCCTCCTCTTTCGTGGGCGTGCAGATGAGCGTGAATTGCTCGACCCGCGCCACGTCGTTTTGATTCGAACGATGCAGATACGAACCGGGCACTTTCTCCTCGCTCAACTTCTGCACGATGCCCTGCGCTTCGGCTTCCTTGAGCAAAAACGCGTTTTCCTTCTCCGAACCGTCGCACCAAAAAATGTTCTCCGGTTGCGCGAGCGTCTCGACCTCGTGCACCCAATCCAGCACTTGCTGGTTGGTGGGTTTCGAGTCGCCGATGCCTTTCGGCGGAGTGATGGCAGGTGCGAGTTTGTCCATAGAGTCGGCTTCCGGGGAAGAACCACGGTATTTTCCGCAATCCGGGTTGTCCAAGTTAAACTGAGCCTGCGTCCCTCTCGTCCTGATCGCTCGTCGTCGGCCTTCGTCCTTCGTCCTCGTCTCGAAACGGAGCCACTTCTCGTTAAGATCGAGGACGAGGAGGAGAACGAGTATTTCCC
The DNA here is from genome assembly GCA_039915555.1 of Chthoniobacterales bacterium. GTDB lineage: Bacteria > Verrucomicrobiota > Verrucomicrobiia > Chthoniobacterales > UBA10450 > JACCTI01. The sequence continues at coordinate 6,076 of JBDSNB010000189.1, read as the reverse complement.
CTCGAACCGCCGCTTGCACGCAGAGACAGCGCGCCGTTTATTCCAACATGTTCGGCGTGACGACGCATGATGATTACCAGCCGGTCACATGGGTTGGGCGTTATCCGGTGCACGTCACGACGCTCCTCGTCGGGTTGCATTCCATCGCCGCAATCGCCGCCGCTTTCCTGAGCGCGTTCGGAGTGACGGGAATCCTGAGCCTCCTTCTTTTCGACAGCAACGCGGCCCTGAGCGGCTCCGTCTGGCAACTCGCGACCTACGCGTTCGTGCATCCGCCCTCGGGGCTGATCTGGTTCGCGATCGAGATGTACATGCTCTTCATGTTCGGGCGCGAAGTGGAACGCTTCATCGGGCGGCGCGCGTTTATCACGCTCTATCTTCTCCTCCTCCTCGCGCCCACTTTACTCCTTTCCGTGTGGGGCCTCTCGCAACGCACCATGATCGGCGGATCGTCCGCGATTCACTTCGGCATCTTCGTCGCCTTCGCCACGATTTACCCGCGCGTGGAAATGTTTCTGCGCATCATGGTGAAATGGATCGCGCTCGCGTTTGGCGCCATCCTCACCTTGCAGCTTTTCGCCTCGCACGCCTGGCCGGAATTAACCGTCCTGTGGCTTAGCATCGGCGCCGCGTTTCTCTTCATCCGGATGCGCGGGATCGGACCGGAACTCGAATGGTGGAGCGGCGTGAAAGAGAAATTTCAGCCGAAACCGAAGTTCAAAGTCGTCCCGCGCTCGAGTCCAAGCCGTGTGGTGGAACCGGAAAACGTTTACGAATCGATCGATCCGCTCCTGGACAAAATCTCGAAGTCCGGGATCAACAGCCTGACCGCGAGCGAGCGCCGCACGCTCGATCGCGCGCGCAATCAGCTCTTGAAAAAAACGCAGTGAGCGCCGAGGACCCGGCCGGCGAGCCTTCTCTTCGAATCAGCGTCATCATTCCCACCTGGCGGGATGCCGCCAATCTCGCCTTACTTCTGCCGAAACTTGCCGCGATTCCCGTGGTCGCGGAAACCATCGTGGTCAACGCCTCGCGCGATTTCGGCACCGAACCGCTCACCCAAAAATGGGGCGCCACGCTGGTCCGGTTTTCGCCGCCTAATCGCGGCGCGCAGATGAACGCCGGCGCGGAAGCCGCCACCGGCGACGTGCTCCTTTTTCAACATGCCGACACCGATCTGAAGGCGGCACACCTCGACGCCATCGCCAGAGCGCTGCGCAATCCGAAGGTGTTCGGTGGCGCATTCTACCGGAAGTTCGACGGACGACATCCGCGCTTGATGTGGTTGGAACCCATCGCGCGTTTTCTTTCGCGGAACGGCGGCACGCTCTACGGCGATCAATCGGTTTTCGTTCGGCGGACGGTGTTCGAACGGCTCGGCGGCTTCGCGCAATATCCGCTCATGGAAGATGTCGAGTTTTCGAAACGCCTCCGTGCTGCGGGCCACATCGCGTTACTCGATCCGCCGGTGGAATCGTCTGCGCGACATCATCTCAAGAAAGGCGCGTGGCGCATGACGGTGCGCAATGCGTTGTTCATCGTGTTGTATAATTTCGGCGTCTCGCCGACGCGTCTCCATCGTTGGTATTATCCCGCGCCAGAAATTGCTCGCCGCGGCCCGCGGCCCGAGCCACGGGTCGATCGCGCGACGGTCGGTTAGACGCCGCCGCGCGGCGCATCACACGCTGGATTTCACTTCAGCTCCAACGAACTCGCGCGCAAAAGATCGACCAACTCAGCCGCACTTCCCGCGGCCATCAACGCGGCACGTTCCTCTTCCGTTCTCGTCAAACGCGCCAGGGCTCCGACACAGACGAGGTAATCCGTCACCATTCGCTTCGGCACGCCGACCACGAAAATCAGATGCGCCCGTTCGCCCTTCTCGCCAAACGGAACACCCACCACGCTGCGTCCGATCCCGAGCACGATCTCGTCCGTCAACTCCGTGCGCGCATGCGGAAAGGCCACCCCGTTGCCCATGAACGTGGTGTGCACTTCCTCCCGCGCCAGCACTTCGGAAAAAAACTTCTCCGTCTCGCGCAAACTCCCACTCACGCTCATGGTCGCCACGATTTCGTGCAACGCCTCCCGCCGATCGCGCGCCTTGAGTTCCAGAGTGACGTGTTTCTCTTCGAGAAGATCGGCAAGCACGACAGCCATAAAGAGGTCGCCGGAGGAATCAGTGGATTATCCCGGCAAAGCCAGTTATCCAGTTATCGACTCCACTGTGGCAACTGAAAACACTCCGCCGGAAAGCACGACCGAACGCACGGTCTCGCTTCAACGCAGCATTTACGACCCGGGTTACGTCAATGCGATGTCGCATTTTTACCGCGGCGAACTCGGTCGCATCATGGTCTGGCGGCAGCGCCTCGACATCACGACCAACTGGGCCATCACGAGCAGCACCGCCATTATCACGATCGCGTTTTCCAACCGCGGGGTGCCGCACATCATCTTCTTTTTTAATCTCGCGATCGTCTGGGGGATGCTCTGGATGGAGGCGCGGCGTTACCGATTTTACGATGCCTTCCGCGCTCGCGTCCGCATGCTGGAAGCGCATTTTCTCGTGCCGATGGTGATGGAGAATCGCCAAATGCTCCAGGGCGAATGGAAGAAACTCGTCTGCGAAGATTTAATCCTGCCGCGCTTCAAGATCAGCAAACTGGAAGCGGTCGGGCGGCGTTTGAAACGCAATTACGTCTTCATTTTTGTCCTCATCATGGTGGCGTGGGTCACGAAAGTTTTCCTGCACGCGAGCGAGCCGATTGACAGTGTCTGGGCGTTCTACCGCAGCCTCAGCATCGGACATATTCCTTCCTGGCTGGTGGCTTTCATCTTCGCCGGGACGTTCGCGCTCGTCATCGGGATCACGATTTACGTGGGCAAAAAGACGACCGGCGAGATCTCCGAGTTCGGCGCGCATCGTTCGCTCTGGCGGATATGAGCGCCGCGTTTGCTGAACTCTGCCGCGTGGTCGCGCAACTCCGCGCGCCCCAGGGCTGCCCGTGGGATCGCGAGCAAACCAACGAGTCGCTCGTGCCGAAATTACTCGAGGAGGCGTACGAAGTGGCGGACGCGATCCGCACTTCCGATGACGCGAATCTGCGCGAAGAATTGGGCGACGTGATGTTGCTCGTGGTGATGCACGCGCAGATCGCGAGCGAGCGGGGCGATTTTCAGATTCAAGAAGTGGTGGAAGACATCACTGCGAAATTGATTCGCCGGCATCCGCATGTCTTCGGCGCACAGCAGGCGGAGGACGCGGGCGCGGTCGTAAAGCTGTGGGACTCGGTCAAGCGCGAGGAAAAAAAAGAGCAGCCCGGCCATTATCTCACTGGAGTGGCCGCGGCCCTGCCCGCGCTGATGCGGGCGCAGAAGATCCAGAAGAAAGCCGCACATGTAAATTTCGATTGGAACGACTTCGCGGATGTGATGGCGAAAGTGGACGAAGAGCTGGCCGAGACGAAGGAAGCCATCGCGCTAGCAGACGAAACGGAGACCGCGGAAGAGATCGGCGACTTGCTGTTTGCGGTCGTGAACCTGGCGCGCAAACGGCATCTCGATGCGGAGACTCTCTTGCAAGCGGCGACGGATAAATTCGTCCGGCGTTTCAATGCGCTCGAAGACGAACTGATCCGGCGCGGTCAAAAACTGGGCGACGTGCAACTCGAAGAGCTCGACGAAATCTGGAACACGCAGAAAGCCGAGCTCCGCGCCGCGCTGTAGTCATCGAACTGGGCGCCACTCACGCCGCGTGTTCGGGAAAGAGCGCTAGCACGCCCGCTTCGCTCGCCTCGCAGATTCCGCGTTCCGTAATTAATCCGCTCACCAGCCGCCGCGGCGTGACGTCGAAACCGTAGTTGGCCGCTGCACTTTTCTCCGGCGTGATGCGCACCTCGACGTGTCGCCCATCCGCCCAGCCGTCGGCGTGCTTCACTTCCTCCGCGCCGCGTTCTTCGATCGGAATCTCCGCCAGCCCGTCGCGCATCGCCCAATCAAACGACGACGACGGCAGCGCGACATAAAACGGCACGCCGTTATCTTTCGCCGCGAGCGCTTTGAGATACGTGCCGATCTTGTTCGCCACATCGCCCGTGTAGGTCGTGCGGTCGGTCCCCACGATCACGAGATCCACCTCGCCGCGTTGCATCAGGTGCCCGCCGGTATTGTCGGCGATGACCGTATGCGGCACCCCATGCTCGCCGAGTTCCCACGCAGTTAATTTCGAACCCTGATTGCGCGGTCGCGTTTCATCCACCCAAACGTGGACCCGCACTCCGCGATCGTACGCTTCGTAAATCGGCGCGGTGGCCGAGCCGTAATCGACAAACGCCAGCCAGCCCGCGTTGCAATGCGTGAGGACGTTCACCGGCTTTCCGCTTTTGCCGCGTGCGATTTTCTCGATCAACCCCACCCCGTGCAATCCAATCCGCCGGCAGTATTCCGCGTCTTCATCCGCGATTTGCTCCGCGGTAGCGCGCGCAATTCCGACCCTGTCTTCCGCTTCCGCTCCAGCCGTCAGCTGGCGTTCGATCGCCCAAGCAAGATTCACCGCCGTCGGCCGCGTGGCGCGCAGAAGTTCGGCCGCGTCTTTCGCATCCATCCCCGTCAGCGCCGCCAGATACATCCCATAGCCGGCGGCCGCGCCGATCAACCCCGCCCCGCGCACGTGCATCTCCCGAATCGCCGCCGCCATCTGCTCGACCGTCGTGATCTCCTCCACCACGAAGCGATGTGGCAATGCACGCTGGTCGATCAGTTGCACAACTCGGAGGTCGTCCGGTTTCAGCCAGATGGTGCGGTAGTGTTGACCGGCGACGTTCATAGGAAATCCTGCTCCTGATCCTGATCCTAATCCTAATCCATCCGCCTCTGAAAGCCGCGCTGGAAGATCAGGAGCACGATCAAGAGCAGGAGCAGGAGGAAAGGCCGTCGTTTACAAACGACCGCCTTTGGCCATATTGCCGGTCCTCATGGCGATATTGATCAACATCTTTCTCGGAGTTTTCGTGCTCGTGGCGTTGCTCATGGTCCTCATCATTCTGATGCAACGTCCGAAGAGCGAAGGCCTCGGCGCCGCCTTCGGAGGCGGAGTGACGGACAACATTTTCGGCGCCCAGACGACCAACGTCCTGACCAAAATTACCGGCTGGCTCGCCGGCATGTTTTTCCTCTTAACCTTCGTCCTCTCGATGCTTTACGCGCACCAGACGAACACCAGCGGCCGACTCCGGCAGCAACTCGAGAAAGATGGTGCGGCTGCCGCCACCGTTCCGGCATCCGGTCCCGTGGCCACGGGCGCCGTTGGCGCGCCTAATACCGTAACGAATCCAACGCCTGGCGCAGAGAGCCCAGTGGTCGCGCCCGCCGAGCCACCTACCGCGGCCGATTTGGCGGTGGGAATCACCGCACCGGTTGCGCCCCTGGACGCTCCCGCTCCTGCGGCTGACGCTCCGGCCGACGCCGGCTCAGCAAAGAAAGCTCCGGCAAACTCCGAGCCGCCGGCCCCTGCCGCACAGCCGTCGCCGTAGCGCGAGCGAAGTCCTAGACCGCGCCGCCCGGGATGCCTTCCGGCTTCGGGCCGGCCTTTTCGTTCAACGCCTGCGTGAATTCCTGCAAGCTGGAAACGATCTGCGGCGCCTTCGTCAAGACCGTGGTGGCCAGCTTTTCCGAGTAATCAGGGCGACGCTGCGACATTTCCGACAAGGCCATCATGACCGCGAGCGCGTTATTGATTGAATGCTTGATCTCGCTGAATTTCTTTTGCAAAACCACCAGCTCTACCTGCGAAATTGTGCGCTCTTGTTCACTCATATTGGGGGGAAATTGGCTGGTGAAACGGCGGTGTGATGCTTAGCTGACAGGTTCGACTTCTGCCGTCCTCCGATGCCTGCCGAAACTATCAAGATCAGCGGTGCACGCCAGCACAATCTCAAGAATCTCCATCTCGAGATTCCACGCGAGAAGCTGGTTGTGATCACCGGCATGAGCGGCTCCGGGAAATCGTCGCTCGCTTTCGATACCCTCTACGCCGAAGGACAGCGCCGCTACGTGGAGAGCCTCTCCGCCTACG
>JBDSNB010000014.1:0-13047 GCA_039915555.1 Chthoniobacterales bacterium | reverse complement strand
GGCGCGTCAACAGGGGCCCGACTTTGCTGCTGGGAATGATTCGGATCATACCTACATCACGATCTTATTCAACGGGTATTCGACGATCCCTTGCGCGCCCGCTTCCTTGAGTCGCGGAATGATCACGCGCACGGTGCTCTCGTCGAGGATCGTATTCACGGCCAGCCACTCGTTGTCGCTGAGATGAGATATCGTCGGATTCTTCAACGCCGGCAGAACCGAGAGCACACGATCCAGGTCCACCTTCTTCACGTTGAGCATCAGCCCGACTTTGCCGAGCGCGGCGATAGCGCCGTCGAGCAGCATGCGTATGTCGCCCAACTTACGGCACTTCCATTCATCCGCCCATGACGCCGTGTTGGCGATCAACTGCGTATTGGATTCCAGCACCGTGTCGATAATCTTGAGGTTATTGGCGCGCAGCGACGAGCCGGTCTCGGTCACCTCCACGATCGCGTCGGCAAGCACCGGCGGCTTTACCTCGGTCGCGCCCCAGGAGAACTCCACCTTGGCCGTCACGCCGTGCGACGCCAGATACTTTTTCGTGGCTCCGACTAATTCGGTTGCGATGACCTTGCCCTCAAGATCCTTGACGCTGTGAATCGATCCGTTCTCCGGGGCTGCCAGCACCCAGCGCACTTTACCGAAGCTTTGTTTGGCGTAGATCAGGTCTGCCACCACGTGCACGTTCACGTCGTTCTCAACCACCCAATCGCGTCCGGTGAGCCCGGCGTCGAGAATGCCGTCATCCACGTAGCGCGCCATCTCCTGCGCGCGAATGAGCATGCACTCGATCTCCGGATCGTCGATCGCCGGGAAATACGAGCGGCTGCTCGTGCTGATGTTATAGCCGGCTTTGCGGAAGAGCTCGATCGTCGCGCGCTCCAGACTGCCTTTCGGGATGCCAAGTTTTAGTTTCATAATTTGTAGACTGCTTTCGGATCAAAGGTGCGCGGCTCCGCCTCCTGCCATTCCGTGCCTTCCAACCGCCGGAAAAAACAACTGACGTAGCCCTCGTGACAGACGCCGGGCCCGAGGGCCTCGACCTGCACCAGCACGCAGTCGCGATCGCAATCCGTCCGGATCTCTTTTACGATCAGACGGTGCCCGGAGGTTCCACCTTTCACCCAAAGTTTGTTTCGGGAGCGGCTGAAAAAAGTGACGCTGCCACTCTCCGCGGTCTGGCGGAAAGCGGCTTCGTTCATGTAGCCGAGCATGAGGACGCGGCCAGTCGCCGCATCCTGCACCACCGCGGGAAGGAGGCCATCCAGTTTTGAGAAATCGAGTTGCATACGGGAAAATAAAAAGCCCGCGAGACGATGAAGTCCGCGGGCGAAAAGCTGCTGGGTTAAAAAGAGAAACCTGCGCCAAACACCTACGGCATGAGCCGATGGTGATGATGGTGCAGGTGAACGAACATGGAGCGGGACTATAGCACGGTTCCGGATTGCGCAAGGCCTTCGCGGCGGATCAGGAGGCCTCACACCAAGGTCGCAAAGGGGCGCGAAGGAAGAGCGAATTTCTTTCCCACCTTTGCGTGAGGCTGCTTCCGCCTGACCCGAGCTAAAAAATGCAACCAACTTTGCGCGAAATGCGAAGCATTACGCACGATGGAATTCTTCGGGATCAAGTTCGTTGGGATAAATCCCGAGAACGGACAAAAGCTGCTCCTTACGCTCGGCATCATTGTTGCCGTCACGCTTCTCCGGCTTTTCCTGCGCTGGATCACCAATTTAGTCTTGGGCGGCAACCCGCAAAGCCGGCCGCGCTTTTGGACCCGCCAGGGAATCACGCTTTTCACCGCGTTGCTCCTGACGTTGGGCATCCTCTCAGTTTGGTTTGATGATCCAACGCGGCTGACCACTGCGATGGGTTTGGTTACGGCGGGTTTGGCTTTTGCGTTGCAAAAAGTGGTCAGCTCGTTCGCCGGCTACTTCGTCATCCTGCGCGGGAAAAATTTCAGCGTCGGCGACCGGATTAGCATGGGCGGCGTGCGCGGCGATGTCATCGCGCTCGGGTTCATCCAGACGACGATCATGGAGATGGGCCAGCCGCCCGCCGTCCAGACTGCTGACCCGGCGGTGTGGGTAAAGAGCCGGCAGTTCACTGGCCGTATCGTGACGGTGGCGAACGCCAAAATTTTCGACGAGCCGATCTACAATTATACGCGCGACTTCCCTTACATCTGGGACGAAATCACGCTCCCGATTTCCTACAAAGACGATCGCGACCGCGCCGAAGCAATCCTACTGGAAGCGGCCGCCGAGCACGCGCTCAGCGCGGAGAAAATCGGGCAGGCAGAAATCCGGCGTCTCGAGCGCACTTATGGATTGGAAGGTTTGGATCTCGATCCGACCGTCTTCTATCGCATTACCGATAACTTGCTCGAGCTGACTGTCCGTTTCGTCGCTGACGTCCACGGCATCCGCACCCTGAAGGACAAAATGAGCCGCGAAACCCTGCAAGGGCTCGACGCCGCCGAGATCGGCATCGCCTCCGCCACCTATGACATCGTCGGCTTCCCGCCCATCCGGATCGAGCAAGGCGTCGCGCCGGTGGCGAGCTAGCGCGGTGCGTCAATCGGTAGGGATGGCGCGCTGCGCCGTCCAGGCGGCGTGGCCGCTCTGGAGCCGCACGGAAGTTTCAAACGCGAGCCAGGCGCTCCGGTCGCCGCAGCGCGGCGACCCTATCCGCGCGACTCGTTCTGGTGCTTTTTTACAAAATCGAAAACCGCGAAGGGCAGATAGAGGATGGAGAAAAAGACGAGCGCCAGACCGTGCATTTGCAGCAGATAAAGCGGCCAGGAATCGGAGAGAAAACTCAAGAGCGAAAACGCTTCCGGTTTGTGCAGCAAAAATCCGTAGTTCACCCCGGTCAGCAAATCGACCGTCAGCGCGCAGACGAAATAAAACTCCGACCAAACGAACGCGCGCACGATCGAGATCGGATACGGCCGCAGCCGCCGCGTGAGCATGAGAAAGACGACGCTGACGATGATCCCGGAATGCGCGACGAAGAACGCGATGAAGCGCACGTCCGGAAACGCGTAACTGAGGTTCGGCGTGAGCACCGCTTGAAGCGTTCCGCCAATTCCCCAAAAATAGGCGACCTCAAACCAGCGCCGCCAGCCAGTCCAGAGCGCCACCATGATGACCGCCATCGCCCAATCGCACATTTGCATCGGCAGCATCGCCGTCCAGGTGAGCTCCCCCAGCCTGCGGACGAAGATCAGGTAACCCAAATAGTTTCCGACCAGAACCAGCAAAATCGAAAGGACAATCCCGCGCTCGACGAGGCGCGAACCAGTTCGACGCACGAGCGCCGCGAGAGCGAAAGGCAGTGCAAACGTGAGAAAAATTACCGCGAGATGCTCGAAACTGTAGGCCTGAAATTCACGCGTCGTTTCCATCGATCGCAGTGGTTGGCGGCTAACGAATGATCCAGAGATTGCAGGGAATGACATCCGTAACCCACGCGATGTGGACCGGGATGCCGTCAGATTTCGGCGTTTCCTCCACCGGCACGACGAGCAAATCGGCTTCCACCGCCTGCACAAAATCGGACGCGGCAAAGCCGGTGTTGCTCCGGATGCAGCGCGCTTCGACCGCCACCTCCGTCGCTCCCGCCGACTCGATGAAATCCTCCAGCGCCTTCTCTTCCTCTTCGAAGGTGCGCGCGGCCGGCGCAGTGGCGAACGCCTCTAATTTGACCCGCAGATTCGCGCGTGCGGCGTCGAACGTGGAATAGACGCGCATGACGTAGAGGTGCGCGCATTCTTCCTGCCGCGCGAGTTGCATGGCGCGGCGCAAAGCGCGTAAGGCGTGCTCGGAATAATCGGGAACGTAAAACGCGATCCGGCAGAATGGTTTCGGCGCGCGCTCCGGTTTCGTAAAAAGCATGACCGAGCAATCCGAGTCGCGCACCAGACTGCGGGCGACATTGCCCAGGAACGAACGCAAGACGACCGTCTTCTCCAGCGCGCCGGCGACGATTAGTTCGACGTGGTTCGCCGCCGCCGCCGTGAGAATCGCGTCCGCCGGCGCGCCGTTTTGGTAATAGATCGGCGAATCCGCCGGCAGCCCGAGTTCCGCGAGCGCCACTGCGAAACGTTGATCCGTCTCGGCGCTCTTTTCGCCCACGTAGATCAGGTGCAACTCCGCGCCAAAGCGGTCGCGCACGCGTTTCGCTTCGGCCAAAACCTGCTCGAAACGAGGCGAGAATGTGCTCGCGACCGCGATGCGTCGATAGGTGGGCTCGTTCATGGATGCGGGGCTACTTTCCCGGAGGGGAGTCGTTTCGGCCACCAAAATTCAGCGTTGGACGTTCCGCGCCGGTCGTTCAACCTTCCCGCGTGATGCGACGCGCGATTTATCCCGGGAGCTTTGATCCGGTTACGAATGGCCATCTGGACGTGATCGAGCGCGCGCGGAAACTTTTCGACGAAGTCATCGTGGGCGTAGCGGTGAACGACCAGAAACAACCTTTCTTCTCGCTCGCCGAGAGGCTGGAGATGTTGCAGGCGACGACGGGCAGGTTCGATCGGGTCAAGATTGCGCCGCTCGACGGGTTGCTGGTGGAATTCGCGGTGGAGCAAGGCGCGACCGCCGTGGTGCGAGGATTGCGGGCGGTCTCTGATTTCGAATTCGAATTCCAAATGGCGCTGATGAATCGGAAATTGGAGGCAAATGTGGAAACCATCTTCCTCATGCCGAAAGAGGAGTACACGTATTTGAGTTCGCGGATCGTGAAGGAGATCGCGCGCCTGGGCGGCGACATCGCGAGTTTTGTGCCGCCGCTCGTGGTCGAAGCCTTCGCACGAAAACAACTGGCTCCATGAAAGTTCATCTCCGCCAGATTCCCGCCGACGGCCTGCATCTTGAAGGCGAGGAAGAATGTCCGATTCCGGAATTGGAAAAAGACGGAATCATCTGCACCGGTCCGCTGCGCTACTCGCTCGATCTCGGGCTTTCGGAAGGGGCGCTCTGGGCCAATGGCACCCTCGAGCAACCGGTCGAAATGGCCTGCGTCTCGTGCCTGGAACGTTTCGTTCACACAATTCATATCCCGCAGTTCGCGCTGCACACGGAATTGGGTGGGCCAGAATTGATCGATCTCACGCCGTTCGTGCGCGAGGACATTTTGCTCAGCCTGCCCTCTTATCCGCATTGCGATCGGGAGGGCGACCGCGTCTGCCCCGCGCCGCATCGCACTCCGGAACCGGAAACCATCGTGCCGGAAGCGCGCAAGCCCGATTGGAGCGCGCTCGACGACCTGAATCTGGACGACACTTAGGCGCGATTTTCTTTGGCGCTTCCTGCAAACCTCCTTCAGGGAAGCGAGGTTCCGGAATTTGCTTTCACAATTTCGAGGTCGGGCGCGGTGATCGAACCGCTGGCGTTCACATCCGGGCGGAAATTGGTGGCGTTCGCGATTTGGCCCGATTGGGATTTAGTCTGGCCAATATCCGACGAGGTCACCGAGCCGCTGCGGTTCGTGTCGCCCATTAGCACGCCCATAGAGATGAAGACATCGCCCGATGCCGTCCCATCGCTCGCGTCGGTCAGAGTTACCCTTATGGTTTGGGCATTGGCGACCGCGGCCAGATCCACCGTCACGCTTGCGCTCCCCGTAGCCAATCCATCGATGCTCCGCGCATCAATGTAATGGCGCATTCTTGGCCAATCGATCCGACTTCCGATGTCGCCCGCGGATTGCTCGGTCTGACTCTCTCGCTCGCGGGGCGGCACGACGAGGCCGTCGCAGAGATGCGCCAGATAAGTTTGGCCGGCAACCCTATTTACCTCGCCTGGATGGGCTACATCGAGGGAGCGGCGGCGAGAAAAAGCCAGGCCGAAGAGATAATGACGCAGTTGGATGAGGTGGCGCAGAGGAACGATGTCTCGCCGATCTACTTCGCCATTGTCCGCGCGGGCATGGGAGAGAAAGACGAGACTTTTAAATGGTTCGAGAAGGTCCTGGCGGAGCGGTCTCCTTGGGGCGCAGTCGCGCTCCGCAGCCCTTTGTTCGACAGTCTTCGCTCCGATCCGCGCTACGGCGATTTGCTCCGGCGCACGAACCTCCCCCCTTGAGCGGACCGGAAAGCCTGCGTTTGCGATTTCCCAATTTCCTGCTTTCCTATCCCGCTCGTATGGGAGTTCCAAAACGCAAAACCTCAAAGATGCGTCTGCGCACGCGTAAAGCCTCGCACCGCTGGGTGGCTCCTCAGCTCAATAAATGCACGCAGTGCGGCAGCACCGTCGCGTCGCATACCGCCTGCCCCTCCTGCGGCTATTACAAAGGTCGCCAGGTTTTGACCGTCGACGCTGGTTAATTTTTTCCGCCGGCCTGCGGCCCGCATTTTCGCGCGAGATACGAATAAGTAGGGCAGAGCGGCCCGTTTACTTTCGTTTGCAATCAGCGGGGCAACTCCGCAAACTCGCGCACCCAATGAAAATCGCACTCGATGCCATGGGCGGCGATTTCGGCCCGCCCAATCTCGTGGCAGGAGCCGCGATGGCGCTGCATGAATACCCGCGCATCGAGAAACTTTTTCTCGTGGGCGATACACCGCAGATCGAAGGCGAGTTGAAGAAGCACGGCTGCAACGATCGGCGAATCGAGATCCTGCACAGCACGCAAGTGGTGGAGATGTCGGATAAAGCGGTCGAATCCGTCCGCCGGAAAAAAGATTCTTCCATCAGCCGCGCGGTCGATCTGATTAAACAAGGCGACGCGGACGCGGTCGTGAGCGCAGGTCACACCGGAGCAGCCGTCGCGGCCACGACGATAAAGCTCCGCACTTTGCCCGGTGTGGAACGGCCTGGCATCGCGTCCATCATTCCCACCGAGAGCAATCTTTTCGTCCTGATCGACGCCGGCGCGAACGTCGATCCCAAACCGATGCACCTTTTGCAATACGGCATCATGGGCTCCGTCTATTCGCGCCACGTGCTCGGCTACAAAAATCCGTCCATCGGTCTCATGTCGATCGGCCAGGAAGATGTGAAAGGTAGCGAATTCACGAAAGAAGTTTTCAAGCGGCTGAAACAAAGTTCGCTCAACTTCCGGGGCAACATCGAAGGCCACGATCTCTTCGCCCATCCGGTTGAAGTGGTGGTCTGCGACGGCTTCGTCGGGAACGTCATTCTCAAAACCTGCGAATCGGTCGGCGACGCCATTTTTAACTGGCTCAAACACGAGCTGACCAAGAACGCCAAACGCATCGCCGGCGCTTACCTCGCGCAAAACGCCTTCCGCGCGATCAAGAAAAAAGTGAACTACGAAGAGTACGGCGGCTCGCCTTTGCTCGGCGTCAATGGCATCTGCATCATCGGGCACGGTGCCAGCACCCCGCTCGCGATCAAAAACGCCCTGCGAGTTGCGGCTGAATCCATTGAACACGAGGTGAATCCGCATATCGTCGAGGAGGTTCGTCGTTACAATGAAACAGCCGCCCCGCTCGCGCCCGCGGTCCGCTAGACCGGGCCGCACCGTTTCCATCGTGGGCACCGGCAGCTACCTGCCGGAGCGGGTGCTGACGAATGCCGAACTCTCCACCACCGTCGACACAAACGACGAGTGGATCACGAGCCGCACCGGCATCAAGGAACGCCGCATCGCGGCCAAGGACGAACACACCAGCGATATGGCCGCGCGCGCCGCGCTGGAGGCGATGAAGCAGGCCGGCGTAAAGCCGGAGGAGATCGATCTCATCCTGCTCGCGACCGCCTCGCCCGACATGATGTTCCCTGCCACCGCGTGTTTCGTGCAGTCGAAAATCGGGGCGACGAACGCCGCCTGTCTCGACGTTTCCGCGGCCTGCGCGGGCTTTTTATTCGCGATCGAGATCGGGCAGCAATTCATCACCTCGCACACCTACGACACGGTGCTCGTGATCGGCGCGGAAAAGCTCAGCTCGATCACGAATTGGAGCGATCGCAACACCTGCGTCCTCTTTGGCGACGGCGCGGGCGCGGCGATCCTGCGCCACCGCAGCGAAAGCACACACGGCGTTATCAGCACGCACATCGGCAGCAACGGCCAATACGCCGACATCCTTTACATGCCCGGCGGCGGCTGCCGCACGCCCATCACGGCCGAGAACGCGCACCAAAATCTGCAAACCATCCACATGTCGGGGAAGGACGTTTACAAACAAGCCGTCACCTCCATGCTCGACGCTTCCAAAAAAGCGCTCGCCAAAGCTGGCCTGGAAATGACTGACATCGATTGCGTCATCCCGCACCAGGCAAACATCCGCATCATCGAAGCCATCGCGGACCGGATGAAGCTGCCGCTCGCTAAATTCTTCATCAATCTCGACCGCTACGGCAACACCTCGGCGGCCGCGGTCGCGATCGCGCTCGACGAGGCGAACCGCAGCGGGCGATTGAAGAAAGGCGACTACATCCTGATGGTCGTCTTCGGCGGCGGGCTGACCTGGGCCAGTTCGGTGATCGAATGGTGACGCCCAAGCGCGGCGTGGTGTGACGCCAGGTAGTGAACTGGCGAGACCTTAGCGCCGCTTTTGGTCGCCCTTGTCGCCGTGGCCCGACTTGACCGTGGTCTTCGCTTTTTTCGAGCGATCCTGCTTGAGGGAGCGGCCGACGTCGTCGCTCTCGGTAAACTTGCCGTCCGCGTCGCGCCGGACGTAGCGGCTGTCGCCCTCGTGCGGCGTGATCAATTCCCGTTTTCCGCTGCCGCGGCTGGCTGCTTTCTTTTTCTTGGCTGGCATCGTGGTTGTCTCCTTTTTTCAATATTAGTTTCCCGGGCGCCGGATACGTGTCTTGAATTTCTCCTCCCTTTTCCGAGCGGACATTCAGAGAATTGAAATCGACCAGCAATACTCGGGGGTTTCCGCCCACATTTGAGAAGATTCCGCCGGAGAGGAGGCGGTCCACCCCATCGGGATTGCTGATGATGGCCTGCATATTCCGAACGAGCAGGTCCAGACCAGCTCCGATATTGATGCCGACAGCGTCGTGCGGTCCACGGGCGGCCACCGAAAAAACGCTGGCAAGCTGACGCCTTGCGCTACCTTCCTTCGATGTTGATCGAGACGCATGCGCATCTGGATTACCCGGATTTCCAACCGGACTTCGCCGAGGTGTTGCAACGGGCCACGGATGCGGGCGTCTCGCGATTGATCACAATCGGGACCTCGATCGAGAGCAGCCGCCGGGCGGTGGCATTGGCCGAGGCGCATCCGAATATTTATGCGGTGATCGGTGTGCATCCGACCTCCGAGGATGATGGAACCGAGGATGTGATGTCGCCGTTGCGCGAGTTGGCGTGGAGCCCGCGGGTGGTGGCGATCGGTGAGACGGGTCTGGATTATTTCCGCCTCCCAAGCGCGGAGGTGGCAAAGGAGAAAGGCGTGCAGGTGCTCGGGCGCGTGCTGCAAACCGCGACAGAGCAGGAAATGGAGGCGGGCATTCACGACGGCGCTTACAAGGCGCGCCAGGCGAGTCTCTTTGAGCAGCAACTCGATCTCGCAGTGGAACTGGGCCTGAACGTGGCGATTCATCAACGCGCTGCCTGGGAAGACACGCTGGCCATGATGCAGCCGTATGCCGGAAAGCTGCGCGGCGTTTTCCATTGCTTCGGCGGGACGCTGGAGCGGGCGGAGGAAGTGCTCGCGCTGGATCATCTGGTGTCGTTTACCGGGATCGTGACTTTCAAGAACGGCGCGGAGGCGCGCGGGGTGGCGGCGCAGTTGCCGCTGGGGAAGTTTATGGTGGAAACCGATTGCCCGTATCTCGCGCCGGTGCCGCATCGTGGGAAACGCTGTGAACCAGCACACACGCGACTGGTGGCGGCATGCATCGCGGAGGCGCGCGGGATTCCGCTGGAGGAATTGGCGCAGGCGACGACGGAGACCGCGGAAGGATTTTTCAAGTTTGACCGGTGATGAAGATCCGTTTCGAGCAAGCTTTGCGCGGCACGCTGGCGTTCGCCGCGCTGGTGCTCGCTACTTCCTGCGTAAGCCCGGATACGCGGCACCATGTCGTGATCAGCGTCCCGGAGCAGCGGCTGGCCGTTCTCGACGAGGGCGAACTCATGGCGACCTTCCCGGTGTCGACCTCGAAGTTCGCGCTGAGCGACGTGCCCGGAAGCCGGGGCACACCGCTGGGAGAAATGGAGGTGGCGGAAAAAGTGGGCGGGGGTGCGCCGCTCGGTGCCGTCTTCAAGAGTCGTCGCCGGACGGGCGAGATTCTCGCGCCGGACGCGCCGGGGCGCGATCCAATCGTCACACGCATACTCTGGCTACGCGGTCGGGAGCGGCAAAACGCGAACGCCTTTCATCGCAACATCTATATCCACGGCACTCCAGAAGAGCGGAACATCGGACGGCCGGCGAGTTACGGCTGTGTGCGGATGCGGTCGCGCGACGTGGTGCAACTCTACGACGTGGTCGGCTACAAGGCGCGCGTAAGCATTGTCAACCAGCCGCTTTCGGCGATGGTACCAACGCTGGGGCCGACCTCGCAGATGGCGGCCACGGCCGACTCCGCGGCGGATGCAGGCGTTCGTTAGGCTGGCGCGGATTTTCGCCGCAGGAAGATTACGGCAACTTTCCCAGCTGGCCCTGCGCGGCGGGAGCGGAGAGTGCGGCCAGATCGGCATCCACCATGATCTGGACGAGCTCGGCGAAACGCACGGTCGGCTCCCAATCGAGCATTTTCTTGGCCTTGGCGGGATCGCCGATGAGCAGTTCGACCTCCGCGGGCCGCTCGTAACGCGCGTCGTGCTTGACGAATTCCTTCCAGTCGAGATCGGCACGGGCGAAGGCCACTTCGCAAAACTCGTGCACCGTGTGGGTCTCGTTCGTGGCGAGGACGAAATCGTCGCCGTCCCCGTCGTGCTGGAGAATCCGCCACATGCCCTCGACGTAATCGGGCGCATAACCCCAGTCGCGTTTCGCGTCGAGATTGCCGAGAAATAATTCTTTTTGCAGACCGAGCTTTATCGCGGCCACGGCGCGCGTGATCTTGCGCGTGACAAAGGTCTCACCGCGGCGCGGGCTTTCGTGGTTGAAAAGGATGCCGTTGCTCGCGTGCAGCCCGTAGCTTTCGCGATAGTTCACCGTGGCCCAATAGGCGAAAACCTTGGCCACGCCATACGGGCTACGGGGCCAGAAGGGCGTCGTCTCGGTCTGCGGGACGACCTGCACTTTGCCAAACATCTCGCTGCTCGATGCCTGGTAAAAACGGGGCTTGATCCCGGTCTCGCGCATCGCTTCCAGGATGCGAATCGTGCCGACGCCGGTGACGTCGGAAGTGTATTCCGGAATATCGAAACTGACGCGCACGTGGCTTTGCGCGGCGAGGTGATAGACCTCGTCAGGCTTCAGATTGTAGAGGAGCTTGACCAGATTTACCGAGTCGCTCAGATCGCCGTAATGGAGGAAGAGGCGGACGCCGTTGATGTGCGGGTCGGCGTAAAGATGATCGATGCGGGAAGTGTTGAAGGTGCTGGCGCGGCGAATGATGCCGTGCACTTCGTACCCTTTCTCGAGGAGCAACTCCGCGAGATAACTTCCATCCTGTCCGGTGATGCCGGTAATCAACGCTTTCTTCATGGTGTGTGTCGGCGCGACCTGAGGGTCGGGCGTTTCCCTAGCACGAACTAGGCGGCTTGCACGGGCAAATTCGCCAGCACGCCGCGCTGCGCTGCAATCAAGGCGGAGATCCCTGTTCGCCCCAGATCGAGCATGGCCGCCAGTTCTGCCTGTGAAAAGGTGGCTTCTTCGCCGGAGCCTTGCAGCTCCACAAATTCGCCTTCCTCGGTGGCTACGAAATTGAAATCGACCGTGACGGCTTTGTCTTCCTCGTAGTTCAAATCGAGGAGCGCCGCATCGTCGAGCACACCGGCGCTGACTGCGGCCACCAGGCTGCGAATCGGAGAGGCGGCGAGTTTTTTATTCTCCACCAGCGAGCGGCAGGCGAGCGCGAGCGCCAGACTCGCGCCCGTGATGGCGGCGGTGCGGGTTCCGCCGTCGGCCTGCAAAACGTCACAATCGACCCAAATCGTGCGCGGGCCGATTTTTTTCAGATCGATCGCCGCGCGCAATGAACGGCCGATCAGACGTTGTATCTCGCTGCTGCGGCCATCGAGCCTTCCCTTCGCGATGTCGCGCGCTTTGCGCGGGCGAGTCGAATACGGCAGCATCGAGTACTCGGCCGTCAGCCAGCCGCCGGGGACGCTCTGCTCTTTCATCCAGCGCGGCACGCCCTCCTCGATCATGACTGCGCAGAGGACGCGCGTCTGGCCCATCGCGATGAGGACGGAGCCGCTGGCGTGTGGCGCGATGCCGAGTTCGAAAGTGACGGGGCGGATTTGATCGGGGGCGCGGCCATCGGGACGATTCACGCGCGCAAACTAACCGGCGCGGCCGCAGGCGCCATGCAAATTCGCAGACAGACCCACTACTAGGGGTGAGCGGATCTTCCTTCCGTCTTTCTCGAGGACCATCTTGAGATAGAGGCGTTTGCGCCGGGCAACAGCTGGCTTTGGCGAGGATGAAATGGGTCTCGCGGAGGTGAAATTCGACCGAAGCGAAAATATTTTCAGAAAAATGCGTTTCGCGCGTTGACGGACTAGACGAGACGGCTATTTTGCTGACCCCGCCAGAAGCGGGACTCCCACAGCGAAAGCTGCGCGGAGTTGTGTTCTTGCACATTTTGGGACTGCAAATTGGAACTCAATTTTGTCCCGACTGATTTACGGAAACGTGTCTCACGTCGGAAGACAAAGTTGGGTTTTTTTGTGGCTGAAAGTGTGCGGAACGGCTGGTTCTTTGACATCTACATACAGGGTAGTAAAAACAACTTTTAAGAGCTGAGTCTGAAATATACGGCTGGGGGTTAAGATCCTCATTCCGTGAGAGTTTCAGTTATCATAAAGATCTCTGGTCGAAAGACCGGAACAGATTGATCAAGCTACAAAGAGCACATAATGGATGCCTTGGTGCCAATAGGCGATGAAGGACGTGGCTAACTGCGATAAGCTTCGGAGAGCGGTAAACACGCTGTGACCCGGAGATTT
>JBDSNB010000123.1:0-4466 GCA_039915555.1 Chthoniobacterales bacterium | reverse complement strand
GGAGGCGCCATGATACCAATCACCCAGAAGACCGAACGCTTCCCGCGCGAGTTGGAAGTGCTGCGGCTTTTGGCGGATAACATTCCACAAATCGTCTGGGTGACGCGGCCCGACGGCACGCACGAGTACTACAATCAAAACTGGTACGAGTTCACCGGCCTCACGCCGGAGAATTCCGATGAAGAAGGATGGAACCGCTTGTTCCATCCGGACGATCTCGCGAGCGCAAACGCGGCCTGGGCCGAAGCCCTCCGCAGCGGCAATCCTTACGACATCGAGTTTCGATTAAAGCGCGCTTCCGATGGCGCTTATCGGTGGTTCGTCGGCCGCGCCTCACCGCATCGAAATGCGGCGGGCGAGATTGTGAATTGGTTCGGCACTTGCACCGATATCCACGAACAGAAGCTCGCCCAGGAAGCGCTCCGCGATTCGAACGACCACATGAAACAGGAGAGCCGCCGCAAGGATGAATTCCTCGGCATGGTCTCGCACGAACTGCGCACGCCGCTGAACGCGGTCTTCGGATGGACGCGTTTAATGCAAGAGAATCTCCTCAACGAAGAAGAGCGCACCGAGGCGATCAACTCCATCATGCGCAACACGGAGGCGCAGGCGCGTTTGATCGAGGACGTGCTCGACATCACGCGCATCGTAAACCAGAAGCTCTCGCTCAAACGCGTGGTGCTGAACGTGGCCGATCTCGTCCGCGACGCGATCGAAGCGGTCCAGCCTTCGGCGGAACTCCAGGGCCTCTCGCTCTCGTCCTCGATCGAAGGGGAAGATTTGCTCGTCAACGGAGACGCAATGCGCCTGCAACAGGTGATCCTGAATCTCCTCACCAACGCCGTGAAGTTCACCCGCCGCGGCGGATCGGTGCACTTGCGCGTCGCGCGCGAACGCGGTTGCGCGGCGATCGAAGTCGCCGACACCGGGAAAGGGATCGCGGCCGATCTGCTGCCTCACATTTTCGAGCGCTTCCGGCAAGGCGACAGCAGCTCGACCCGGCATCACGGCGGCCTCGGGCTCGGCCTAACGATTGCCCACCAACTCGTGGTCATGCACGGCGGCCAGATCGAGGTGCAAAGCGAGGGCGAAGGGCGCGGGAGCCTTTTCACCGTGCTGCTCCCGATCGTCGCACTCGCGCGAAGCGCGGCGCCGCCGCCGCATTCCTCTTCGCTGGAGGAAGATAATTTCCCGGGGAACAGCTTGCGCGGTTTTCACGTCATGATTCTCGATGACGAAGCGAGCGTGCGGGATTTGGTCGCGCTCACGCTCGCGAAGTGCGGCGCGTCGGTCACGGTCGCAAGTTCGGTCAATGATGCGCTCGGGCTCATGGCGAGCCTCGCACCGGACGTGATCATTAGCGATATCGCGATGCCCGGCGAGGATGGCTACGCGTTCATCGAAAAGCTGCGCGGCCTCCCCTGCCCTTCGGTTCCGGTGATCGCGCTCACCGCCTACGCGAGTTTGCAAGATCGGGAGCGCGCTCTCGCCTCCGGTTTTAACGGACATCTGACCAAGCCGGTCGATCCCGCCGCTCTGGTCCGCGCGATTGCCCGGAGCCGTCCGGAAAAATTGCACCGCGTCGTCTGAACTTGGCGTCCGTGTCGGCTAAAGACTCTTCCGGGATCGGCCCGCCAGAGCGCCGATCGCGCCGAGCACAAACATTACGCCGCCGATGCCGAGAAGGATCATCGCGGCGTCATGCACCTGCCGCATCCATTGCGCCCAACCCAGGAGAAGAAAAAGCACACCGAGCGTGGCGATCGTAATGCCGAGACCGATGATGGCTTCGGCGGACATGCGGGCGCGGGACGGACGTGAACTTTCGACGGGAGTGTTCATGGAATAATGTCAGCGAGGCTAGCCCCGGGGAGCGGGAGTGCAAGCTTGCGATCCGATCCGAAGGTTCGCGAATCCGGGAGGGTGGGGAAAACTCTTGCTTTGCGGCATCCGAACTCTTATCAGCGTCGGAGATAGTAAGCGCATGATGAGTGCGAATTTTTGGGAATAACACCCTCCGCCATGTTTCCCACCTCGATGTCCCGACGCGCGTTGCTCATTTTCGCTGACGACGCGCGTCTCGATCTCGCCCGCCGCCGATTGCCGCTGGCCGCGCTCCCACTTCTCCTTCAGCCGGATTTCGATCGCGCTCCCGTGGCCGGCGTGGACGTGCATGTCTTTCGCTCCCGCACCGCGCGCGGACGGAGTGAGCGATTTGTCCACGCGCAAAGTGGTCGCAATTTTGCCGAGCGTTTTGAGAATGCGGTCGAGACGCTTGCTGCTCTCGGTTATCAGGAAATCGTCGCGGTCGGTCGTGATTGCCCCGAGCTTTCCACCAGCGACATCGCAAACGCGTTCGACCATCTCGGTCAGCACTCGCTCGTCCTCGGGCCCGATCATCGCGGCGGATGTTATCTCATCGCCTTCCGCGCCGCGGCGCGCACGTTGCTGCGCGGCATCCGTTGGAAACGGAACACCGATTGCGCCCAACTCCGCGCCCGCGCTGGCGAAGCGCGCGTCTTCATGCTCGCGGTGAAACACGACATCGACTCGTGGGCCGACGTGCGCCTGGCCGCTCGCGCCAGTACTCGCCTCGCGGCCCTGGCCACTTTTCTTCTTCGCACCGTCGCCGAGATTTCTTCCGAGCTCGCGCTCTTCGTCCACGCGAGCACGCGCTTCATCCGGCTCCACGGACAAATGCCGCCGCCCTGCGCGGCCCTCTAAATTCTCTTCGCTGCCAGCGACGAGAATTCGCCCGCGGTCGCTTTTCTTTTGCGCAGAAGAGTGTCGTCCCTCTCGTTTTCCATGACCGTATGAATCGCTTTTTACCTATAACTTTGAGCCTGGCCGTGCTTTTCAGCGCGAGCCCGCTGCTCGTCGCGCAGCCGTCCTCCGACGCCGAGCGCCTTGAGCGGCTGGAGCGAGCGGTGCAGTTATTGCAAGAGCGGAACGCAGACTTGGAGAAAGAAGTTCGTAGTTTGAAGTCGGCCAGGAAGTCGGCCGCGATCGTGGCCGCGCCGCCGGTGGTGGAAGGCAAAGCGGTGGTGGAAGCGCCGCCGCCGCCGAAGGAAGAACAGCAGCCGATCTTCGCCGTCGCCGCTGCCTCGGAGCTCAAACTCACGCTCGGCGGTTTCGCGCAGACGCAGTTCGAGGCGGGCGACGTCTCGGCGTTCGAAGGTCGTTTCCAAACCGGCAGCGGCGAGATCAAGGATCGTTTCCGCATTCGCCGCGCGCGCATCAACGTGAGCGGCGATTACGCGGAGCAATTCGATTTCAAACTGGAAGGCGACTTCAGCCAGAACGACACCACGCTCACGGTGCGGGATGCGACGGGCCGCACGCTGGCCTCTAATTCATCGCGGACTTCATTCGGCGCGACGGACGTTTTCGTAAACTGGCACCGCCTTCCCGAGCTCAACGTGAAAGTCGGCCAATACAAAGCGCCCTTTGGTCTCGAGCAGCTGACTTCCGACACGAAGCTCTTCACCACGGAGCGCAGTCTCGTGACGAGCGCGCTTACGCCGGAGCGCCAGATCGGCGTCATGCTTTGGGGTAAACCGCTCGCCACGCTCTGGCCGGAACAGAAAGACTTGCTCGCGTACTCGCTCGGCGTTTTCAACGGCACCGGCCGCAACATCACCACGAACGATAACAACGAATTCATGTATGCCGGCCGGATCGAAGTGCTCGCCATGCAATCGAAGATTCTGAATCAGGAAGCAGGCGTAAAGTTCGGCGCGAACGGTTTCACGAGTCGCGACGATTCGGGCAACTCGGTTTCCGGTCCTCTGCGCGTCAACAGCGACGGCTCCCTTTCCAGCTTTAACCTTCCCACCGCCGGCCAACGCGACGCCTATGGCCTGGATCTCTCGCTCCGCTTCGGTCCCTTCGATTTCGTGGGCGAATACCTGAACGAGCGTTTCAAACCGCGGAACGCGAACGGCGGCGCCCCCCTCTTCACCGCCTTCCGCGCGGACGGCTATTATTTGCAGGGCAGCTATTTCCTTATCCCGAAAAAGCTCCAGCTCGTGACGAAGTATGAAAGCTTCGATCCCGGCCAGTTCGCCAACGACGACATCCATTCGATCACCGGCGGCGTGAACTACTACATCAAAGGCGACGACATCAAGCTTTTGGCCAATTACATCCACACCTGGTCCGACTTCCGCGAGACGCGGCCGACCCTCGCGAAGAACCAATTCGACGAAGTCATCGTGCGTCTCCAACTCATGTTCTAACGCAGAAAGAAAATCCAAACTATGAGCACATTGAACACCGAAACCGCCGTCCGAGAGCGCTACGCCGCAGGCGCGAAAGCCGCCGAGGCGAAACTTTGCTGCCCGGTCGATTACAACACAGAGTATCTCAAAATTATTCCGCAGGAGGTGATCGAGCGCGATTACGGCTGCGGCGATCCCAGCAAGTATCTGCGCGCGGGCGAGACGGTGCTCGATCTCGGCAGC
>JBDSNB010000077.1:0-12097 GCA_039915555.1 Chthoniobacterales bacterium | reverse complement strand
GGAATGCGCAACTGGCGCGCAA
The DNA here is from genome assembly GCA_039915555.1 of Chthoniobacterales bacterium. Taxonomy (GTDB): domain Bacteria; phylum Verrucomicrobiota; class Verrucomicrobiia; order Chthoniobacterales; family UBA10450; genus JACCTI01. Next base: position 12,075 of record JBDSNB010000077.1, on the reverse strand, counting down.
ACTCGCGGCCACCATCGACGCCGGGCGCTTGCGGCTCGGAACTCCGGTGCGGGAGGTTCGACTCACGGATGATAAAGTGACGGTGCGCGACGCGGCCGATCGGTTGCTCGAAGCGGATGATGTCGTGCTCGCGATCCCGCCGAGCACGTGGCACAACATCCGATTTTCGCCGGCACTCCCGCGCGTTTTGCGTCCGCAGATGGGCATTAATGTGAAGTATCTCGCGCGAGTGAAGAGTCGCTTCTGGGCGAAGATCGGACTCTCACCGGATGCGATCACCGATGGGATGGTCTGCATGACCTGGGACGGGACGGATAATCAAGGGAGCGGTGCGGACGGTGCGGTGTTGAACAGCTTTTCGGGTGGACCGCCGGCGGAACGCGCACGACAACGTTGGGCGCGGGAGAAGGATGCGGCCTACGTGGATGCCCTAACGAAGATCTACCCGATGTTTCGCGAGAATTTCTTGCGCGGGCGTTTCATGGATTGGCCGGGCGAATTGTGGACCGGCGGCGGTTATTCGTTTCCCGCGCCCAAACAGGTGACGACGGTCGGGCCGATCTTGCATGCGGGAATTGGTCGACTGCATTTTGCGGGCGAGCACGCGTGCTACAAATTTGTCGGCTATATGGAAGGCGCGTTGAATTCCGGGGTCGCGGTGGCGAAACGAATTGCCGCGCGCGATGCGGGAGCGCGCGCGGTCAACGCGTGACGTGGTGCGCTTCGGGAAGATAGAAGAAGAGCACTCCGAGAATCAGATAAACGGAGAGCAACTGCACGCCTTCGATCCAGTTCGTCTCTCCGTCGCCGCTGATTTGAAAGAGGATGTAGATCGACGCCACGACGGCGAAGATTTCCGGCAGCGAAAACTCGAGGTCCATCGGGCGGCCGAACGCATAGGAAAGGAAGACGAGGACCGGCGCGACGAAGAGTGCGATCTGCAAACTGGAGCCGACTGCGATCCCGACGCTCAGATCCATTTTGTTCTTCAACGCCATGATGATGGCGGTGGAATGCTCGGCGGCGTTGCCCACGATCGCGACTACGATGACGCCGACAAAAACTTCCGTGACGCCGACGGACGCGCGCACGCTTTCAATTGTGCCGACGAGAAATTCCGAAAGGAGCGCGACGAACGCGGTCGAAATGATGAGGACGGTGATCGCCTTGGCGCGCGACCAGCCGTGAGCGTCGTCCTTCTTTGACGAGTGCTGCTCGGTGCCCTGGAAGTATTGCTTGTGCGTCTTGAGCGAAAACCAGAGGACGCAAAAATACGTCACGAAAAGAACGATCGCGATCGCGAGCGAGAGTTGTTGTTCGAGCGCGGGCGTCCAGCCATCGGGGCTGGCGCTGGAAGCGAGATGGAAAACGGTCGGGATGATGAGCGCGATCGCGGCCAGGGAAAGCGAAATGGTGGAAGTGCGGGCGGCGGTGCGATTAAAGCGTTGCTCTTTGTACTTCGTGCCGCCGAGGAGAATCGAGAGCCCGAGCACGAGCAGAATGTTGCCGATGATGGAACCGGTGATCGAAGCTTTCACCACGCCGGTGAGTCCCTTGGAGAGCGCGATGCTGGCGATGATCAACTCCGCGGCGTTGCCGAAAGTGGCGTTCAATAATCCGCCAATGCCGGCGCCGACGCGTGCCGCCAAAGCTTCGGTGGCGCGCCCGATCCAGCCGGCGACCGGGATGATGCCGATGGCCGCGCAAACGAAGAGCGCAGTTTGATTCGCGCCGTCCGGCCAGAAGCGGAGGACGATCGCGATCGGGACGAAAACGAGGAGCCAATCGAGCGAGAGTTTGAATCGCATGAGAAGGCCGACGATAGCCGAGCCGGCGCCGAAGCGCGAAGCAGATACGCTATCGAATATTATAAATCTCGATCAAACCGAGGCCGCTGCCGCCTTGCCAGCGAGGATGGCGTTGGAGTTCTGATCTATCACGGGTGAGTCGTCGCAATAATTTCGGCGCGGGGACATGCCCGCGACCTTCTCGACAGCCGACACGGCCGCCGCGAAGATGCATCTGAATGAATCTTACCGGCTCAGCATCTTCGACCCTGGCGGAGACGGCGCGAACCGTGGCGCAGCGGCTTCGCACGGCGGGCCACCTTGCGTATTTCGCCGGCGGTTGCGTGCGGGATTCTCTCCGGGGCGTGTCGCCGAAGGATTTCGATATCGCGACCAGCGCCCGCCCCGAAGACGTGCAGAAACTCTTCGCCCGGACTTACGCGGTGGGCGCGCATTTCGGTGTCATCGTGGTGCTGGAAAACGGGATGCAGTTTGAGGTGGCGACGTTTCGATCGGACGGCATCTATGTGGACGGTCGGCGGCCGCAGGCGATCACGTTCTCCACGCCGGAAGAGGATGCGTCGCGTCGCGATTTCACGATCAATGGGATGTTCCTCGATCCCGAGACAGAGGCCGTGATCGATTTTGTGGGCGGCCGGGCGGACCTCGCGGCGCGTGTCCTCCGCGCGATCGGCGATCCCGCACAACGCTTCGCAGAAGATCGGCTGCGGATGCTGCGGGCGGTACGGTTTGCGACCACGCTCGAGTTTGAAATCGAAGAGGCGACATGGGCCGCCCTGGTCGCGCATGCGAACTCGATCGGAGAGGTCAGTGCGGAACGCATCCGCGAAGAGTTGGTGCGAATTTTTCTTTCGCCCCAGCGGGTACGCGGATGGGATTTGCTCGATGGGAGCGGCTTGATGGCGGTGGTGTTGCCGGAGCTGGAAGCGATGAAGGGTTGCGAACAGCCGCCGCAGTTCCATCCGGAAGGCGATGTGTTCAAGCATACGCGCATCATGCTCGAGCTTTTGCCGGCGGAGGTTTCGTTGCCGCTGGTCTTGAGCGTTCTATTTCACGATATCGGCAAGCCGCCGACTTCGACGGTGGACGAAACGGGGCGCATCCGTTTCAACGGTCACGATCGTGTGGGCGCAGAGATGACGGAGGCGTTGATGGAGCGGCTCCGTTTTTCGCGCGCCGAGCTCGAGGCCACGGTGGAAGCGGTGCGGCAGCATATGGTCTTTAAAGATGTGCCGAAGATGCGGCTGGCGAAACTGAAGCGCTTCATGGCGCGGCCGACTTTTGCGGAGGAGCTGGAGCTGCATCGCGTGGATTGCGCGAGCAGTCACGGGATGCTGGATAACTATGAATTCCTGCTCGCGAAGCGGGAGGAGTTTTCGAAGGAGCCGATCATTCCGCCGCCGTTCGTGCGAGGCGAGGACCTGATTGCGCTCGGGCTGAGGCCGGGACCCAAGTTTGGGGAGATTCTTGAGGCGGTGGAGACGCGGCAATTAGAGGGTGAATTTGCGACGCGTGAGGACGCGCTCGCTTGGGTGAAAGCGGAATACGCGTTGTAGGGCGTCTGGGTAGACGCCATGGCGTTTCGCGGAAACGCCCTTCAGCTGCGGATTTCAAACGCGCGTTGCCCTAACGAGCTTTTCTTTCTGCCGCGACCGGACCAGGCAGATTGGTGCCCGAGTTCGTCTTAACGATGCTGACATCGGAACTGTTAATCGTGCCATTGACGGTGACGTCAGTGCGGAAGTTGCCGGCGTTGGCGGTTTGCCCTGAGTTGGCCTTGGTTTCTCCGACATCCGTGGAGTTGACGCTGCCGTTCCCGCTAGTGTCGCCGATGAGAACGCCCATCGGGATCGCGATCGGGCCGCTGTTGGTTCCGTCGGTGACGTTCAGGTTAATTGTGATGATCTGCGCGTTGTTCACGCCGGAGAGGTCTACCGTCACGACATTGCCGTTCACAGTGATGCCGCTGATGAAGCCGCCATTCGGCGCGTCGAGGCTTGAGCCGTTGGTGACGACGACTGGATTGGCGAACGTGATCACGACCTGATACTGGCCGCCGGACTGGCTGGTGCGGCATTCCACACCAGGCGCGCCCGCGAGCGGAAGGTTGATATCGAAAACACCGGCGGGGCCGTGAATTTTTCGCGAGACGGCGCTGAGCGGGACGATGGACGAACCGCCGATGATAAATTGCGTGCCGCCGCGGGTGAGATCGCGGCGCGTTTGCGTGCCCGAACCTGGGTCAGTAGTGGCGGAACGCCCGCGCAAGCCGGCCACGATGGAACCGGTGGCGAGCAACGGATGACTGTTGGCGGAGAGGACGGCGTTTAGCTTCGTTAGGCTGACCTGGATGGAGATCTTGTTGTTGGCGGAATCGAAGAGCCCGCTATCGGCCGGTCCCACCTGCGTGTAGGTGATGGTGCCATCCGGATTCCGCACCGCGGTGCCATAGACAAAGGTCTGTGCCCCGGCGGCGTCCGTCTTTGCTTCCACGTAGAATTGGTCGGCGTCGTCGACCAGACCGAAGCTATAAGTGCCAGTGGGACTCAGGACGGAATTCGGTGCGTTGGCCGCGAAGCTGGCGCGCCAGAATGAGCTCGGAGGAATGGCGCTCAGATCGGTCACCGCGATGGTCGCCTTGATTGATTGAGCGGGTGCGCTGCCGAGCGTCTCGTACTTGACCGAGCTGATATCGAGCGGATCGGCGGTAGGCACGCGGACCGCGAGAGCGGTTTGAACGTCGAGGAGATAATCGGTGACCTGTTCGCCATTCGGCCCGGCCTGCGCAGGTGGGCTGACATCGCTGGCGGGCACGCGCGGCGTGGGCGGTGGTGGTGCGAGGTTCGCGCCTGGCACGACGGCCGGCAGATTGCCGCCGCGGATGGAGGGACCGCTGATCTGGCGCGCGAGATAAGTGTGACCGTCGAAATCGTTGTGATCATCGGTGTAGGCGATGACCGCGGCGCCGAGTGGATCGAACGAAACCTGGAAGTAATCGATCAGGTTGCGATTCGCGCCGCCGGTCGGATCGAGGCCACCTTCGGAAATGTTCGAGCCGTGAATGAAATGGGCGGGTTCGGTGACTTCCGCGATCTGGAAAGCGGGCGTGGTGCCGTTGGCGTTAAAGCTTTGCGCGAAATAAACTTTCCACTGCGCGTCGTCATTGTTCAGGCTGTTGGTGGTGCCGAACCAAACGATCGCGACGGAGCCGGGCGTCGGGCCGGTTTCCATCCACGGGAACACGTTCACATTAGTCGCGAGCGGACCGCTGGGCGGATTGACCCGGACCGGTGCGCTCCAAGTGCCGCCTTTGTCCGTCGAGTGTTTCAAGAAGATGTCCCGATCGTTGGAGTAGAGCGCGTAGAGCGTGCCGTTCGGCGTTCCGTCGTCGGCGACTTTGGCGACGAAGAAGATGTGCGCCACGCCCGCCGGATCGGTCGCGGCAGTGCGGATGATGTAATCGGCGGTCAGCGGAGCCTGTCCCGGGATGGAAGGCGTGCCAACGGCGATGACACCGTTATTACCCGCGGCGTAAACCGTGCCGGTGGCCTGATGGACATCGAGGCAACCGACCTGGCCGATAAGACCGACCGCAGCGGTCGGCCCGTAGAGGAAACCGCCGTTATTAGAACGCTGCACCTGCGCGATCGCCGGCGCGACGGTCCGGTAAAGGATGTAAACCGAGTTCGCGCCGAGGAACTCATGCCATTGGCGATCGTCGCCGGGAGGGCCACCGGTGAGATTGCCGAGCGGATTTAGGTTAAAGGAAACACCGCGATCAGTCGTGTTTCCGGTGGAGATGTTGGCAAGAGTGAGACTGCTGTATGCGAGAAACGGCACCGCGGGTTCGGTTTCGCCCGCTAAAGGGGGAAAGCCGACCGCGAGATCGATATCGCCGCCGCCATCGCCGCCGACGTCGGCGGGCGTTTGCTCGGTTGTGCCATCGGGTTGGCCGCGATAGGCCGGAAAACGCAGGAGCGGATCGAACATCGTGCTCGTCGGATCGAGGTTCACATACCAAAGATCGACGCCCGCCGGGACGCCGCGAATTCCGCCGGCATACGAGTTGCCTTTATAATCAGTGCGAATGCTCGGCTCGCCATCGCGCCCCGCGACCGGTGCTTTCAAGGCCACGTTCGGACTAAATGCGATGCCGCCAGTCGTGTAAGTGGCACTGCGAGTCCCGGTGGCCCGCGGGATGACTGCGGCGGTGCCTTGATATTGATCCACGCCCACCACGGAAAAGTAAACGATGTGGACAAAGTAATCGCCCACGCCGGTGGCCTGCGGATCGATCGCAGCATTATCGTCCGTGGCGGGAGCGCCATCGTTGCGTCCGGTGCCGACGATCGGCCCGGTCACGCTGTCTTTATGAATGTAGAAATCGTAGTCGTTCGCCGGCAGCGTCCAGTTGAAACTAAGTTTAATCAAAGTCGCCGACCAATCCGCGGCGGTGCCGGTTGCCGTGATCTTGAAGACGTCGCAGTTCACGCCATCGACGCAGGTTTCCTCGCCGGAGGACGCGCCGCCCGGAGCCGTTCCCACGAATGCGACCGGGGTGGTGTCGTTCGGGCCGATCGTGGCTTGGGGAGGGTTCGCTGCGCGAGCCAGCAAAATGAACGCGGCCCCGAAAATAAGGGAGAGGGCGAGCGCCTTCCGCAAACGGACATCACCAGAAAGGTGTTTCGACGAGGAGAGACGGGTTTCGCGAAGGGTCTTTTTCATAGGGCTGGATGGGTGCCGGGGTGAATTCCCCTGAACGGGGCGGGTGCTGCCGACCACTCTCAATATTCGCGGCCGTCTGACCGCGTGGATGCATTCTTACTGAAATGTCAGATTGTAGAACGCCGAACGTGCCGAAACTGAACCCGTCGTAGCCTTGCGCAGGCGGGTCCGGCGTTCGACGTTCAGCCTCCGTTTCCGATGAGAATTCTAATGATCAGCCCGGAAGGGCCGCCGCTCGCTCGCGCCACTGCTTTGGTCGACGTGATCGCAGCGCTTCCGCGAGAATTGCGGGCGCGCGGACACGAGGTGGGAATCGTGCTCCCCTACTACCGGGAGATCCGCGAGAACATGCTCGTGCAGCACACCGAGACTGGCGTGACCGTCGATGTGCGGGTCGGCGCGAAGGTTTATCTCGCGGAGTTTCTCAGCAGCCGCACCGCCGGTGGCGTGCAGCTCTTCTTCGTCCGCTGCGATGAGTTTTTTGATCGCGCGGGCCTCTATGGCGAACACGGAGTCGCGTATGAGGATAACGCGGCGCGCTCCATTTTTTTCTGCAAAGCGGCGCTGGAGTTGGCGCGCCGACTCACGCCGTCCCCGCAGGTTTTGCATCTGCACGATTGGGCGGCGGCGATGGTGCCGGTGTGGGTGCGCGAAACGCGGATGCCGTTTCGCACCGTGCTGACTATTCATCATCTCGCGGAGCAGGGAAGTTTTTGGGGGCTGGATTTCGGCCTAACGAATCTGCCGGACCGTTACTTCGCGCCGCGCGGTGTGGAATTTTTCGGGCGCATGAATTTTTTGAAAAGCGGGATCACGTTTGCCGATCGGGTGACGACGGTAAGCGAGCGGTATCGCCGCGAGATGCTCACCGCGGAAGGCGGGTGCGGACTGGAAGTGGTCCTGCGCGAAAACGCGTCGCGCTTAACCGGCATCCTGAGCGGGGCCGACTATGAGCGCTGGAATCCGGCGAACGATTCGCTGTTGCCGGCCGTTTACGAGCCGGACCGGCTGGAGGGCAAGCGAGTCTGTCGCGATCTGCTTCTGGATGCCCTGACGCTGGCTCCTGCGCCGGCCGGTCCGGTTTTTGGCATGGTGACGCGGTTGGTGCCGGAGAAGGGATTCGATCTTCTCATGCCGGTGCTCGATCGGCTTCTGAGTGACGATGTGCGGTTGATTATTCTTGGCGAAGGCGATCCGGCTTACGAAACCGCGCTTGCGGTCGCGGCGCGAAAATATCCGACCAAGTTCGCGTATCGCCAGACGTATGATGAAGGACTTGCGCATCTGATCGAAGCGGGCGCGGAGATCACTCTGATCCCTTCGCAAATCGAACCGAGCGGGTTGAGCGCGATGTACAGTTTGAAGTATGGCGCGCTGCCGGTGGCCCGCGCCACGGGCGGCATCCAGGAGATCATCGTGGATCATGATCCGAGCACGGCGAGCGGATTCGGGTTTCTTTATTACGATGCTTCGGCGGAGGCGTTCTGGGACGGAATCAAACGCGCGCGGGAAATCTACGAGGACCAGGCAACCTGGCGCACGTTGGTGAGACGCGCCATGACGCAGGATTTTTCGTGGGCCAGGGCCGCGGAGCGCTACGAGGAGGTCTATATCCAACTCACCGGCGCCGTGGCTTCCGCGGCCTGAGTTCTGCGTTGTGGAGGAGGCTTCGTTTCCGCGTTGGATGCTGCTCGCGGCGGCGGGAATTTCGCTCGCGGTGGGCACTTTCTGGTGGACGACCACGATTCGAAACGAGACCGCGCGTCCGGCATCCTTGCGGGATCATGATCGTGAGTGGGTCATTGGTTCCGAGACTCCGCAGGCTTTCTCCGCCGAACTGCCGGAAGAACTGTGTGCGACCATCCGGAACACGTTACGGACTGGTCGCCTAACGATCGCTCCCGAGATCGCGGCGCTGCTCGAGAATGACGAGACGTTCGCGCGGCGGCGCTCCGCGCGCCCGAATACCTTTCGACTGCGCAGTGCGACGACCACGGCGTTGCCCGCAGGCCGACCGCAGTTTCGTTGGACCCCGGTGGAAGGCGCGACCGCGTATCGAATCGAGATCTCGAACGTGGCTCAACGGCCGTCCGTCGCTAAAGTCGAAGTGCCGGCCTCAGCGCTCGAGTGGTCCCCGGCCCAAGCACTGGAAGCTGGTGTGCTTTACGAATGGCGGGTCGCGGCGCTGCGCGGGGAAGCGGTGGTCGCGAAGGCACCAAACACTTCGGAAGCGAAAGCGCGTTTTCGAATTCTAAACGAAAGCGAACGGCAGGAGTGGGACCGCGCGCGCGCAGCGGTGGGCGAATCAAATTTGCTGCGCGGAATCGTGGCCGCGCGCGCGGGGTTGCTGGACGAAGCGGCCGAGGAATTCCGCGCCCTCGGCCGGCAGAATCCGCGCGCCGAACGCGCCCGTCTTTTCCTCGAGCAGGTGGAAACAGCAGGCGCTCGTTAGGCCGGCTTCGCGTTCCCGATGGCTCGCTTGCGCAGGCCAATCCGGCGGTCGCGACGCGTTGCCCTAGCGAGCGGCGGGTTGGCGCGCGCGGCGCGCTTCGCGATAATGATCGCTTGGCCGCGGCGTTCCACCATAACGTTTACGTGATCCTGCTGGACGTGAAGGCGGCAGGGCATCCCTCCGTTTTGCGCGCGAATCCGAAACGCGATCCGGCGAAGCCGTGCGTGTATGTCGGGATGAGCGGACTGCCGCCGGAGCATCGCTTTGAGAATCACAAACACAGCTACAAGGCGGCGTGGGCGGTGGAGAAGTATGGCGTGCGGCTGTTGCCGGAACTTTATGAGCATTTAAATCCGATGCCGTATGAGGCGGCCTTGCAGATGGAGATGGATCTGGCGGAGGATTTGCGGCGGGAGGGATATACCGTGACGGGAGGACATTAGTTTTCGGTTCCGCGCGCGATAGTCCGAATACAGCTCGAGAGTGCGCGTCAAAGTTGCCCCAAGATGGAAACTGGCCCGTCCATGAAGCGCTCCCCACACGCCGCGCGTGCGGTTTTCGCCGGCTTGGCGGTGACGTTGGCGCAGATTTTCATCGCGGTGGTTTTGCTGGCCCCCCAAGGCACGCTGGCCAGTCGCTACCTCTCGCTCGTGCAACACGATAGCTATTGGTTCGCGAGCATCGTGGACCAAGGCTACGAGACGATCCTCCCGCCGATCGCGCGCAAGATGATGGAGGTCTCGAACGTCGCGTTTTTCCCGGCGTATCCGATGATTGCGGGCGCGCTGCATCGTTCCGCAGGCTTGAGTACGTATGGCGCGTTGCTGGTGACGGCGCAGGCGGCGGCGTGGGGGTTTTGGACTTACTTCTTTCTTTTTTGCCAGCGCTGGAAGGTTTCCGCGCCAATGCAGATCCTCGGCGCGGCGGCGATCGCGGCGCATCCGACGGCGTTTTTTCTCGTGGCTGCCTATTCGGAGTCGCTTTTTCTAATGGCGTTATTGGGGTTCATGTACTGGAGCACGGCGGAGGGCAAGACGGCGAAAGTCCTGGCCGCGTTGCACGGCATCGTGATGTCGGCGACCCGGATCGTGGGGATTCCTTGCGCGGCCTATCCGCTGGTGCGGCGGGTTTTTGAGAACGGCTGGAGCGGACTGCGTGAGGTGCGCGCGTGGGGGAAACTCTACGCGGGGCCGTTCGTGCTCATGGTGGTGTCCATGTTCGGCGCGGCGGCGTTTTTTGCGTTTTGCCTGGTGCGCTGGGGACGCTGGGATCTCTACATGCTTACGCAACAGGCGGGGTGGGAGGTTTTCCCCGATTACCTCGCCGTCTTCAAACCGCGCAGCTATCGGTGGTTGATTCCGTCGCTACACGATCCGCGGCAGTGGAGCCAGCTGACGATGACCTTGGGGGCGCTGGGTCTGGTGGCGGTCGGGATTGTGGAACTAATTCCGGCTTTGCGTCGTAATACTGCCTGGCCCAAGCGGATCGGGATCTATTTCGTGGCCGCGATCACATTTTATGTCTCGGTCAGCGGAGTCGCATCCGTCCAGATGGAAAGCATGATGCGTTATCAGTTTTGTGCGCATGCGCTAATCGTGCTGGCGCTGTTGCACTTTATAGGCGAGTTTCGCCCCGTGCCGGTCCCGGGGCGTGCCTTTGGCATGGCGGCGACCGCGCTTCTCATCGCGGCCGGACTCAGCCTGCAAGGGTGGTGGGTCTGGAATTTCACGCGCGGAGGATGGGTAGCTTAAGAATTTACATGAAAACTAATGTAGCAATCATCGGAGCAGGGCCGGCGGGATTAACCGCGGCTTATCTTCTCGCCAAGAACAAGGTGGACGTCACTGTCCTGGAAGCCGACCCAGTCTATGTTGGCGGCATTTCGCGCACCGCGACTTACAAAGGTTTTCATTTCGATATCGGCGGGCATCGCTTCTTCTCGAAGTCGAAAGAGGTGAACGAGTTTTGGGAAGAAATCCTACCGCACGACATGCTCGAGCGGCCGCGTTCTTCGCGCATTTTCTACGGCGGGAAGTTTTTCGCTTATCCGCTCAAAGCGGTGGAGGCGCTGGTGAAGCTGGGCGTTTTCAAATCGACGCTCTGCGTTCTTTCGTGGATGAAGGCGCGCCTTTTCCCGGTGGCGAACCCGACGAATTTTGAGGATTGGGTGAGCAATCAGTTCGGCAAGCGGCTTTTTAATACCTTCTTCAAGAGCTACACCGAGAAGGTGTGGGGCATGCCCTGCAGGGAAATCTCGGCCGATTGGGCCGCGCAACGGATCAAAGGCCTCTCGCTCGGCAGCGCGATCAAAAACGCGCTCCTGCCGCAGAAGCAGCCGAAGGACAAGAGCAAGGTCATCAAGACGCTGATCAATTCCTTTAAGTACCCGCGGAAGGGTCCCGGCATGATGTGGGAAGCTGCGGCGGAAAAAACGAAAGCGCTCGGCGGAAATATCCTGATGGGCGCGAAGGTGGTCGGCTGCGCTTACGAAGGCGAAACATCCACCTGGAGTCTGCGCGTCCGCGATTTGAACGGTCACGATCACACGCTCCAGTCGGAGCACGTCATTTCCTCCGCGCCGATGCGCGAGTTGGTGAATGGACTCCAGCCCGCCGTTTCCGAGCGGGCCAAGGAAGCCGCGAACAGCCTGAAGTATCGCGATTTCCTAACCGTGATGTTGATCCTGAAAAATCGCGACGCGTTTGAGGACAACTGGATTTACATCCACGACCCGAGCGTGCAGGTAGGCCGCATCCAAAACTTCCGCAGTTGGTCGCCCGAGATGGTGCCTGACCCGGACAAGGCTTGCTACGGCCTCGAGTATTTCTGCTTTGAAGGCGACGGTCTTTGGGATTCGACCGACGAGCAACTGATCGAGCTGGCGAAAAAGGAACTGATGCAGATCGGCCTCTCGAAAGAAGGCGATGTCATGGACGGCACGGTGGTGCGCCAAAAAAAGGCGTATCCGGTTTACGATGATTTCTATTCGAAGCACGTCGCGACTGTGCGCGAAGAGCTGGCGGCGCGTTTCCCGAACCTGCATCTCGTGGGTCGCAACGGGATGCACAAATATAACAACCAGGATCACGC
>JBDSNB010000122.1:0-6967 GCA_039915555.1 Chthoniobacterales bacterium | reverse complement strand
CCCCAAGCAATGAAAGCCAAACGACACTCCAAAAGCCCGGAAGAGATCAACGCCGCACTCGCGTCAAAAAAAGGTCCCGTCTCGAAATTCATCGCGCGAAATTATCGTCACTTTAACGCCGCCGCGTTGCTCGATGCCGCGAAGGGATATGAGACCCACCTCGCCGCCGGAGGCAAAATGCTGGTGACACTCGCGGGCGCCATGTCGACCGCCGAGCTCGGCATCTCGCTCGCGGAGATGATTCGTCGCGATAAAGTCCACCTGATCGTCTGCACCGGCGCGAATCTCGAAGAAGATGTTTTTAATCTCGTCGCGCACGATCACTACGAGCGCGTGCCGCACTACCGCGAGCTGACGCCAGCGGACGAGCAGAAACTTCTCTCGCGGCACATGAATCGCGTGACCGATACATGCATCCCAGAGATGGAAGCGATGCGGCGGATCGAGACGGTGGTGCTCGCCGAGTGGGTCGCGGCCGACCGCGCGGGTGAGCATTACTTCCCGCACGAGTTCATGTATAAAATTCTGCGCAACGGGAAGCTGAAGAAGAGCTATCAGATCGACCCGAAACATTCCTGGCTGCTGGCGGCCTGCGAAAAGAACCTGCCGATGGTCGTCCCGGGCTGGGAGGATGCCACACTCGGCAACATGTATGCGGCGGCGGTCATCCGCGGCGAGGTGAAGAACGTGCACACCGTGCGCACGGGCATCGAATACATGACCTGGCTCGCGGACTACTACACGAAAAACGCGAAGAAGCTGCGCAACCGGGAAGGCTCCATCGGCTTTTTCCAAATCGGTGGCGGCATTGCCGGCGATTTCCCCATCTGCGTCGTCCCGATGTTGCACCAGGATCTCGAACGGACCGCGGTGCCGCTATGGGGTTACTTCTGCCAGATCAGCGACTCAACGACCAGTTTCGGCAGCTACTCTGGCGCGGTCCCGAACGAGAAAATCACCTGGGGCAAACTCGCGGCCTCCACGCCGAAATTCGTAGTCGAAAGCGATGCCACGATTTGCGCGCCGCTGATCTTCGCCTGGGTCCTGGGGCAGTAGGAATAGGACCAGCGGGACGTTGTCCGACAAGCGGCGACTACTTGCGGTCGCTTCGGCTGCTCAGCGTTCACGAAGTGTGTCTCCTCGGCGGCGCTCTGCCCGGTAGGGTCGCCGCGCTGCGGCGACCAAGGCGCGCGGCCTGCGCTGGGATCGTCCGTGCGTTCACCGACGGACCACGTCTCTCGGACAGCGCAGCGCGCTGTCCCTACCGCGCGTCTCGCCCAAGATCGCGGTGTGCATGACGCGCCCTAACCTTCCCAGAAGAACTGGGTCGGGCGCTCGAGTTCCAACGGGAGACTCTTGTGCACCGGGCAATTCAGCGCGGCCTGCTCCAGCAGCTCGCGCTGCGGCGTGGTCGCGGGTAGCGGAATGCGCACTTCGCTCGGCAGGGCCACGATCCGCCGCGGCGCGTCCTTCGACATCTCCTTGCTCACCTTCACGCTCATCCCTTTCACGTCGAGACCGTTCTTCTCCGCCGTCATGGCGAGGATGGTGGACATGCAAGCGCCGAGCGCGGTCGCGATCAAATCAGTCGGCGAAAACGATTCGCCCTTCCCGTTGTTATCGACCGGCGCGTCGGTCGACAATTCGCATTTGGAAGGTTCGTGCGTGGCCGTGCAACGGAGATCGCCGTCGTAGTTGATGGAGATATTGACCATGCCGGAAATATGAAGCGCGTTCTCCGCCTGTCATCCCGAGCCGCGCAGACGGCCGAGGGATCTCCCCGTCCCGATGGAAATACACTGAGTCCCACGCGCGCGACCGACAGATCGGCCTCCCAGTTCCACAGTGACCGAGATCGCGCGTCGCCGATTACGAGCGTGGACTCAATGCGTCGGAGAGATCCCTCGGCCGTCTGCGCGGCTCGGGATGACGTACTCGGGGGCGTGTCGCTGGAGCGTGCCTTTGCCGGCGTTCGAATCCCCAAAAACGAACAGGCGGATCGCGCCACGCGCGATCCGCCTGCAAATTACGTTTGGAACTCGGCTCTTTGCCCTAGCTCGATTTCCGCGCGTCACGCAGCGCCTTGATCTTATCGTGCGCCGCTTTCACGTCGGCAGCCTGCCGCGAAACCATGCTCCGCGCGTCCGCCGGCAGTTCGTCTTCCATCGCCTCTTTGTATTCCGCGACGGCCGAATCTTCGCCGCGCTCGCACTCTGCGAGGATGGCGTGATCGTCCTGACTCGTGATGGCCGACTTCATATTGATCCAGGCCCGGTGCAGCGCACCTGCCGTGCTGCTGGAATCTTCCGGTTCTGGTTCGCCGAGTTGAATCACGTGACTCTGCAGCTCGCCGGCAAATTTCGAACGCTGCAGCGAGAGCTCACTGAAGAGCGATTTTAACTGCGTGTCTTTCACCGCTTCCGACGCCTGACGAAAGCCCTCTTGTCCATCCTTCAACGTTTCAATCAAGCTGTTCAGGGTGGAGATCGTTTCCTTGTTTTGACTCATACCCTTGAATACGGATTTCGCGCGCAAACGGGCGTTTCTATTTTTGAATTTTCCACGCGCCGGTTTGGTGAATCTGCGCACCTCGCGTAAGGTGGCGCATGACCAATGATCAAACTGGAAAAGATTTAACGCAGGAAGCGCCGCGGAGCCCGAAGACGCGCGTCGGAGGATACGTGATCCTCGGCCGCACCTACGACAAATGCCGCGCGCTCCTCTGGGGCAACATCGGCGAATACCATTTCGATTGTCCGCTCGATAACATGCTCTTCGGTTGGAAAGGCGTGACGGGCGACGACTTCAAGGCCGAAGTGGAGAAGGGCGCGAGCGACGAAGCGATGGCGAAGTGGCTCGACACGCACGGCGAAAAGAAAACGCCCGAGGAAGTGAAGGCATGGAGCGACCAAATGACCGCTGCCAATCCATACGAGAATCCCGAGAAGCGCGATTGGTTCGTCGAGCAGGTGGCCGTGCACAATCTCGATCCGAAAACAACGACCCTCTTCGAGTGGCTCGACGTGGACGACAAGGCGACCGCCGCAATGGCCAACGCGTAACCCGCGGCGGCCAAGCAGCCTCCGAGTTCCGTTTTAAAAGATGCCGGCAACGCGACAGCGCGCCGCCGGCATCTTTTTTATTTTATGGGCATCTCTCTAAAACCACAGCACCTCAATCGCTACCGCCAGATCGCATGGCTCCTCGTGAAATACGGCCGCTCCGATCTGGTAAAGGAAAGCGGCCTCGACGAAACGCTGGAAGCCGAACAACGCGCCACGCCCGCCGAGAAAGCGAAGGCCGACGAGCTCGCTGACGACCTCGAAAAGCTCGGGCCGACCTTCGTCAAGCTTGGCCAGCTTCTCTCCACCCGCGTGGAGCTGATGCCAAAAGCCTACATCGAAGCGCTCACCCGCTTACAGGACAAGGTCGAGCCGTTCGGTTTCGACGAAGTGGAAAAAATCGTCGCCTCTGAACTCGGCGTGCGCCTTTCGAAGGCGTTCTCGGAATTCGAATCGACCCCGATGGCCGCTGCCTCGCTCGGCCAGGTCCACAAGGCGCGGCTGCGCAACGGCCAGCAGGTCGCGGTCAAAGTGCAGCGGCCCGGAATTCGCGAAAAGATGATCGAAGACCTCGACGCGCTCGAAGAGATCGCCGAGTTCCTCGATTCGCATACGGAATTTGGAAAACGCTACGAGTTCGGTGAGATGCTCGATCAATTCCGCAAGAGCCTGCTCCTGGAGTTGGATTACCGGCAGGAAGCGAACAACCTCAGTACGCTGGGCGCGCAGCTCGAAAACTTCGAACGCATCGTCGTACCGAAGCCCGTCGCCGACTACAGCACCTCCCGCGTCCTCACGATGGAGTATGTGCACGGCAGAAAAATCACCGACCTCAGCCCGCTCGGCCGGATGGAATTCGATGGCGAAGCGCTCGCGGAAGACCTCTTCCGCGCCTACCTCGAGCAAATTCTCGTGCACGGCTTCTTCCACGCCGATCCCCACCCCGGCAACGTTTTCCTCACCGACGACTACCGCGTCGCCCTGATCGACCTCGGCATGGTCGGCCGCATCATGCCCGGGCTGCAGGAGCAGCTTTTGCAACTCCTGCTCGCCATCGCCGAAGCGCGCGGCGACGACGCGTGCGACATCGCGATCAAAGTCGGCGAGAAAAAAGAGGAGTTCGACGAAACCCAATTCCGCCGCCGGATCAGCGAGATCGTCGTCCGCCAGCAAGGTGCCACCGTGCAGCAAATGCAGGTCGGCCGGCTCGTCCTCGAAGTCACTCAAGCCTCCGGCGAGAATTACATCCGCGTCCCCTCCGAGCTCACCATGCTCGGCAAGACGCTGCTGAATCTCGATCAGGTCGGCCACGCCCTCTCGCCCGACTTCGACCCGAACGCATCCATTCGCCGCAACGCCGCTCAGATCATGCAACAGCGTCTCATGAAGAGCCTCTCGCCTGGGAATCTCTTCAGCGGTGTCCTCGAATTAAAGGATCTTCTCCAGCGACTGCCCGCACGGATCAACAAAATCCTCGACGCTGTCGCGAACAACGAACTCAAAGTCTCCGTCGATGCGATCGACGAGAAAACCCTCATCGTCGGCTTCCAGAAAGTCGCGAATCGAATCACCGTCGGCCTCATCATCGCCGCCTTGATCGTCGGGGCCGCGATGATGATGCGCGTCGAAACCACCTTCCAAATCTGGGGTTACCCGGGCCTCGCCATCCTGCTCTTCCTCGGCGCCGCCGCCGCCGGCATCACGCTGATGATCAACATTTTCTTCTACGACAAATCGGAGAAGGACTGACCCTAATTCGGTCCGGCGGGAGGAGGCTCCTCGGTATCGCCGGTATCGATGCCGTGCTGCAATCGACTGTGACTCTTCCCGTAAACGAGGTAGATCACGATCCCGAGTGCGAGCCAGATAAAGAACCGAATCCAGGTCAGAATCGGCAGACTCAACATCAGAGCGACGCACATCAGCACGCCTAGGATTGGCACCAGTGGCACCAGCGGGACGCGAAACGGCCGGCGCCGGTTCGGATCGGTCCGCCGCAGAACGATCACACCGATGCAAACCAGGCTGAACGCGAAGAGCGTGCCGATATTCGTCAAATCCGCCAGCGAACCAATATCTGTAAACAACGCCACTCCGCCCACCACCAGTCCCGTCCAGATCGTCGTGATGTAAGGCGTACGGTAGCGCGGGTGCAGCCGTGAAAAATATTTCGGGAGCAAACCATCCCGCGCCATCGCCATGAAAATGCGCGGCTGGCCGAGTTGAAACACGAGTAATACGGACGTCATGCCCGCAAGCGCTCCCGCGCTGACCAGTGCCACCGCCCAAGGCCTGCCGGCAAACGCCGTCGCGACCGCCGCGGAGTCGCCCAGATACACCGTGTAATTCTTGATCCCGGTCAGCACGCCCGACATGAGCACGTAGAGCAACGTGCAGATCGCGAGACTCGCGATCATTCCAATAGGAAGGTCGCGTTGCGGATTGTTTGTTTCCTCTGCCGTTGTCGACACGGCGTCGAACCCAATAAACGCAAAAAACACGATCGCCGCCCCGCTCATGACGCCGGAAAAACCATTGGGCAAAAATGGAATCCAGTTCGGCGGATTCACCAGAAAGGCGCCAAACGCGATGAAGAACACCACCACCGCCAGTTTGATGATCACGACCACGGTATTCACCCGCGCGCTTTCCCGAATTCCGTAGATGAGCAGAACTGTCACCGCCACCACGATGAGGAAGGCCGGGATATTCAGCGCAAACGGATGGCCCGCGATGATCGGCAACGTCGTCGACGAATAACCCATTAACGCATCACCGCCTGTCGCCACCAGATTTACCGCGGTCTTCGCATCCGTCACCAGCCAAAGCGGGAATTCGAGCCCGAACAAACTGTGGCAGAGCTTCACAAAATATCCCGACCAACCCACCGCCACCGCCATGTTCCCGACCGCATATTCGAGGATTAAATCCCACCCGATAATCCACGCCACGATCTCCCCCAGCGTCGCGTAAGAATACGTGTAAGCCGACCCAGAAACCGGGATCATCGCCGCCAGCTCCGCGTAACACAGCGCCGCAAACCCGCACGCGATCGCCGCCACAATAAACGAGAACACCACTGCCGGCCCCGCGCCGGGCCGCCCCAACTCCACCACGCCACCGCTCATCCACGATTGAATAAAGCTCATCACCGGCGTCCCCCACTTCGAGGTCAAAACCGCGCCCTGCTCACCCGCCGCGGCCGTGCCCGTGAGCGCGAAGATTCCCGTGCCGATGATCGCGCCGATACCGAGCGCGGTTAGATCGAGCGCCGAGAGCGATCGCTTCATCAGGCGATCCGGCGCCTCCGATTCACGAATCAAGAGGTCCGGGCTTTTGGTTCGAAAAAGAGAGGAGGCCATGAGAATGAGTTGGGTTTCTCGCAGGGAAGTCCGCTGCGGGATGAAACGCAGCGAATCGTCTCACCGTCGCCCGCGCTCGGTCAATGTTTTC
Organism: Chthoniobacterales bacterium; assembly: GCA_039915555.1. Taxonomy (GTDB): domain Bacteria; phylum Verrucomicrobiota; class Verrucomicrobiia; order Chthoniobacterales; family UBA10450; genus JACCTI01. Next base: position 452 of record JBDSNB010000122.1, on the reverse strand, counting down.
CGCGAGCAGTTGGCGCGTCTTTAGCTCTTCCAGCGGCATGGCCAGCTTCAGCGGCTCTCAACTCCTCGCCAGCCTCCTTTTCAGCTCGGTCGGCTTCGTGGCGCTGGCATATGGCAAACGTATGCACGCCTGGAAACATCGGCCTTGCGCTCATTGCCTACACCTACTTCGTGGAGAGCACGGCCCTCCCCTTCGGCATCGGCGTCGTCTTCACCGCCACGCTCTTCCTCTTCCGCGAACAGGGCAGGCGTGCCCGCCGCGCTTGGCACCGGCGCTCCCCCGTGCTAAACCCGCTGCAATGGGTCGCCAATGGTTGCATGCAAAGCGGGAAGTCGCCGGTCTCAAAAAAGGCCAGGCCACCGGAAAGCTCGTGAAGGAAATCATGGTCGCGTCGAAAATGGGCGGAGCCGATCCGAACGGGAACGCCCGCCTCTTCGCCGCGGTTGAGAAAG
>JBDSNB010000045.1:0-5502 GCA_039915555.1 Chthoniobacterales bacterium | reverse complement strand
TCCGCGGGCCAGAGATCATCGCCCATCGTGAACTCGCTGCGGCTATGCGTGCCGCGGAGCGAGAAGCTGACCGTATCCTGGATGAGCCGGCCGATGGAGGAGGTTTTCTTAATCGGGGCGCCGCCGCGGGCGAAGGTGAGGAGCTGCTGCGCGAGATCGCGCGCCCGGAGCGAGGCGTTCTGGGCATCGTTCAAGCGCGTCACCATCTCGTCGTTAGGCGGAAGGAGGAGGGCGGCGAGCGAGATATTGCCGATGATGGCGGTGAGGAGGTTGTTGAAATCGTGCGCAATTCCACCGGCGAGGAGGCCCAATTGTTCGAGCGTGTCCGCTTTCCGGCGCTCGGCTTCATTGCGCTGGCGTTCGGTGATATCGCGGAAGACCAGCACGACGCCGACAACTTCGTTTTTGTTATCGCGAATGGGTGAGGCGACTTGTTCGACGACGTGTTCATCACCATTTTTCGAAATGAGGGTGGCGTGCTCGGGCAGGTTGAGCAGGATGGAATGGGCCTCGTTCCGATAGCCGCTCTTCTGCGCGCGGGCCTGGGCCGCGAGGTCGATCGTGACGTTAAAGACGGTCTTGAGCGGCTGGCCAATGGCTTCGGGCGAATCCCAACCCGTGAGCGTTTCGCCCGCGTTATTGATCATCATGATCCGGCCCTGCACGTCAGTCGTGATGACGCCGTCGCCGATGGAACGGAGGGTGACCGCGAGGCTTTCTTTTTCCGCGGCGATCTCCGTTTCGAAGCGTCTCCGCTCGGTCACGTCGCGCACCATGGCGACGTAAAGGAGGGTCCCATCGACGGTAATTTCGCTGAGCGAAATTTCGATCGGAAAGGTGTTGTGACGACGGGTTTTGCCCAAAGCGAGGGCGGTGCTGCCGGTGCGGCGGGCGAGGTCATCCCACTCGCAGGGCACGGCCGTCGGGTCGGGATCGAGGTCGAAACATTTCGGCACCAACTTGGTGAATTTGTGGCCGATCATTTCGTTATTGGTGCAGCCGAACATCTTTTCGGCGGCGGGATTCATGGAACAGATGACGCCTTTTTCGTCCACCGTGATCATGCCATCGAGGATGTTGTGCATGATCGATTTGATGCGGCTTTCGACGCCATCGAGCTTGCCGAGCTGGCGGCGGACGAGGACGCAACTGTAGCTATTCGAGACCACGAGCAGTCCGACCGCGAGAAAGCAGAGGATGCCGAGGGCGGTGGTTTTAAGAATGCGCTGGCGTTTGGCGGAGATGGCCCGCCGCTCGTAAAGGTCGTTCTCCGTTTGTTGGAAAACTCCGATCCGGCTGTTGATTTCGTCCATTATTTTCGCGTCCGCATCGAGGTCGCTCGATCCGGCAGCCGGGGCGCGTCCGGCGCGTTTTGCCTCCATCTCCGGCCCGGCCAGGCTGAGCCATCCCTCCAAGCCGCCACGAATATCACGCAGAAGCGCGGCCTGTGCGGGATTGTGCGCGACGAGAATCGAAAGATAGCCGCGGTAATTCGCGAACGAGGCGCTGGCGCGTCGGAATGCTTCAAGATATGAGGCTTCGCCGCTAAGGAGGTAGCCGCGTTTTTCCTTCTCCATCTCCACCACGGAGCGCTGCAATTTTGGCACGATGTCGAGAATTTGCGTCGACTGCGCGGCCCACTCTTGATCGCGCATCCGTAGATTCTGCAAGGTCTGTTCGTCGCTCTCCAGACCACTCAGAACCTCGCGAGCCTCGTCTAAAATTTTGTCTCCCGAGAGGCCACCCGCTGGCACCGCTGTGGGGCGGGTTTCGTTTTTCATTGCCGGCGCAGCGACGGTAGTGATCCAATTCTGGACCAGCTCCTTCATCTTCATCACCCGCTTCCGTTGCTCGGGACTTTCCAGAGTAGCGTGGGTCAACTCATCGATTCGGTCCCGGAAAACGCCTTGTCTCCGGTCGAACGTTTCCCGGAAACCCGTTTTCCCGGTCAAGAGATAACCCCGGTGCGCTGTTTCCAAGGAAGCGATGTCGTCCTCGACCGCCGTGGCAAGGCGCAGGATCTCGGTCGTTCGCGTGCGGAGCGTCGCCTGCTGGTGATTCCGGTAGGTGACGAAAAGGAAAATGCCGGCCAGCAGGATGATCACGAGAACACCGGCGGCGGTGCCCGAGAGCAACTTCACGTGGAAGTGCTTTTGACTGAACAACCATGACGAACTTCGGCGCAGTGCGGAAGAGGGCTCGTCGACCGGGGGCGGAGAATCGGGAGTAGGCGCGACGGTGGCGACGGGAGTCATCGTAGTGGGGAAAGCAGGTCTTTTGCCACCCGCTCACCCGGGTTAGGAAAGCAAAACTAGTACCGCACTCGCAGAAGAATTAATCCCGCTGCGGGGGCTGCAAATCTCGCCGACGAAACGACCCTGGCCGGATGCTGCAAACGATCACGGATTTCCCCCGCCAAACCCGGCTCGCGCCCCACCCGCACCAGGGCGCCCACCATCAGGCGCACCATCTTGTAGAGAAACCCGTCACCCGTCACCTCGATCGTTAGGCGAGCCGCGCTCCGCCGCACGCGCACATCCTCAATTGTCCGCCAGGTGTCGTGCTCCACCTTTCCCCGGTTCGCGGCGAAGGAGGCGAACTCATGCCGCCCCACAAACGCCTGCGCCTCCGTCGCCATCGTCTCCAGATCGAGTGGTGCCGCCACCAGCCACGCGCGCCCCACCTCGAGCGGCGGCAGGATGCGCGCGTTCCAAATCCGATAGCGATACACCTTACCCCGGGCCGAGAAGCGGGCGTGAAACGTCGCGCGCACATAGCTGGAGCGCAGCACCCGGATCGCCGGCGGGAGCGAGGCATTCAAAGCCGACGGCCATTGCGCCGCGGCTAACGAACGGTCAGGCAGGTCGGCGTGTGCCACCTGCGCGAGCGCGTGCACGCCGGCGTCCGTGCGACCCGCACCGTGCACCCGCAAAGCCGTCCCGCTCACAGCCGCGAAAGCGCGCTCAAGATGATCCTGCACCGCCGCTCCGTTTTTCTGGCTCTGCCAGCCGGCGAAGGGCGCGCCATCGTAGGCCACGACGAATTTAAGTCGGCTGCCCATCGACCGGACCGGCGACGCTGTCGAGATAACCTTGCAGGATCATTTGCGCCGCGACCTGGTCGACGAAACCGCGCGTCCGTTTTGTCTTCAGGCCGGCATCCCGCAGCGCACGATTTGCCGCCGTGGTGGTGAGGCGTTCGTCCCACATCATCACGGGACAGGAAAGAAGCGGACGCAATTTGTCCGCAAACGCCTTCGCTTCCTCGGCCGCTTCGCCCAACTCGCCGTTCATGTGACGCGGCAGACCGAGGATGACGCGCGAAACATCTTTCTCTTTCGCGATTTGCGCGACGCGCTTTGCCGCGGCGTCCACGCGCGCGGCTGGGATGGTTTCGAATGGGTGCGCCAGCATGCCGAGCTCATCGGAAATCGCCACGCCGATGCGCGCGTGTCCGAAATCGACCCCGAGCACACGCCGCACGATCTGAATTCCGCTCACTGCAATTCCTCCGGCAATTTGCCGATGAGATGTTTGATCTTCTCCGCCTGATGCCGATGGCAAACGAGTAGCGCGTCGCCCGTCCGCACCACGATCAAATTGTGCACGCCGAGCAACGCCACCTTTGTGCCGTCCTGATCGAAAACGATGTTGTTGGTCGAATCGAGCGCCGTGAGGTCACCGTTGGCCGCGTTGCCCTCGTCGTCGTTTGTGAAATAAGAAGCCACCGCCTGCCAGGTGCCGACGTCGTCCCAATCAAAGCCGGCCTCCACCATCAGGACGCGGTCGGCTTTTTCCATGATGGCGTAATCAAAAGAAATCTTCGGGAGCGCGGCGAACTTCGTCCGCAACGTCGTCTCGAACATCTTCGGCACGGACAACTGCGCGATGAAGCACGCCAGCTCCGGCGCGTGACGATTGAACTCGCTGAGGACCGTCGAAACCGACCAGACAAACATGCCCGCATTCCAGCGGAAATTCCCTTTCCGGACAAACGAATCGGCCAGCTCCGCGTTTGGCTTCTCCCGGAAACGGACGACGTGATGCACCTCCCCGCGCCACGTCTGGCCGAGCTCGATGTAACCGAACCCCGGGCAGGCCCACGTCGGTTTGATCCCGATCGTGACCAGCGCGCCGGCTTCCTGCGCTGCCTCCGCGGCCGTCGCGAGCGTCGCTTGAAACGCCGCCGTGTCCTTGATCACATGATCGGCCGGCAGCACCACCATGATCGCGAGATGATCCCGCGCCGCCACCCAGCCAGCGCCCAACGCGACCGCCGCCGCGGTGTCTCGTTTGGCCGGCTCCGCCACGATATTCTCCGCGGGAAAATCTGGGAGCAGCGCGCGCATCGCGGCCTCCTGTTCCACATTCGTTAGGATTAAAGTTCGTTCCGGCGGCACCATCCCGTCGAGACGACGCACCGTGTCCTCGAGCAACGTCCGCTCCGAGACCAGCTTTAAAAGTTGCTTCGGCCGCGTGCGCCGGCTCACTGGCCAGAAGCGTTCGCCGCTTCCGCCGGCCAGGATCAAAGCATATATGGGTCGCGACATTTAAAGCAGAAACGCTCCGCAAACTCTAGCGCGCGGCGGGCGAGATTTCCCGTTTCTTTTTCGGAAACGAAACGTATATGGGTAGGCGATGTCCCTTTCGATATCCATTCCGAAAAGCAACGAACAGCTTCCGCTCGATGGCCTGCTCGTTCTCACCCGGACCGCGCTCGGCCTGGGTGTGGGAATGTTGGTCGCGGATAAAATCAAGAGCCCGGTGCGCCAGGCGACCGCGATCGCGTTGGTCTCACTCGGTGCGTTGGCTGCAATCCCCTTGCTCGTGCGCCTCGCCTTCGAACGTCTTAATCGCCCCGAATCCGAACGCGGCAGTCGCAATCGTCTCCGCACCATTCGCGGCGAGACCTCCTATTCCGCGGACGACGACGACGTTTACTAGCGTCCGCGTTCCTTTCGGAGGGCGTGGTTATTATTTTCTGAATCGTAGCGCGTCGCTCTGAGACGCCACCGCGCGGCGCAGAGTCCCTACCACAACATGGCCGCCCGCTTGCTTCCGCCGCTCGTGCAGCTTACCGGTCTTGCCTCATGGCCCGCTCGTCTTCCGTCGCTTCGAATCCACTTCGCACTCACTGCATTGCGTTCGCCGAAGAAGAGGCCGTCCTGCGGGAAGGCGGCGGCAAAGCGGGACAGGATCGACAACATAAACTCGGACGCCTCTTTGCGCGCGAGCGGATCGCGCAATTGCTCGATAAAGACGCGCCGTTTTTCGAACTGGGACTGTGGGCCGCCTACAAGATGTATGAGCAGTGGGGGAAAATCCCCGCCGCGGGTTCCATCGCCGGTATCGGCGACGTGGCCGGCGTGCCGTGCTTAATCATCGCCAACGACGCGACCGTGAAAGCCGGCGCGTTTTTTCCGGCCACGGCCAAAAAGCTCATTCGCGCGCAGCGCATCGGTTTCGAGAACAACCTGCCGATCATCTATCTGGTCGATTCCGC
>JBDSNB010000132.1:0-3739 GCA_039915555.1 Chthoniobacterales bacterium | reverse complement strand
AGAGAGAAGCGGCAGGAGATTGCCTAGCGGGACCCGCCGGTGTCACGGCGAAAAACACGAATCGCGCGCGAAACATCCTTGATCATGGCGGATTCGGAGCCGAGGCGTTCCACGCCGGCGAGCCCGGCCAGCTCCGCGGAGGAGATCATGTCGCCGCGCCAGACGAGGGTGGACGGCTTCCCGTTCACTTCGACGGGCCACATCTGATAGAGCGTGAGGGCGACGTAGTAACCGCCGCTCGCGTAATAGAGAACGTCGGCCGCCTGGAAGCTGCCGCCGGCCGCGCTGCGGTTGTAGGAGGCGCCGAGGGTGAGGACGCCTTTGCCTTCCACGTCCACCAGCTCCCAATATTGGTCGGCCTTGCCCTCCAGCACGCCGGAGAATTGCTTGCGGATTTTTCCCTGCTCGCTGAGGAGCGCGTTGATCTCCGCGCCGGGGCGAATGGCTTGCGCGCTGTGATCGTAGGGCGGCTGCGCCGAGACGCCGCCGGAGGCGAACGCCTGGGCGCGTCCGCTCAAGACACCAGACCAAAAGCTCGCCACCGGACCCGACATTGTGCTGCCCGCGGCGGCGGTGGGAAGTTTCGCGGCTTCCGCGCGGCTGATCTGCAACTCCGGCGATTTGCTGGTCGTGGCGCTGACGAGAGCTTGCACGGCGGAGTTGTTCGGGGCCTGGGCAAGTTTGGAAAAATTCGAGCCGTTATTGTGCAGGAGCACTTTCAATTCGGAATGCCCCGCCGGAGTCCAGCGGCGCAGGGCGGCGGCGGTTTGGGCGGGCGTGCCGCCTGTGACCCAGGCGCTTTGCACCGAGAGAAAACGCGAGGTGCTCATGGGCGCGCCGCGGACCGCTTTCGCATCGCCTTGGGCGAGCTGCGCCAGGTCCACGGTGTCGAAAACGGAGAAGCTCTTCAGTTCGCTCACGGGATCCGCGTGCAGGGAATTGGCGTTCCAGAGCAGCGCGAGGACGAGCGGAGCGGAGGCGAGAAGGCGGCGGGTTTTCATTTCCATTTTGAGGGAGTCACATCTATTCGCATAGTGCGGCGCTGGCAAACTTGGGTGGCGCGCGGCGAATGTATTCAAAATGAGCGAAGCGGTCATTGCACTGGAGAATTTGAGCAAGCACTACGGCGATACGCAGGCCGTGCAGGGCCTCTCTCTGAAGATCGCGCGCGGTTCCATCTTTGGCTTCCTCGGCGCGAACGGTGCCGGCAAGACGACCACCATGCGGATGCTCTGTGGTCTGGTGCGGCCGACTTCCGGTCGCGCGACCATCGCGGGGTTGGATGTGTGGAAGGAACGGCACGCGGTGCGCTCGAAGTTTGGCTACGTGGCGCAGCGTTTCAGTTTGTATCGCGATCTGACGGTGGAAGAAAACATGCGCTTTTTCGGCGGCGCGTGCCGGGTGCCGAACGGCGAATTGGAGAAGCGTATCGCGCGCTTGCTGGAATTGGTGGACCTGACGACGAAACGTGACGTCGCGGCGGGCAGTCTCTCGGGCGGGATGCGGCAGTTGCTGGCGATCGCGTGCGCGCTCGTGCACGAGCCGCCCTTGCTTTTCTTGGACGAACCGACGTCGGGCCTGGATCCGGTCCATCGCCAGCAGATGTGGAATTTGCTCTACGATCTGAGCCACAGTGGGATCACGATTTTCATCACGACGCATTACATGGATGAAGCGGAACGCTGCACGGATGTCGGGTTCATCGATCGCGGACGGTTGCTGGCGAAGGCTTCGCCGCGTGCCTTTAAATCGAGCTTTAACACGAAGCTCCTCGAGATCGAGGTCGATCCGGTGATGGAAGGCCTGGTGCGCTTTCGCGCCGAGCCGGAAGTGCTCGGGGTGTCGTTGCGGAGTGGGGCGTTGCGACTCTACGCGGCCGAGCCGGAGAAGCTCGTTAGGCGTTGGAAGGCAGAATGGCCGTTCCCGGAGATTGCGTGGCGTGGGGAGCGGTGGGTGGAGCCGGATATGGAAGATGTTTTCACCGCCTATTCGCAGGGGTACCACGGCGTTTTGAAGCCGCTTGCGTCATGAAAAGCGGCTCTCTCGGTGCGATTGGCAGTGTGGCGCGCAAGGAATTTCTGCACATCTACCGCGATCGACGCGTCTTGATTTTGCTCCTCATACTGCCGCCGATCTTCACGCTTGTCTTCGGTCACGCCTTTGAAGCTGGCGAGATGACGGAGGTGCCGGCTATTTTGGTGAACGCCGATCCCACCCCGCGCACGGAACGCTTCGTAAAAAAGGCGCTCACCGATGAGACGTTCAAGTGGCGCGTGCAGCCTCCGGGCGGCGGCGTGAACAAAGATCTGCTCCGGCAAGGCGTGCAGGCCACGCTCGTGATTCCGACGGGCTGGAGCGACAGTTTGTCGAACGGCAAACCGATTCCGCTCGAACTATTTCTCGATGCGAGCGACACGAACGTCGCGCCGCAATTGCTCGGCAGCGTGCAGGAAACGCTCGGTAAATTTCAACTCGATGAGCGCCAGGAACTGATCGACGGCCTGCCGGATGACGTCTTCGATCTGGCCGAAAAATTCCCGGTCGTGGTGCGCAAGCAATTCGTCTCCGCGATGGAGCCGTGGTCGGTCGAAGGACGGATGCTCTACAATCCGAAGGAGCGTTTCATCGATTACGTCATTCCGGGCGTGATCGGGCTGATTTTGCAACTCATCACCGTCACGCTGATGGCGTGCACGATCGCGCGCGAACGCGAGTCGGGGACGCTCTATCAACTGATGGTGACGTCGCTGCGGCGCTGGGAGATTGTGATCGGAAAAATCATTCCATACTTCGCGATTTCGATCGGGCTGATCGTGATGATTGCGCTGCTCGCGGGCTGGCACTTCAAGGTCGCGTTCCACCAACCGCTCGTGCTCGCGCTCATCTGCGTGGTCTTCCTGCTGTGCTCGTTAGGGCTGGGGCTCGTGATCTCTGCCATCTCGCGCACGCAGACGCAGGCGATTCAATTTTCCGTCTTCTTTCTCCTCCCGGTCTTCGTGCTTTCCGGGGCCTTCGCACCGCTCGAGCAATTGCCGGCCGGCATCCGCTGGATTTCCGAACTCTTTCCGCTCACCCATTTCTGCCGCGCCTTTCGGTTGGTGAATTTGTATCACGCCGGCCCGATGTTTTACGCGCCCAGCTTGCTCATCCTTTGCGCGGGCACCGTGCTCACCTTCGTGGGCGCCGCCTTTCTCCTGCGACGAATCGAGCAATAGTTCGCATCTCCTGCGCGCAGACCCGAACGGACGGCGTAAATGGCAGGCAAAACTTCAAAAACGAAGCGGCGACGGGGCGCCCGGAGTTGGAAGTGGATCGTGGTGTTTCTCGCGATCTTTCTTCTGATCCCGGCGCTACAGGTGGCGCTCGTGCGATTCGTCGATCCACCGCGAACGCTCCCGATGTTGATCGAGCAGGGCGGTGCCACGTTTTCCCGAGGAGCGAACCAGCCGCTGCGCTATCGCTGGATCGATCTGGCGGAGATGCCGCGGATGTTTTTGAAGCATCTTTGGATTTCGGAGGATCAACGTTTCTTTCAGCACGATGGCTTCGATTGGAAGGAAATCGACAGCGCGATAAAAAAAGCGGAGCGGAACAGGAAACCGGTGCGCGGCGCTTCCACGATCACGAATCAATGCGCGCGGTCGATCTTTCTCTGGCAGGGGCGTTCGTGGATCAGGAAAGGATTGGAATCCTACTACACGCTCTGGATGGAACTGCTGCTGCCAAAGCGCCGCATCCT
>JBDSNB010000131.1:0-19934 GCA_039915555.1 Chthoniobacterales bacterium | reverse complement strand
AGCACGGAAGACCGCCCGGTTTCGATCGTGGCCTCCTCGACACAGAAGGACTCGAAATCCTGCGCCTGCTCCAGGCGGCCGAAAAGCGCGCGGAAAGCGAGCCGGAAGAGACCGAAGCGGCCTGTGCGATGCGTGAGGTAGAGGCCGAACTGGCCGGCGTTTAAACAACGGCGCTCGCCCAGATCGAAGCCGGCGGTCTCGTATTCGTTGTTGCCCACAAAGAGGAACGCGGTCTGCCGCGTCAGTGCTTCGCCGTCGATCGTGAGGCGCAAATTCATGAACGGAAAACGGCGTAAACCGCGCACCGTCGCCCAGAGAAACGCAGTCCACTTCCCGCGCGCGAGGCGTTGCTGCTGCGCTTCGCGATCGGACACGATGCGGGGGTAGAGACCGAGGCTGGAGTTGTTGATGAAGACGCGGCCGTTCACCTCGCCCACGTCCACATCGGTGACCACACCTTGCAAAATCGTGTCGATGGCGTCGGATAATTCGAGCGGAATTCCCAGATCTTTCGCGAAGTGATTCAAGGTGCCCAAGGGCAGGACGCCAAGACGTTTGCCGGTGTCCGCCAGTTCCCCCGCGACCGCGCTGATCGTTCCATCTCCACCGCCGGCCACGATCAATTCATCAGATCCCTGCGCCGCCTCCTGCGCGAGCGCAGATAAATCCTTCTTCTCGTCGGGATGCTGAATCATCGCCTCCTCGCCTCCCGAGCGGAAGAGCTCGCGAATCTGCTCATCGAGTTCATCCGTTTTCTCCGACGGACCGGCGGCGCGGTTCAATATCACGATCATGCATTCGTAATCGTGTCTGCTCGTCTCGCAGACCGCGCGAGTTCACCAAATTGTCACATTGCCGTCATCACAGCGTCACAAAGCGCTGCCAGCCTCACCCCGAGACAACAACAAGCGGCCTCTGGCCATAGCAACCCAAGGAGAAACAATGTTCGTGAAAAAGATGATTTTAGTCGCCGCGGCAGCCAGTCTGGTGCTCGGCGCAAGTTTGGTCCACGCGCAGGACAACGGCGCGCTGCTCGATCTGCTGGTGAAGAAGAAAATCCTCACCGATCAGGAGGCCGAGGAAATCCGCGGCGAACTGGTGAAAGATTTCACCGCCACTCCAGCCGGGAAATTAAAGATGTCCACGCCGATCACCGAGTTGGAAATCTACGGCGACGCGCGCGTGCGCTATGAGGTGCGGAACGGGAACAGCGGTCCGCCCGGCACCTTAGTCACCAATCCGAACGACGCGCAGCAGCGTAACCGCGCCCGTTACCGCGTCCGTCTGGGACTGCGCGGCACGCTCGTAAACGATTTCTTCTTCGGCCTCCGGCTCGAAACGAGCGCGAGCCCGCGTTCCACCAACGTCACCTTCGGCGACGATTCCGGACCGTTCGGAAAAACGAGCGACGCGGCTTACATCGGCCAAGCTTATCTCGGCTATAGCGGCTTCCGCGATGTAAAGCTGACCGTGGGCCGGATGCCGAACCCATTCGTCACCACCTCGATGGTCTGGGATGGCGACATCAACCCCGAAGGCATCGCAGAGCAATACAAACACACCTTCAATCTCTCCTTCGGCGGCGGCAACACCACGGTGGAAAGAGAGACTTACAGCAAGGACGGCAAGTCGTATCGCGCCGCAGCCGCATCCGAGCCGACGAACATGACGATCGACGTCTTCGCCAATTTCGGGCAGTTCGTTTACGACGACGTGAATCCGGAAAATCCAATCGGCAACGCCGCCGTGGCCGGCGGGCGTCGTGTCCCCACCACGGACGCTTACCTGCTCGGCTGGCAGGTCGGCGCGAAGTTTAACTTCACCAAGACCACCTACTTCCAGCTCGCGCCGACGCTCTACAATTACACTGGCAACGGGAACGACTTTAACCTCCTCTTCTCCGGCGACCCGAGTTTCCGCGTCGGCAACACGACCACGATTCCGAACCAGACCGGCATCAACAGCCTGCTCGTCTTCAACATGCCAGCCGAGTTCGGCTTCAACGTGGGCGAGACACCGGTCAAAATTTTCAGTGATTTCGCAGTCAATCTCGACGCCTCCGATCGCGCTCGCGCGGCCGGCCATCCCGACCAGGATGACGAGCGTTACGCCTACCAGATCGGCGTCCAACTTGGTAAAATCAAAGCGCGCCGCGACTGGCAGCTCTCCGCTTTCTATCAGCACGTCGAGCAATACGCGCTCGACCCGAACCTCGTGGATTCCGACATCTTCGACAGCCGCGTGAACATGGAAGGCTTCGCCGTCCAGGCCGGTTACGCGATCAGCGACGGCGTCACCTTTAACCTCACCTACGCCTACGGCTGGCAGATCAAAGACCGTCTCGGCACCGGCGGCGTGGGCGACATCGGCGTCAATCCGCTCCGCCAGGTGCAACTCTTCCAGGCGGACTTGAGCTGGAAATTCTAACGACCAATTCCCAAACCAAAACCAACGAAACAAAAACATGAAACTCACATCTCTCGCACTCCTCACCGGCCTCGCGCTTCTCTCTACGAATGCGCAGGCCGACCGTCTCGTCATCAAAGGCTCCGATACCCTCGGCGCGAAACTCGTGCCGCAGCTCGCGGAGCAATTCAAAGCGCAAAATCCCGGCCACACCTTCGACATCGCGGCCGAAGGTTCCACCACCGGCATCGCCGCCATCATCGATGGGACCGCGCAAATCGGCATGGCCAGCCGGCGCGCGAAACCGGCCGAGACCGCGGCCGCGTCGAGCAAAGGTGTAAACATGAAACCGACGATCGTCGCCTATGACGGCATCGCGGTTATCATTAATGCCGCGAATCCGATCAAGAGCCTGACAAAGAAACAGGTCGAGCAAATCTTCACCGGCGAAGTGACCGACTGGAGCGCAGTTGGCGGCAGCGGCGGCAAAATTTCCATCTACACCCGCAACACTTCGTCCGGCACCTACTCCGACTTCAAGGAGCTGGCGATGAAGAAACGCGATTACGCCGGCAGCTCGCAAAAGATGGCGGGCAACGAACAGATCGCATCGGAAGTGGGCAAGAACCCGAACGGCATCGGCTACGTCGGCCTCGCCTACGACAAAGCGCCGGGCGTGAAAGCATTGCCGATTGACGGCACCGCGCCGTCCGTGGCCAGCGTGCAGAGCAAAAGCTACCCGTATGCGCGTCCAACGTTCTACTACACAAACGGTGAACCCAGCGGCGTGGCGAAACAGTTTGTCGATTTCACGCTCAGCGGTGCGGGCCAAAAAGTCGTCAGCCAGGTCGGCTTCGTCCCGATCAAATAATTCCCGGCGGCTCAGTTAGGTTAAGGGGAAGGCCCGCTGGAGAAATCCGGCGGGCTTTTCATTGCCGCCGATTGAGTCGTCCTCACGAACGCTCCCCGTCCTGATTAAGGAACTTTTTGCGGCCCGATCTTGTCCTTGCTCACAATCTTCCCGTCACGATCCATCACGGTCAATTGGCCACCGCCTGCGTTGCGCAGCATCTTCCTCGCTTCCTCCCAAGCTTCCTTCTGCGTAGCGTGGACGCTCCCAGCGCGCTCCGCATCGTTCCGCTTGTTAAGCCATCGGCCCTCACGGTGATAAACGCTCCGTCCTTCTCCACTCCTTGGAACCTCTTGGGCAACGGAATAGCCGCCGGCGTTTTCGCGCACGACACTTCTCACACTCTCACGCTTGAGCGTTCCCAGCCTCGGCGGGCGGATCACTTTCGGCCGCTTCAAGTCGAAGTAATCGAGAACGTCGGCCCCGCGGTCAAATCTCGCTTCGAGATTTTTTGCGTTCGTCTCAGCCTCCGATTCTTTCATGGATTTCAATCTCACGTTGAGTAGATCGTCGAACACTTATAATCCGAACCGCCTTCCCGCGATAGGTGATTACTGCCGACCAATGCCTCCGTTTGATGGTCCCGATGACGAGATATCGGCTTTCGGAAGTCGGCTACGCCGGGAGCTCGACCACGACCGAACTCCAGAGCGCTTGCGCTCCAATGAAATCAATTCCGTGTTTCGCCCGGTTACTCACGCTCTTGGCGGGATCGAATTCAAAATTCATTCACTTCGCCCGGACGATACGCCGTGTTCGCTGCGCACTGCCAGCCTGGAATACCCATCAATCGTCGGAGTTGTTGGGCCAGTAATCCCTGGCTCCGGAAGGCTCGCTCGTGAATCCTCCGGCCTTTTCTGTATTCACGGGTTGCGTTGATCAATCTTGTTTCGCCACACAAACGTTACAAAACTGCCTTCGTTCTCCGGTCGCCGGGCTGGTAATTTGTGTTCGTCGTATGGAAACGATCGCTGAACCACCTCGCTTCAAGAACGTCCGCGTTGTTCGCGCGCCCACCCCACGTCGTGTGCGCGCGGCCTGGGTCTCGGATTTGCATCTCGGGACGCGCGCCAGTAACGCCGCGGCGTTCCTCGATTTTCTGCGCGGACACGAAATCGAGACGCTCTACATCGTGGGCGACTTGATCGATGTCTGGCAACTGCGGCGCGGAATCTATTGGCCGCAGGAACACAACGACGTCATCCAAAAAATCCTGCGCGCGGCGCGCAAAGGCACACGCGTCATCTACATCCCGGGGAATCACGACGACTTCGTGGAGCGCTTCTGCGGACACTACGGCGAGATCTCCATTCAAAAGCACGCTATCCACACCACAGCCGACCACCGGCGCATCCTCGTCATGCACGGTCACGAGTTGGATACGGTGGTGCAAAACGCGCGCTGGCTCGCCTTCGCCGGCGATCTCGGCTACCAATTTCTTCTTTCCCTCAATCCCGCGATCAATTTCTTCCGGCGGCGCTTCGGATGCGGTTACTGGTCGCTCAGCGCCTACGCGAAGAAGCGGGTCAAGGATGCGGTCAGTTTTGTGGGCGAATTCGAGAAAGCGATCGTGCATTACGCCGAGCGCTTTGAAGTTGATGCCGTCCTCTGCGGTCACATTCACAGCGCTGCCGTTCGGCAATTTGGCCGGGTCACGTACTACAACTGCGGCGACTGGGTGGAGACCTGCTCCGCCATCGTCGAAACGCCCGACGGCGCCATCGAATTGCTCAATTTCAATCCCTTCGCGAAGCCGTTCGAACCGGCGCGCGAACTCTCCTCGATTGCCATATGAACAGAAAGAAAACACCTCCGCGCAAGCGCGCGCTTGCCACCTCACCAGCCCGCCACCTTGAATCGGAGTTGCTCCGCTTGCGCGCGGAGCTGCGCCAGACCATCCGCTCCTACAGCGCGCGTCTCGAGATTCAACTCGCGCAAACTCTCACCACGCTCAAGGCCAGCGCGCCGCCGGAAGAGCTGCCGCGCGAGCGCTTGCACCAATTGCGCGATCTCACCACCATGATGCGGAAGCGGAAGGTGAAACCCGAGAAGGGCCGCCGCAAGGATTTGCGAAAGATCGACTCGCTCATCACTGATCTGCACTCGTCGCTCCCCAACGGCCAGGATCGCTGAACGTGCCAAAGTATTCTGTCATTCTCGCCGTCTGCGCGCTGCTGTTCTCCGCCACGTGGGTTCGCGGCAGCGAGATCATTGTCAGCGTGGCCGACCAGGAGTTGGCGCTCGTCGCGCGCGGCAAGACAATCGCGCGTTACCCGATTTCCACTTCGAAGTTTGGGCTTGGCGATGGAGTGGGCACGTATCGCACTCCTCTGGGCGTAATGTATATCAGCGCGAAACTCGGTGCTGGCCTGCCGGCGGGTGCGGTGATCAAGAGCCGCATCGCCACCGGGGAAGTGATCGCGCCGAATGCGCCAGGGCGCGACCCGATCGTCTCGCGCGTGCTTTGGTTGCGCGGCAAGGAAGAGGAGAACCGCAATGCTCGTGAGCGTTGTATTTACATCCACGGCACGGCCGAGGAAAAGCGCATCGGCCGCCGCGCGAGCTTCGGTTGCATCCGCATGAAATCGAAAGATGTGATCGCGTTGTACGCTCGCGTCCACATCGGCACGCAGGTAAGGATTACCGAAAAGCGGCTGGCCGAATTTCTCCCGCCGGAGGAAGAGACGCTCCTCGCACGTTCCTATTGATTCTATGAGCAAACCCAAAGTCCTCTTCATCTGCGTGCACAACAGCGCACGCAGCCGCATGGCGGAAGGTTTCTTGAATGCGCGTTGCGGCAACGTTTTCGAAGCGAAGAGCGCCGGGTTGGAAACCGGCGCGGGCGTGAATCCTCTGGCCGCGGCGGCGATGCAGGAAATCGGGATCGACGTCACCCAACACGCGTCGCAGGTGGTGTTCGATCTTTGGAAAGCCGGCGGCGTTTACGCTTACGTCATCACCGTTTGCCACGAATCGGAGGCCGCGGGTTGTCCCGTTTTCCCCGGGCCGACCAAACGGTTGCACTGGCCGTTCCGCGATCCCTCGAAGTTCACCGGAACTTGGGAGGAAAAGCTCGCGCAAACCCGCGAAGTGCGGGATGAGATCGCGGCCAGGATCGAGAAATGGTGCGCGCGGGAGTGCCCCGCGGCTGCCGAGACGAGCGGCTGAGCAGTATTCCGCGCATGAATTTCAGAAAGCTGGCCGCGGAGTTTTTCGGAACCTACAGTCTCGTTTTTGCCGGGACCGGCGCGATCGTGATAAACACGATCAGCGGCGGCGCCATCACTCACGTGGGTATCGCACTGAGTTTTGGGCTGGTGGTCCTCGCGATGATTTATTCCGTCGGCGACGTCTCCGGTGCGCACCTCAATCCCGCGGTCACGCTCGGGTTTTGCGCGGCCGGCCGCATGGAATGGAGGAATCTGCTGCCCTACGCGGCGAGCCAGTTCCTCGGGGCGTTGGCGGCGAGCGGAACGCTGCGTGCGCTTTTCGGAAATCAGAATGGCCTGGGCGCGACCAATCCCGCCGGAAGCCTCATGCAATCATTCGTGCTCGAACTTATCCTGACCGCGATCCTTATGTTTGTGATCCTGAACGTCTCCCAGGGCGCGCGCGAAAAAGGGATCACTGCCGGCATCGTCGTTGGCGCCACGATCGCTCTTGAGGCGCTCTTCGCCGGGCCGATCTCCGGAGCTTCCATGAATCCCGCGCGTTCGTTCGGGCCCGCGCTCGTAAGCGGAGACGCGCGAAATTTATGGCTCTTTCTGGCCGCGCCGGCCTGCGGAGCGCTGGCTGGCGTCGTCATCTCTCGCTGCGTGCAGGGGCCGGCGGATTCCAACCCGTAAAAAACTTCTCCGCGATTGGCCGGAGGATCTCACTTCACCTCCATCAAGTCCTCTCCCACGATCACTTCGCCCTTGTAGCGTTTTTGCGCGCCGGCTTTCCAGACCTCGGGTTTATCAAAAGCCGGAATCCCGCTGGGCACAAAGTGGGTCAGGACGAGCTTCTTAACGCCGGCCGCCGCGGCCACCTGGCCCACTTCTTCTATCGACGTGTGCGCTTCGATGATGTGTCGCTTCAAGGCTTCATTGCCTGGATCCGTCGCGTTCACGACCGCGTCCACGGCTTCGATATTCAGGACTTCGTGAACGAGGACGTCGGCACCTTTCGCGAGCTTGATCAGACTTTCACTCCGCGAAGTGTCGCCCGAGAAAACGATCGATCGTTCGGCGGTGTCGAACCGAAAGGCATAGGCAGGCTTGGCCGCGCCGTGCGGGACTTCGGCGGCGGTGACCTTGATATTTTGGTCCTCAAAAATCACGCCGTCGCCGCTGATTTCGTGAACACGGATGAGCTTCGCGAGGTCAGGCCGGGCCTCGTCTCTGATCCGGAGTTCGATGTCCCAGGACATGTAATCCATATAGGAGCGCGTCATTTTTTCCAAGGGCGACGGTCCGTAGGTATCCACCGCGGTCTTCAAGCCGCTTACCCACGCCCGCACCAGCAGCGTGCCGTAGTCCGCGCAGTGATCGGAGTGCAGATGCGTGATGAAGATCGCGCGCAACGCCTTCGGTGAAACACCGGCGAGAGCCATTTGGTGCGCGACGCCGTTTCCGGTATCGATAATGTAGACGCTGCCGTTCACGACCAGCGCGTTGGCTGGTTGCGCGCGCGCCTTTTTCAAGGCGGGGCCGCCCGCCGTTCCCAAGAGAACAAGTCGCGATCCACGCTCCGCAGGCGACGGAGTCGGCGCGCCGTTCACGGCCATCTGCAAGGCCACGAGCAATCCGAAGATGAGGAGAGACTTCATGCGACGCGACGAGTATGCAGGACTCGTGTGCGGCCGTCGATGGGATCGAACTTATTTGTCCGGCACGAAGGGCTGATGCCGAATGTCTTCCGCGGCCGCGGCATAGACGGCGTCTTCCGCGATGTTGGTGGCGTGATCGCCCACCCGTTCGAGATGTCGCGCGATGAACATCAGGTTCAGATAACCGCGCAACTGCTCCGGATCTTCCGCCATGCGCAGGATGAGCTTTTTGCTCGCGGTCGCGTTCATTTCGTCGAGGATCTTGTCGCGCGCTTTCAACGTCATCGCCTGCTCGACGTCCTCGCGGATGTAGGCGTCCACGCTGTCCTTGAACATCGCCATCGCATGGCGATGCATCGGCTCGATCATGTCGACTTCGGGTAATGCAGGATGCTGGTTCAGCTTCCGCGCCTTCCGCGCGATGCTCACCGCCTGATCGGCCATGCGTTCCAAATTTGAGCTTAACTTCATCGCCGAAACGACGCGCCGCAGATCGGACGCCACGGGCTGGAAACGCAGGAGCAAATCAACGCCGTCCTTGTCCACCTGTTTCTCCAGTTGATCGATCTCCTCGTCGTCGGCAATCGCGAGCACGCAGAGATCGTCGTCGCGCTGCACCAGACCGGTAACAGCGCGGTCGAGGCTGCGTTCGGTCAGGCTCGACATCATGAGGACGTTGTTGCGCAACGTGCTGAGTGCTTCGTCGAAGGTGCCGAGAATGTGATTATTCGCGTTCATGGCTTGGTAGCACAGGCATCTTGCCTGTGGGGACGGTGGGCGTCCCGCCCGCCGATTCTGCTGGGTTGGGATACACCGGGGGATACGCCCGGTCTCCGCACAGGCAGGATGCCTGTGCTACGGGAAGCGTGGCGTTGCTTGCTTTGCTACGCGCTTTCATCCGAACCTCCCGGTGATGTAATCTTCCGTCTGCCGTTGCGCGGGATTGCTGAACATCTTGCGCGTGTCGCTGTATTCAATCAGCCGTCCGAGATAGAAAAATGCTGTCCGATCAGAAACCCGGCCGGCTTGCTGCATGTTGTGCGTCACGATCACGATCGTGTAGTGCTCTTTGAGTTGCCGGATCAGTTCCTCCACTTTCGCGGTCGCGATCGGATCGAGCGCGGAACAAGGCTCATCCATGAGGACGATCTCCGGCTCGACCGCCAGCGCGCGCGCGATGCAGAGGCGTTGTTGCTGGCCGCCGGAAAGTCCGTAGCCGCTCATGTGTAGCCGATCTTTCACTTCGTCCCAGAGCGCGGCGGCGCGCAGACTTTTCTCGACCGCTTCGTCGATCTTCGAGCGCTTGGTGATGCCTGCGATGCGGAGCCCGTAGGCGATATTGTCGTAAATCGATTTCGGGAACGGATTCGATTTCTGGAAAACCATCCCGACGTTCCGTCGCAAATCGACCACATCGATGCGCGGATCATTAATATCGACGCCTTCGATCCTGATCGCGCCCCTTGTGATCTGCGCGCTCTCGATCAGATCGTTCATCCGGTTAAGGCAGCGCAGGAGCGTGGTCTTGCCGCAGCCGGACGGTCCGATGAACGCCGTCACCGCGCGCGCGGGGATGCTGAGCGTGATGTCGTGCAGCACTTTGTTTGTGCCGTAGGAAAAATCGAGGTGCTCGATTTCGATGATTCCCTTCTCGGCTGCGACCGCGGCGCTTTCGGACGGCGGGCTCGATTCGGCGGTGGGTGGTGGGGTGGGGTGGTTCACAACGGCGGACGGCATCTCCATTAAATCTACCATGAGAGGCGACTCCTACTTTTTTCTCGCAAGACGACAGACGTGAGCGCGATCAGCATGACCAGAAGAAGGAAAACCAGGGCGGCGCCATATTGCACGCGCTCGGTGTATTCGTTTTGCGGGATTTTCGAACTGACGACATAGATATGATATGGCAAGGCCATGACGCCTTGAAAAACAAAATCGGTGGCGCGTTGCACCTGCCACGGCATTTCATCGCGCATCGCGTAAGCAGCCGTGAACATGATCGGTGCGGTCTCTCCCGCGACCCGCGCGATGCCGAGAATGGAGGAGGTCAAAATCCCGGGCATGGCGTACGGCAGGACGTTCTTCCGGATGGTTTGCCACTGCGTGGCGCCGAGCGCGAGCGAGCCTTCCCGTAAACCCTGGGGCACGGCGCGGAGCGATTCTTCGCTCGCGGTGATGATGGCTGGCAAAATCATGAGCCCGAGCGTGAACCAGCCGGCGAGCAACGAAACATTCCAGCCGAAGAAGATAACGAAGAGCCCAAAGCCGAAGAGCCCGAAGACGATGGAAGGAACGCCGGCGAGGTTCAAAATCGCCACGCGGATGAGGCGAATCACAACGCCTCCGCGACTGTATTCGCTCAGGAAAATCGCGCTGCTGATCCCGACAAAGAGCGCCAGCGTCATCGAACCGATCACGAGCAACGCGGTGCCGACGATGCACGGCCAGATTCCACCCGCGGAATAGGCGACCGTTTGCGGTTCGACCACCGCTTCCGGATGCGAGACTTTCCATTCTCGAAAATCCTGATCGCCCAGGGTGAGTTTTTCGCCCTCGTAATCGAAGACGTAGAGAGTCTGCGGCCGCTCGCTGAGGAAGGTCACGTTGATGAACGGAAACTCCGGCTGAAAGAGCGTGCGGCTCCCCTTGATGCCGATGTCGAGAAAGATGTAGCTCGCGAAGGCGATGATGATGTAGGTCGCAATCCGGAACATCCAGAAAGCGCTTCGCTCAAAGAACCGGCTGCGGCGGGCGTTGGCGGTGCGCGCTTTCATCTAGCCGATACTCATGCGGTAACGCGCCACGAGGCGCTGCGCGAGGTAGTTGATGCCGAGGGTGAGGACGAACAGAACCAGCCCGACCACGAAGAGCGCGCGGTAATGAATGCTCCCGCGCACCACTTCACCCATCTCCTGCGCGATGATGCCAGTCATGGTGTGGGCCGGTTGGAAAAACGCCCCTAGTCCTTCAGTAAAATCCGGAATCTCGATTCGATTTCCGGCGCAAAGCAGGACCACCATGGTCTCGCCGATGACGCGCCCGAGCCCGAGCAAAATAGCCGACACGATTCCGGAGAGCGAGGCCGGCACGAGCACGCGCGCGATGGTTTGGAGACGATTCGCGCCCAGCGCGTAGGACGCCTCCTTGAAACCGCGGGGCACATTGCGCAGCGCATCTTCAGCGAGCGTGAAAATCGTTGGCACGGCCATGAGCGCGAGGAGACTGCCGGCCGTGAAAATATTGAGTCGTTCCGAGATGGGAAAGAAGCTGACCCAACTGAACCAAGGCGATTGCGTGGCCGCGCGGATGGCCTGGCCCACGACCGCGATTCCAAAAAATCCCAAGACCACGGACGGAATCGCCGCGATGAACTCGATGTACGGCTTGACGAATTTCTTTTCCCGCGCCGAGGCGACTTCGCTCACGTAAATCGCCGCCATCACCGCGAGCGGCACGCCGATCGTCAGAGCCACAATGGATACCATCACGGAGCCGACAAAGAGCGGAATGATGCCATACCAATCCTGCCAAAAGCTCGCCGTTACCCAATCGCGGCCGAACAAGAAGGACGTCACCGTGCGATACCACACGATCGGCTTGTCCGGATTCCACGTGCGCAATTCGTTCCCGCCTGCCTGCAGACCTCGCGCGTACTCGTTGGCTCGCCTTTGCCACTTCGCGAACGCCGGTTGCACGGTGGGCGCGAGCAACGGCGGCGGAGCAGCGAGCAAGTTCGCGATCTGTATTTGTATGGTCGCGGCAATTCCGTCGAAAGCGGGCGCGCTCCTTCGCAATTGCTCGACTTGTACGCGGATCGTGGACGCTGCCGGCGTTTCGCTGGCGACGCCTTCGTCGGGATGTTCGCGCAAGCCAGCTTGGGTGAGTAATTGCGCCTTTAATTCTGTGGCCGCATCGCCCGAGTCGGAGAGGAGTCCATTCAGCGGCTCAGCCGTCGCGCTAAAGGCCTCCGCAAATTGATCGAAGGGCGCGAGCGACGCGTTGATCTGCTCGAGCGGGACGCCCTCATTTTGCGCGATGCGAAATTGCCGGAGCCGAAGCGCATTCAATCCGCGGGAAAGAGCCGTGTGCGCCTCCGCATACTGCCGCATGATGTCGACGTATTCCTGTCCGCTCTGGCGGTAGCAATGGAGGCTGCTCAGGTTCTGGCCGAAGAACCCAAATCCTTCGCGGCAGAGAAAAATCGTGATCAGCGCCAGGACTACGATCGCGACCAGTGCGTTGCTGCCGAAGAAGAGCTTGATGCCACGATCGGCCGAGCGCCGCGCCTTGCGGACGCGATCCTTCGTCGCGAAGTTTTTCGGGAATTCGGCCATGACTTCCATGCGAGTTCCCACGATGCCGCTGCGGAGGCGGAACCGACAAATTCTTTAGTGTGACGATTGTGTGACGACGCCGGTTTCCGGGGCCAGCAAGCGAAGCCGCTGTAGCCACGGCGCAGCGTCGCCGTGAAGAAGCATGATTCGCAGGGTCGCTGCTTGGGCAGTTCCTAGCACGCGCGACACGCCGACGCAGCGGCGTGGCTACAGCCGCTTTCGCTTGCTTGTTCCACTGGGGAAATTTTCGCGTCGGCTAAACCTGGAAATGCGGCTGCGCATTTTCCGCTGCTTCTTCGGCCTCAAATGGAGGCTGCAAAGGGAAGACGACGCTGATCGTCGTCCCGCGGCCGGGCTCGCTCACAGCCTCGACATTCCCACCGTGCAACTGCGCGATGTGTTTTACGATCGACAAGCCCAAACCCGTCCCGCCGAGCTGCCGGCTACGGGCCTTGTCTGCGCGATAGAAACGCTCGAAAATGCGCGGCAAATCGCGCGCGGGAATTCCGACCCCTTCGTCCGCTACCGCGATCCGGACGGCGTCGTCGACGCACCGTGCACTGAGCCGGATGATTCCTTCCGGTTGCGAATATTTCACCGCGTTATCGAGCAGGTTATAAATCACCTCCTGCAAGCGAGGCTCGTCCGCACTGATAACCGGCAAATCCTTGGCCGCGTCCAGCGTTGCCTTGAGCGACTTCGTTCCGAAGCGTTTTTCCCAATCGCGCAAAATGCCGCGCAGAAAATCCGGCAGACAAATTTCCGTGCGATCGAGTCGCGCGCCGGGCGTTTCGAGGCGCGCGAGGCTCAGGATGTCTTCTACCAAGAGCGTCAGGCGTTCCGCGTGGCGATCCATTACTTCGAGGATGCGCACCAGTTCGTCGTGCGGTTGTTGCGGATCGTCGAGCAGCGTTTCGAGATAACCGCGGAAGATGGAAAGTGGCGTGCGCAGTTCGTGGGAAACATTGGCCACGAAATCGCGCCGCATTTCCTCGACCTGGCGCACCTGCGTGATATCTCGGAAGAGAACGACCGCGTTGCTCGTGCCGTTATTTCCAGTCGCAAACGGAACCGCTGTCACTTCAAGGTCGCGGCGCGAATCCAAATCGCGTCCCAAGGTGACGGGTTCGCTCCGCAACTCCCCGCTCGCCAGCGCGCTGGCAACCGCGCGGTCCACCACCGCATCGCGAACGATTTCCAAAAGCCCGATGCCGCGCGCTTCCTCCGGCAAACGAAAGAGACGCTGGAATTGCGGATTCGCGAGCTGAATACGCCGTTGCTGATCGACTAGAACGAGCCCGTCAGGCAACGCGCCGAGGATGTTTTGCAGGCTGCTGTTTCCTTGGGTGGCCGCGCGCTCCAGCTCAGTCTGGCGGGTGGCGAATTTCTCCAGGGCCAAACCGAGCGCACTTGCGCGTTTGTTCGCGGTCATGAGAAATTTTTGGGGCGGTTTCCGGTCCACGATTGCGGTCACCAGTTCTTCCAGCTCGCCCCATGGTTCGATCCAGCGTCGGCGCACCCGCAGCCACACGAGCAGAAGAACGACGGCGAGTCCCACGCCGAGAAGGATGGCTGCGTTCACGGCTTAACCTTCGCGCAGTCTGTAACCAAAGCCACGGACGGTCTCGATCGCGTCCGCGGCTTTGCCGAGCTTCTTGCGCAGCCGGCGCACGTGAGTGTCGACGGTGCGGGTGTCGATCAAGCTCTCGTAGCCCCACACTTCATTGAGCAAACGATCGCGCGCCTGCACGCGCCCGCGCCGCACCATCAGCATGTTCAGCAATTTAAACTCGACACTGGTTAGGCGAACCGGCTTGCCGTTAACCGTCACGTGATGGCGGACCGGATCGAGCCGGATGAGGCCGGCGGTGAGCGGTTCTTCCACCGCGTCGCCTTGGCCGCGCCGCAGGA
Organism: Chthoniobacterales bacterium; assembly: GCA_039915555.1. Classification (GTDB taxonomy): domain Bacteria; phylum Verrucomicrobiota; class Verrucomicrobiia; order Chthoniobacterales; family UBA10450; genus JACCTI01. Next base: position 5,563 of record JBDSNB010000131.1, on the reverse strand, counting down.
TCGCCTTCACCCGCAAGACCATCTCGCGTGGGCTGAAAGGCTTGGTCACATAGTCGTCCGCGCCAAACTCTAGGCCCACGATGCGATCGATCTCCTCGGCTTTCGCGGTCAGCATGATGATCGGGATGTGTTTCGTGGCCGCGGCGCTTTTCAAGACTTTGCACACTTCGAGCCCCGGCATTTTCGGAAGCATGAGGTCGAGGATGATGAGGGCGGGCGTTTCCTCGCGCGCCAGGCGCAGGCCACGCGCGCCGTCTTCCGCGGTCGAGACCACGAACTCAGCTTTGCGCAGGCTGAGCGTGAGGATGTCGACCACGTCCGGTTCGTCCTCGATAATGAGGATTCGGTTGCCGAGTGCGGAAGTCATGAGCTAGATGGAGTTGAGCCGCGCGGCGCTGGTTTCGAAGTTCATGCGGCATTCCTAGCTTTAACTCATGCGTCAATATCACGATCTCCTGCGTCTCGTGTTGGAGGAAGGGAAATCGCGCGATGATCGAACGGGCGTGGGCACAATCTCGGTCTTCGGTGCGCAAGCGCGATTCGATTTACGGGAAAGTTTTCCCCTGCTGACGACAAAGAAGCTGCATTTGAAGTCGATCATTCACGAGCTGCTCTGGTTCTTGCGCGGGGAAACAAATGTGCGTTCGCTGAACGAGGCGGGCGTGACGATTTGGGATGAGTGGGCGGATGCGAACGGGGATCTCGGCCGCGTTTACGGCGCGCAGTGGATGGATTGGCGTGGAGCAGACGGGACGCGCGTGAATCAGATCGATGATGTCATTGCGCAGATCCGTGCGAATCCGCAAAGCCGGCGGCTGATGGTGAGCGCGTGGAATCCGGCGGAGATCTCGGGGATGGCGCTGCCTCCATGTCATGTCTTGTTCCAGTTTTACGTCGCCGAGGGGGAGCTGAGTTGTCAGCTTTATCAACGCAGCGCTGATCTCTTTCTCGGCGTGCCGTTCAACATCGCGTCGTACGCTTTGCTGACACTGATGGTGGCGCAGGTGTGCGACCTTCGGGCGGGCGAATTCGTCCACACCTTCGGCGACCTGCATCTTTACCAAAATCATCTTGAACAGGCGCGCGAGCAGTTGAGCCGGGAGTTCCGTCCGTTGCCGCGGATGGGTTTAAATCCCGCAGTGAAGGAGATCGGGGGATTTCGGTTTGAGGATTTCACCCTCGAGAATTACGATCCGCATCCCGCGATCAAGGCGCCGATCGCGGTGTGATGATTCGCCCCGCGTCGTAGGCACGACGCAACTTTTGCGGCTCAGCCGGGTTAAAACCGGTATGCGTTGGTGTTGGGTTTATTTGCTGGCGGTCGTTGCATTCGTTCATACCGCCTCCGCCCAGGAGGCGGGTCGGTATGCGATCGAAATCGATCTGCAGGATCAGCTCGCCTACTTGATCGAAGATGGCGGCGTCGTCCTGACCACGCCCATCTCGAGTGGGCGAGGTGGGCATTTCACCACGTCCGGTAGATTCAAGATGACGCAGAAGGAGCGGAACCATTTATCGAATATGTACGGCAAGATCGTGGACGCGCGGGGCCACACGATCGTGGCGGATGCAGATTCCGATATGCGCGTGCCGCGCGGCGGACGCTTCGTGCCGGCACCGATGCGTTACTTCATGCGCTTCAATGGCGCAGAGGGAATGCACGCTGGTTATCTGCCGGGACGGCCGGCGTCGCATGGTTGTGTGCGTTTGCCGGAAGAGAATGCGATCGCGCTTTTTGAGACTGTGCCAGTGGGGACTCCGGTGACGGTTTTTGGGAATACCGCTCACTCTAGTAGGACGCGCGAGAACAGGCGACCACGTCGCGCAGAACTACAATGGACGCGGCACGCAGAGCCCGCAGTTTTTCGGTGGTCCGGCGGTCTGGCGTTAGGACGAAACGCGGCGGCTTCCTACGCCAGGCTGCGGCGGGCCAAGGGAGGGCGCCGCTCCTCTTGGGGTCACTCGTGGGTGCCGACATCGAGACCGGCGAGCGAGTCGTAGGGGAGTTGGCGGAAGATCGCGTGGACGGCTTCCTGCAGGCGCAGCATGGCGGCGGCGGCGCGTTCGCGCAGAATGTAAAACGCCGCGGTGGCGACGATGCCCGCGACCAAACCGAGCGCGCTTGGCACCAAGGCCGCGCCAAGCTCCGGCGTCAACGCTGAGACGGTGTCGGGCGCTTTGAGCAGCGCTCGAATGAAACCGACCAAGGTGCCGAGCAAACCGACCAGCGGCATGCAAAGACCCAGCGCGTGCAAATAACTGAAGCGGGTGTGCAAACGCAGTCGCTCGGTGGCGAGCGCGGCTTCCACTCCATCTTTTACCGCCTGTTGGCCGGAGCCGATCAAGCAAATGCCGGCGCGCAGAATCTTCGCGAGGGCCGATGGATGAGTCCGGCAAAAATCGTCAGCCCCCGCGAAATCGCTCTGCCGGAAAAGGGCACGCACGGTTTCTTCATCTCCGAGCGGACCAATGCGTTGCGCGCTCGTGCGGGTGGCGCTGTTCACGATTAAGAGAATCGTGCCGATCAGGCCAAGGATGATGGGAACAACCACCCAGCCCCCGTGAGGAAGAAAGTCGGACAGAACCGCGATCCACGGAAACGATTGCGGGTGCACGCCGTTTACCTCCGAACCACTACGGCGTGGTGGTCGTCGCGCTGGCGGTCTTCGGGCCCTGCGAAAGATCCGCGAGGTCGGCGAGAATATTCAACGCTTCGTCGCGTAAAGGATCGAGCGCGGGATCCTTGCCGCCATCGCCCTCCGCGGAATCAGCTTCGCTTTCGGCGTCTCCGGCTGCTTCCGGGGAAATTTTCTTGTCGGCCGCGGCGATCTTGCCGGGATACATGATGAGCTGGAGCTCCGGTTTATCGACGGTGTCGAGCGTGACGCGGTAGACCTTTGACTCGTTATCCTGACGCGCGAGGCGATCTTTCGTGCGCGCCTCCTTGCGCAGCTTGTCTTCGTTCAACTCGCTCTTCCGCACGTCTTCGTTCAGCGAAATTTTGTTTTCATCGAGGCGGCGCCGAAGCCGTTCCATGTCTTCCATGATGTAACGGAATTCCGGGCTCTCGTTGATGCGCGCGGTGGAGCGGCGTTTCAATTCTTCGAGATACATTTGCGGCGACCCGGGCCATTTCGTGTAACGCGCTTTGGGCACTTCGTCGTAGGGGAGGAAGTTCTTGAGCGAACCTTCGCCGAACTCTGGGAGATCGGTGAGCGATGGAAGCACGATATCGGAGGCGACACCGTTGAGCTGCGTGGAACCCCCCGCGACGCGATAGAATTTTTGGATGGTCAACTTGAGCGCGCCGTCTTCCTGCGAGCTGCTGCCGAGAAGCGAGGTGAACCGGCCGATCTCGAGAATCGTCTGGACGGTTCCTTTGCCGAAGGTCTTCTCGTCGCCCACGATGAGCGCGCGACTGTAATCCTGCAGGGCAGCCGCGAAAATTTCACTCGCGGAAGCGCTTTGCCGGCTGGTCAAGACGACGAGCGGGCCGCCGTAAGCGATGCTGGGGTCGGGATCGCTCGAGACGACTATGTTGCCATTCGAGCCTTTGGTTTGGACGACGGGCCCGGACTTTAGGAACAAGCCGGTGAGCGAAATCGCTTCTTCGAGCGAGCCGCCGCCGTTGCGCCGCAAATCGACGACGAGGCCGGCGATGTTCTCTTTCTTGAGCCGTTTCAGGAGCAGCAGCACGTCGCGCGTGGTGCTTTTCCGGTGCCGGTCCATGTCGGCGTAAAACGACGGAAGCGTGATCCAACCAAGCTTCACCGGTTCGCCGTTCTTGCCGTTCTTGATGATGATGTCGGCGCGCGCTTCCTGGTCTTTCAGTTTGATCTCGTCGCGCACGATTTCGATCGTCTTGCGCTTGGAAGGATCGGTCGCATCGGAAGGGATAACGAGGAGCCGCACTTTCGTGCCTTTTTTGCCGCGGATTTGTTCGACCACTTTGTCGAGCCGCATGTCGCGCACGTCACTAAACTCGGCTGCGCCTTGCGCGACCGCCGTGATGCGATCGCCGACTTTGATGCCGCCGTGTTTCTGCGCGGGACCGCCGGGAACCAAGCTCTCTATTTTGGCGTAGCCGTCTTCGGAGCGAAGCATGGCGCCGATCCCGACGAGCGAGAGGCCCATGTTGATGCTGAAATTCTTGAGGTCGGCTTTGCTGAGGTATTCGGAGTGCGGATCGTAGGTTTGCGCGAGGGCGGCGAGGAAGAATTTCACCTGCTCGGGTTTGTCCTCTTCGTGGACGTTGCGCATGAGGCGATCGTAGCGGCGGGCGACGAGCTTCGGCCCAGGCTCGATGGGATGTTCGCTCAGCGATTCCTGGAGGAGTTCGTTCGCGATGCGTCCGCGCCAGATGAGGTCGGCCTCGGATTCGTCTTTCGGCCAGGGCGATTTCTGCCGGCTGATTTCAATCGTGGCGTCGGTTTTGAAATCGACGGGCTCTTTGAGCTGCTCTTTTACTTTCGCGACGCGATCGTCAACGCGCTTTTGGTAAAGCTCGTAAACCTCGTAGGCGGGTTTCAGGTTTCCGAGCAGGACATCGTCATCGATCGAGGTGCCATACTTAGCGTAAAGCGCATCGACATCCTGTTGAGTGAAAAAGAGATGGCGGAAATCGAGCAGCTCGAGATAGGTGCGGAGGAACTTCTTCGAAACCTCGTCGTTGAGTGGCTGGTGGGTGTAGTGCCCTTCCTCGAGGAGCCGGCCAACGGAGACCTCCACCTGTTCGAGGTCGGACTTGGCCAGGAGGGGCTGGAAAGCGACGGCGCAGGCGAGAAAAGCAGCGGAGACGACCGGCGACAGGCGGAAATGGAGCTTCATTCTTGGAAATTGAGGTTTGTCATGGTCGCAGAGTTCCCGCTGGGGCGCAAGGTGCACGGCAGGCTCGCTGCAATGGTAGAGATGAGACAATGGATACGCCGGAAGATTCAAATAAGGCGCGTAGAAACTCGCATCGGCGGCGTTTTGATGCAGTTTTCGTTCCCGTCGCGGCCCTCTTTTCCCATCTTGCTTATGGATTTTGATCCTGGTCGTGATGTCGATTTTCCCCGGCCGGGATTAGGATTAGGATCAAGATCGTGAGCACGAGTAGTTACGAGACATTCTGCGGCGGGATCTTCGAGACGAACTGCTATCTGCTTGAGGCCCCGCAAGGCGTGATCCTGTTCGACGCCCCCGATGGCGTGTGTGCGTGGCTCGAAAGCCGCGGGATTACACCGGGATTACTGCTCCTGACGCACGGCCATTTCGATCACATCCCGGATGTCGCAAAGATCAAGGCTCGCTTCGGTTGTCCGATCGGCTGCCACCCGGAAACGGTGCCGATGATTTCCGATCCGGATTTTTTCAAGAACTATGGTTTCGGTCTGGAAGTGGAACCGTGCGAGGCGGATTTCTTGATCGAGGCGACGCCAAACCGCGAGTTTCTTGGGATGAACTTTGAGATCCTCGAAGTGCCGGGCCACTCGCCGGGCAGCCTCTGTTTTCTGCAACGCGAGGCGGAATTGCTCATCGGCGGCGATGTGCTCTTCGCCGGGGGTGTGGGGCGTTGGGATTT
>JBDSNB010000118.1:0-11522 GCA_039915555.1 Chthoniobacterales bacterium | reverse complement strand
GTCTCTCCCGCGGCGACTGCGTTTAAGGGGAAATCGGGAAACGGCTTTCCGTTTTTTAAGACGTGAACGGCAAACTCCGCGCCCGCCTTCGCTGTGGTCGGATCCTGCGCGGGGACGATCTCCAGCGCGCCGCCGACCGGTTCCTTCCATGATCGATCTTCGGCCGGCGGGGCGCCGACGCGGACGAACGTCTTCTGGTGTTTCGAATAGGCTTCGCGCCAGCGTTGCGGTTTCATCTGCGCCCATTCCTCGAGGAGCGCGGGTGGCGCGCCGATTTCCTCCAAATATTCGTGCACTTGTTCAGGCTTCAGCTCGACTTCTTTGGGTGGAAATTCCACCCAAAAAGTCGCCACTCCCGGCTGCGCGACCTCGGTCGCAAAACGAAGCGACTTCGGTCCCTCTGTGATTGCGTTAATCTTGAAAGTCTCACCTGCGAGCCGGCAGTTGGCCGACTGGACACGAGCCTTTTTTGGCCCCGTCTCAAGTGCTGGAAACGCCATCCCGCTCGTGAGATCAAGTCTCACCGAACTCTTCGGTGCGGCGTTGAAACGTTCGGGAATCAACCAGGTGTCGTGCGCTTGGGCAGAAGGTGTGAAACAACCGCCAAGGAGGAAGACGGCGAGAATGATCGGAGGCTTGGTTTTCATTTTTTAACGAGGGACATGCCGCACTTCGGACATTTGCCGGGTTTGTCGGACACCACTTCGGGATGCATCGGGCAGGTGTAGCTGCCGACGGCTGACGCGCTGGCGCGCATTTCGTGACCGCTGTCGATATTATCGCGCCGCAGATCGTCCGGGCTCGCGAGGCTCGCAACTTCGCCCGGAGGATTTTCATACCAGCCCGGATCCTCGTAGCTCGTTAGACCGTCGCGCACTTTCAGAATATTGAACATCCCGCCCATCGTGATGTAATCGAACGGCCCGTGGGCGCCGACCATCGGTAGACTGTTCGGCGGCACTTTCATTCCCATGTCGCCCATGTCCGCCATGCCTTCGGTGCCCATCGTCATGTAACCGGGAAGCAGCGTCTTGCGGATCTTGTCGTCGTCCGGTGGCTTCACTCCGATCATGTTCGGGATCGCGTGGCCCATTTGATTCATGACGTGATGCGTCATGTGACAATGCATCGCCCAATCGCCCGGATTATCGGCGATGAATTCGATCGTGCGCGCCTGCCCCACCGGCACTAGAACCGTGCCTTCAAACCGCTCGTGCCGGATCGTTTCTTCATCGCTATCGCTCGCTTCGCTGCCCACGACTTTGAATTCGTGGCCGTGCAGATGGATGGGGTGATGATCCATCGCGGACAAATTGCCAATCCGGATGCGCACCCGCTCGCCCCGCTTTACCACCATCGAATCCGTGCCCGGATAAACGCGCGCGTTCATCGTCAGGAGATTGAAATCCGTCATCTCGTTCGGGTTTGGCCGGCGCGTCCCCACATCCACACGCCATTCGCTGAGCATGATGGCAAACTCGCGATGCGCGCGCACCCGCGGCTGGCGCGGATGAATGATGAACATGCCCATCAATCCCATCGCCATCTGCGTCATCTCGTCGTGATGCGAGTGATACATGTTGGTGCTGTGCTGCCGGAGCGTGAACTCGTATTTGAATGTCTCGCCCGGTTTGATCGCGCGCTGGTTCAAGCCGCCCACGCCGTCCATCCCATTCGGCAGGATTAATCCGTGCCAGTGCACCGTGGTGGCGGCCGGCAGTTTGTTCGTCACGTAAATGCGGACCCGATCGCCCTCCACTGCTTCGATCGTAGGGCCGTGCACGCGGCCGTTATAGCCCCAGCAAAATGCTTTCAGGCCGGGCGCAAATTCGTGGTCCACCTCCTCGGCGATGAGGTGATAAACCTTCACGCCGTCTACGATTTTCCACGGCAGACTGACTCCGTTGGGCGTCACCACCGGAGTGTAATCAACGCCCGGTTGGCCCGGCGCGAGCCACTTGTCGTCCGGTCGCCGCTCGCGACTGCGCGAAGATAAGAGATCGGAGCCGCGCGCGAGTTGCTCGCGCCCGTCCGCCTCCGCGGAAACCACTTTGGTAAACAAAGCCGCGCCGCCGGCCGCCACTCCAGCCCGGGTAAGAAAACTTCGTCGTGTAATCATGTTTGGTTTCTTAAATGGCTGCGCTCTCCACGTTGCGTTTTGAATTGCATCCTAGTGACCTCCCTGCGGTGCTTCCGAGGACGCGGACGAATCCTCCGACATCTGCGGCATCCCGCCGCCGGTGCCGCCGTGCAGGGCGCGTTCCAGCTCGGCGCGCGCGATCCAGTAATCGCGCCACGCGTTCACATAGGCGCGCTCGGTTTCCAGTTGGCGCTGTTTCGCGCTTAAAAGCTCGATCGGACCCGTCTGCATGGCGTTGTACTGCAACTGCGTTTGATTCAAAATCAGCAGTCTCTGTGGGAGAAGAATCTTGCGGTAATATTCCGCCATATCGCGGTTCGCGATGATGAGATCGCGCGCCTGGCGCACCTCGGAACGCGCGTCGATCGCGGCCGCTTCGAGATCGCGTTTTGCCTGCGCATAATGCGCTTCGAGACGCGCGATGGTGGCCTGGCCGAGATTAAAGATCGGCAATTGCACATCGATCGTGGGGCCGGTGAGACGTTCGCCTTCCACTTCTTTTTCCGTGTTGATGCCCAGCTCGATGTCGACCGGGGTGAAACGTGTTTTTTGTTTTAAGGCCAAAGCGGTGCCGACGCTGTTCACGCGTGCTCGCGCAGCGGCGATGTCAACGCGTTGCGCGATCGCTTTCGATTCGAGATTCGCGAGCGAGACTTCGCGGCCTGGAATGGTGGGCAATTGATGGCCGACCTGCCAGTTGGTCTCCGCGCCCCAGAGGCCCAGCAGGCGATTCATCTCTTCGCGGCTGCTGCGGGTTTGCGCGAGAAGCTGGCCCACCTCAACGCGCGACTGGCTGTAGAGCGCCTGCTGATTCGCGAGGTCGAGATCGTTGATGTTACCGGCATCATGCAGACGCTTTGCGAGATCGGCGGAAGCTTCGTTGCTTTGCACGATCAACTCGAGACGGCTGCGCAATTGTTCCTGTGCCTGCAGTCGGTAGAACGCGGTTTTCGTTCGAGCCACAAGTCCGAGGATGTCGGCCGCAATGCGTAGTTTCGTCATCTCCAACTCGCGCTTCGCGACCGCTTTCTTCAGCGGAATCAGGAGCAGGCTGACGATGTTTTGCGCGACGGAATATTCGATATTGGTCGCGGACGGCGGGCGATCTGGGAAACGGAAGCTGGCGGAAAACTTTGGATTCTCCGGGAGCGACGCCTCGATGTAATCGGCGTAGGAAATGCCAAAAGTTTCGAGTCGCGATTGCAGGTGGCGATTGTTCAGGAGCGCGACTTGCGCGGCGGTATCGGCGTTGAGCGGACGGCTCAAAAGTGCACGGACGGCGCGTGTGGCTTCCGCCTGTTCCTGGCCCGAACGAATCCAGCGGATCCGTTTTCCACTCGCGCGGCTGACCGACTCTTCGACGTCGCGATACGCGGGCGCGGGATTGAGGGCGCAGCCGCTAACGAGTAATCCGCAGAGCCCGAAGGCCGCAAAACGGGTTAGCTTCACGGTTTGGATTGCTCCATGGCGTTGTTTTTCTGCAGCGATGCCCGCGTCACAAGTGTCATCCCGCATTTCGGGCACTTGTCGGGTTTGTCGCTGTGAATCTCCGGGTGCATCGGGCAAGTGTAATCGGCGGGGTGAATGGATGGGAGTTGCTCTCCGGTAGGCACGGCGGGCGGCGGTGCCTGCTGCACCCCGGCGGCGACGGCCTGCTCGGCTTGATTTTTGGGCGCGGCGGTTTCGCCCGACATGCCGCTCATTTCATGGCCGCCGTGCTCCATCTTTTGCGCGCCGGCTCCGGTGGAGGTGGGAAGAAAACTACGTACCCCTGCCATGAGCGCCGGACGCAGCGGGCGGGTGGCGGAGGGTGCGGCGCTCGGGTTGCTGGGATCGTCGGCATCGACGGACACGGCGGGCGGGGTAATGCTGCAAGCGCTCAAGGCCGCGAACGCGAGAAGGATCGCGGCGCGGTGAAAAAACTGCCGGTCCGCTACCACCACGAGCCCAAGAATAGCGACCGCGCCGACGAGGGCGATGGAGACAAATGTTGGAAGGAAGCTGGTCATGCGAACCCCCGTCTCAGTGTTCGTGCTCGTGTTCTCCGGCGGGCCGCTCCGGTGGTGGTTCGTAGCGAAACTCCCGATGCCGCACTTTCCCGCCGGCGTAGGCGATATATCCGCCCGCGCCCAGAGTGCCGGCGCTGAGGAGCACTGTGACGAGCGCGATCGGCACGGCGGCGCGGGGGAATTTGAATTCCGCCGCCATCCCGAGCGCGGCCAGCGCGGCCGCAGCGTAAAAGAGGTAAATCAATTTCTCGGCGCGCGCCATGTGCTCGTTGAGCCATTTGCCGCCGTCGCTATCAGCCATCGCGAAGACGCGATCATAACCCTTCTCGCCGTATTCGTAGACCGGCCAGGCGGAGAGAGCGCTCAGGAAAATAAGTGCGAGCGCCGTAACGCGCGCCGCGCGACTTCCGGAAATAAGTGCGATGACCAAACCGAGCACCCCCATCGCCAGCCCGTAGACTGGCAATGGGTTCAGCAAGACGTGAACGTATTCCGGATTGCTGAGGTGCTCGAACATGGGCGTGCCTACTTCTGGATGGTGGCGTTCTCGATCATGTTGAAGCCGTCGCGCGAGACGACTTTGCCTTCGACGGTGATCGTTTTCGCGGCGTATTCAGCCAGCTCCTTATTCATCGGCGTGTGATCGCCGATCAGGAGATAGGTTTTTCCATCGGCCGCTTTGAGGCCAACCGGGAGCCCGCCGGTGATGCACTTCTTCGCGCAATCGGCGTGCTTCTCGCCCATCGCGCCGTGATCGATATAGCAGGCCATATCGACTACTTCGCCGGTGATTTTCTTCATGTCGCCGGCGGCGTGCTCATGCTTTTCCTCCGCCTTCTCGGCGGCGAAGAGCGGGGTGGCGGCGAGGGCCGCCGCGGCTGCGATGGCTAACAATGCTTTGGTTGTTTTCATGTTTTTCTTTCTGTTTTGTGTCCGGAATTTTTCCGAACGGGTTGGTTACTCTTTGATGACTCCGCAGGCGAGCATCTCTTTGCCGTAATAAGGATTTTTGATTTCGGTGGAGGTCTGGACCCAACTCTTTTTCACCATCGGGCAATGGGCGACGTAATAGCCATTCTGACCTTTGGCCAGAGTGACCGCGCGCTCGCTCAGCGTGCCGAAGACGGCCCGCGCAGCGGCGAGATCCTTGGCCGAAGTGATGGACTGGCCTTCGTCGCCGAGCTCGCTGGCTGCCGTTTTGGCTTCAGTCAGGTTGTCGGCCGCGAGCGCGAGACGCACTTTGTCGTAGTGACCGAGGAATTCCTGGTCGGTGCTGGAGAGCTCCGCGGCGTGGAGCGATCCAGCGAGTGCGATGGAAGTGAATATGCAGGCGGCAAGGCCGGCCCGGAATTGTGTAGCTTTGTTTTTCATAAGTATTTGTTTGATTTTGGTGAGGTGACTTGGCCGCTGGGATTCCGCGCGACCGGCGGAAAGAGGTTCGAAAACGAGCGCGCGAAGGCTGAACCGGCGCGCGACCGTTTTACAATTGGTAACGAACTCACCTCGCCTGCGAGCAGGCGACGGGTTCGCTACGCGAAAAGAGGTGGAGCGTGCGCCAGCAGGCTCCGTTGCAAAACAGATTCAGCGAAAGAGCAAGCCCCCGGCGGACCGGTATCGAGCTCTAAAACTACCGTGGAATGCAGGTCGTTCCGACCTGGAAGGATGGCGGGGAAATAATCCGCTGCGATAAATTTGAATTGATCGAAAACGACGGGACTCTTCGCCAGCGCGACCGCCGGAGCGGCGAGTGACTTGCAGCAATTCTGGTCGTCGCAGCCGTGATCTTTCCCCTTCTTACCCGAATCCGTCGTGTGCCCCGCGCAATGCTCGTGCGTAGCTTTCGCGGAGTGCTGCTGTACCAGGGCTGCGACGGCGCAGTGATTCGAGGCCAACAACCAAGCCGCGGCCAGCAGGAGCGAAAGCGCTCCCGGAAAGAAGCGCGACGTGAGCCGTTTCTGCACAGCCCTATTAGTCGTGGCAGATGGCCGTTCGTTCAAATTAGATTTTCACTGCTCCATTGAATGACACCGCGCGATTCAGTTCATTTGCCTTTGCTTTCGAGGTCTTTGATCAGCGCTTTCATCTCGCCGATCTCGCGACGTTGCGCCTCGATGATTCCGTCGGCCAGCTTCCGCACCCGCGGGTCGGCAATTTTTGCTCGTTCGCTGGTCAGGATGGCGATGGAATGGTGCGGAATCATCGCCTTCATCCAGGACACGTCTTCCACCGTGGTCTGGCTGCGCACCAGCCAAAGCGCACCCGCGAAGATGAGCGCACTGCCGACAAAAATGGCGAGATTAGCTTTCGCATTCCGATACATCCCGAGCATGAACGCGAGCATAATGATCGCCATCACCGCGCCCATGTAGATCGCCATATAGGTGCGCGTCTCGCTGAAGAAAACGTGATCGAGCGCGTAGGTGTTCAGATACATCAAGCCGAACATGACGACCGTCGAGGTCACAATCATGACGATGAACTTTGGGTAGGGATTCGGGTGTTTTTCGTGGTCCATAATTTAAGATCGCAATCCAACTGGTGCGCAGTCGCTTGTCGTTCGCGAAAGAGGGTCGGAATTTTCTCACGCCATGCTCGCAAAGGACGCAGAGGTATTGCAGGACCTTGGCGAAACTTTGCGACCTTGGCGTGAGGCTTATTTTGCGGTCATCTCCAGTTCGCGGCTGCGCCAGAGAAAGTAGATTGCGGGGATGATGACGAGGGTGAGCACGGTCGAGCTGATCATGCCTCCGACCATCGGGGCGGCGATGCGTTTCATCGCTTCGGCGCCGGTGCCGGCACTCCACATCACCGGGAGCAGACCGATAACGGTGGTGGAAACGGTCATCATCTTCGGGCGCACGCGTTGGACCGCGCCTTCCATGATCGCGTCGCGCAGATGGCGGAGGGTCGGGTGCGGGTGGCGGCGTTTCACATCGGCCCAGGCTTCGTCGAGATAGACAATCATGATTACGCCGGTCTCGGCCGCGACGCCGGCCAGCGCGATGAAGCCGACGGCGACGGCGACGCTGAAGTTGTAATCGAGCGCCCAGAGCAACCAGACGCCGCCAACGAGCGCGAAGGGAATGCTGAGCAGGACAATGAGCGTCTCGGTGACGTTTTTGAACTCCATGTAAATGAGGAGGAAAATGAGCACGAGCGTGAGCGGGATGATGAGCTTGAGCGTCTCGCGCGCTTTGAGCAGGTATTCGAACTGGCCGCCCCAGTTGAGGAAGTAGCCAGGCGGCAGTTTGACGTTTTCGTTCACTAGCCGTTTTGATTTCTCGACGTAGGAGCCGAGATCGGTGCCGTGCGAATCGACGAAGACGAAACCGGCTTTGGTGCCGTTCTCGTTCCGAACCATGGGCGGACCGGTGGTGAGCTCGATCTCGGCGAGTTGGCCGATCGGGATTTGTGCGCCGCCGGGAGTGGGGACGAGGACGCGGCGCAACGAGGGGAGGTCGCTCCGGAAATCGCGCGCGTAGCGGACGTTGATCGGGAAACGCTGCTGGCCTTCCACCGTCCAGGAAATGTTGCGGCCGCCGATGGCGGTCTCGATCACGGTCTCGACGTCAGCGATCGTTAGACCGTAGCGCGCGATGGCGTCTCGTTTCACTTTGAAATCGACGTAGTAACCGCCGGTGACGCGCTCGGCGAAGACGGAGGCGGTGTTGGGCGCGTTCTTGAGCAGGGACTCGATTTGCAGGCCGATCTTTTGAATTTCGTTCAGGTCGGGGCCCATAATTTTGATTCCGACCTGGCTGCGGATGCCGGTGGCGAGCATCTCGATGCGGGTCTGGATTGGCATCCACCAGATGGCGGGCATGCCGGGAAATGGCAGATGTTGGCCGAGCTCGGCTTTGATTTTTTCGAAGGTCATTCCGGGTCGCCATTGGTCTTCCGGTTTCAAAGTGATGACGGTTTCAACCATGGAGAGCGGGGCGGAATCGGTGGCGGTACGGGCGCGGCCGATCTTGCCGAAGACGCGTTCGACTTCCGGCATTTGCGCGATGATGGCGTCTTGTTTTTGCAGGACATCGCGCGATTCGCTGATGGCCATGCCCGGCGGACTGGTCGGCATGTAGAGGAGCGAGCCTTCGTTCAGTGGCGGCATGAACTCGGAGCCGATGCGCTGATACGGGAGCCAGGTGAGGAGGAGGACGAGGAGGGCAAAGACGAGGACGAGCCAGCGGAAGCGGAGCGCGAAGGCGACGAACGGCCGGTACATCCAGATGAGGAAACGATTGAGCGGGTTGCGATTTTCATCCGGGATTTTGCCGCGGACGAAGAGAGTGAGAAGGAGCGGAACGAGGGTGATGGAAAGGATGGCGGCGAAGACCATCGCGAAGGTTTTAGTGAAGGCGAGGGGCTTGAAGAGCCGGCCGGATTGCGCTTCCAGCGCGAAGACGGGCAGGAACGAAACCGCGATGACGAGGAGCGAGAAGAAGAGCGGCTTGCCGACTTGTTGGGAGGATTTGATCACGACTTCAGTGCGGCTGAGGCGGGCGAGCGCGCGATCTTCATCGTCGGCCGGGTTGTCTTTTGCCTCCTGCCAGCGGCGCAGCCACTTGTGCGCGTTTTCGATTAAGACCACGGAGGCGTCCACCATCGCGCCGATCGCGATGGCGATGCCGCCTAACGACATGATGTTCGACGAAATGCCGAGCAGAGTCATGGGGATGAAGGAGATGAGGACGGCGAGCGGGAGGGCGATCATGGCCACGAGCGCGCTCCGGAAATGGAAGAGGAAGACGATGATGACGAGGCTGACTACGATCATTTCTTCGATGAGCGTGCCACGGAGATTTTTAATCGCGCGCAGGATGAGACTGGAGCGATCGTAGCCAGTCACGATCTCGACGCCGGGCGGCAGCGAAGGCTTTATTTCCTCCAGCTTCTTTTTGACGGCGTTGATCGTCTTGAGCGCGTTTTCGCCGTAGCGCATGACGACGATGCCGCCGACTGCTTCGCCTTTGCCGTCGACTTCGAGGAGGCCGCGTCGCAGGTCCGGGCCGCGGTGCACGTCGGCGACTTGCGCGACGGTAACAGGGGTTCCGTTCGCCTCCACTCCGATGACGATGGCGCGGATGTCGTCGAGACTTTTGATGTAACCCTCGCCGCGGACCATGTATTCGGTTTCGCCGAACTCGATCACGCGTCCGCCGACGTCGTTGTTCGACTGGCGGACGGCGGCGATGACTTTGCTGAGCGGGATGTTGTAGCCGAGGAGCTTGTTAGGATCGATCTCGATCTGGTATCCGTTGACGTAGCCGCCGATGCTGGCTACTTCCGCGACGCCGGGCGTGTTTTGCAGGTAATAGCGGAGCGTCCAATCCTGGAAGGAACGCAGATCGGCGAGGCTGTTTTGGCCGGTGTGATCGACGAGCGCATACTGGTAAATCCAGCCGACACCGGTGGCGTCGGGGCCGAGGACGGGATTCACATCCTCGGGAAGGTTGGCCTTCGCCTGGTTCATGTATTCGAGAACGCGGGAGCGCGCCCAATACATGTCGGTGCCGTCTTCGAAGATGACGTTGACGAAGGAGAGGCCGA
Organism: Chthoniobacterales bacterium; assembly: GCA_039915555.1. GTDB lineage: Bacteria > Verrucomicrobiota > Verrucomicrobiia > Chthoniobacterales > UBA10450 > JACCTI01. Next base: position 1,823 of record JBDSNB010000118.1, on the reverse strand, counting down.
AGAAACTTTGGCCACGCGCATATTTCACTTTGGGCGCGGCGGCGAGTGCGCTCACGATCGGATAGGTAACCTGATCTTCGACCAGCGTCGGCGCGCGGCCGGGCCAATCGGTGAAGACGATCACCTGGACATCGGAGAGATCCGGGATGGCGTCGAGCTTGACGTTCTTGAGCGCGATGATGCCCGCGACGAGCGCGAAGGCAGTGGCGAGGAGGACGAGGAAGCGGTTCCGCGCGCAGACGGCGATGAGGGCGTTGATCATTTACTTTTTTGCCTCACGCCAAGGTCGCAAAGGGACGCTAAGGGGGGAGGGGAAAGGAGGGACGCTAGAGTGCAATTTCTTCTTCTCCCCCTTCGCGACCTTGGCGGCCTTTGCGTGAGGCCTCTTCATCTTCCGCCAACCCGTTGACCACCCGCTTGATTCCGTGGCGTAGATGTTCTGCACCGAAGTTGATGAGGAATCCAAGCTTGCGGTCGCTGAGGCGGAGTTGTGTTAGGAGCTGCTTGCCGTGCACTGGTAGTAACGATTCGCAGGACTTGAGTTCGACGATGACCTTGTCTTCGACCACGAGGTCGGCGCGGAAGCCTTCCAGAAAAACCTTTCCGCCATAATGAATCGGAATGGGTTTCTGTCTTTCGACCGCGAGCCCGCTTTCCAAGATTTCGTGGACGAGGATGACCTCATAGACGGTTTCGAGCAGTCCCGGTCCTAATGCGGTGTGCACTTTGTAGGCTGCATCTAGAACACGTCTGCCGATTTCGTTTTCAGAATCCATCATTGCCTTTCCTTCGCGTTCCTCCGCGACCTTTGCGTGAGGCCACTCTTTTCACTCGCAGATTTTGCCTCACGCTACGGTCGCTAAGGAACGCTAAGGAAAGAGGGGAGGATTGTGAGGTCACTTTTGTCCTTCCTTTGCGCCCTCTGCGACCTTGGCGTGAGGCCCCTCGCTGGCTGCGGCTTTGAGTTGGCTTTCGCTGTCCAGGAGGAAGTTGCCGTCGACGACGACGGCGTCGCCGGGTTGGACTCCGCTGCGGATGAGCTGGCGATCTCCGACCACCGGGCCGAGCTCGACCAGGGTGGGGACGAAGACGCCTTTGTCGGTTTCGACGAAGAGGTATTGCTGTTTGCCGGTGTTGAAAATGGCACTTGATGGGACGGAGAGGGCTTCGCCGAGGTCGTTTTTTATTTCGACGTTTACGTACATCTCCGGTTTGAGGAGGCCGTCGGGATTTGGGAGGACGAGGCGCACCATGTTGGTGCGGGTTTTGCCTTCCAAGAATGGATAGATGAAATCGACTCGGCCTTCCCATTCGCGGCCGGAGTAGGCGGGGATGTGCACCACGGCTCTCTGATCTTTTTTCACGAAAGGCAGTTCGGATTCGTAGAGCTCGGCTTGCACCCAGACTTCGCTGAGATCGGCGATGCGGTAGAGAGACATGCCGGCTTGGATCATTTGGGCGGGCTGCACCTTTTTCTCGATCACGGTGCCGTCGAGGGGTGCGGTGATGTCGAGGGTGTTGGTGGGCTGGCCGGTCTTTTCGAGCGTGGCGATTTGCTCGCCGCTGATGCCATACAATTCGAGCCGTTTGCGGGCAGATTCTTTCAGGCTGCCGCCTTGGCGGCGGGCGATCAGGTAATCTTGTTGCGCGGAGTAAAGGTCGGGACTGTAGATGGCCATCAATGGCTGGCCTTTCGTGACCGGTGCGCCGGTGGTGTCGACGTAGAGTTTCTCCACCCAGCCCATGACGCGGCTGTTCAGGGCGGCGGTTTTTTCTTCGTTCACGACCACCTGGCCGACGGCGCGAATGGTTTGGTCGAGCGG
>JBDSNB010000016.1:0-12761 GCA_039915555.1 Chthoniobacterales bacterium | reverse complement strand
GCCCGCCGCCGCCAACCCCTCGCCCAGCAAGTGCAGCGCTTCTTGTTCACCGTGGGCCTTGCTCGCTCCATCGGATATGGTCACCGTTTCCGTGCCGACCGACGAGATCCCGACGAACAATAGCCGGAGCAGGCCGCTCTCGGTTACCGCGCGCAGCTACTCCTACAAGTACCCCGGCACCCCTTCCGGCGGTGGCGTCGGCTTCACCGGCACCACGGGCGCCTTGGTGGCCAAGTTCACCACCACTGCTGCGAACGCAGTCAAGGAAGCAAAACTCGAGTTCTTCGGCACCTCGGCCACGACCTACAGGCTCGCTATCTACGGAGATTCCGGGACTGGCACGCCCTCGACCACTCCGCTCTACGTGGACGCGGCCGACAGGACGGTGGCCGCAGCCGGGCCTGTGGTTATCACACTGCCTAGCCCGGTGGCTGTCCCGGCCGGTAACTTCTTCGTCGGCATCCAACAGACGAACACGACCAACGCGAACTACAGCTTCGACACCGAAGCTCCTATCCGCCTGTGACCGCGTGGACCGACTTCGCGCCTGGAGCCAACTTCAAGCTCAACATCGGCATCACCCTGAATACAGGTCTGCCCATTCCTTCGCAGGTCGTCTCCCGGAAACTTCACGCGGGCGTTCCTTACGACATCAATCTACCCCTAGGTAGCGGCGGCACCCCCGCCGTCGAATGCCGCTCCGGTGGAGCGAATGGCGATTTCCAGCTCGTCTACACCTTCCCCGAGGCGGTCACGTTCAGCAACGCAGCCGTCAGTTCAGGCCCGGGCTCAGTGAGCAACAGCAGCGGCAGCGGGTCGGATACCGTCACGGTTGATCTGACTGGCGTGACCAACGCGCAACGAGTTACGGTTACGCTCTCCAGCGTCAATAACGGCACCTCCACGGCGGACTTTGCCGTGCAAATGGGGGTGTTGCTTGGCGACGCCACCGGCAACGGCAGCGTGAACGGTTCGGATGTGGGGCAAGTCAAGTCTCAGTCGGGTCAGACTCTGAGCTCACTGAACTTCCGCAGCGACGTGAACGTCAGCGGCGCGATCAACGGCACCGACGTCGGCCAGACTAAATTACAGACCGGCACGAATCTGCCCTAACCGCACTTTTCGCTTAAACGAGCGAAACCCTCTACGCTGGGAGCGCGTGTTCAGCCCGTCTGGACACGCGCTCTACAGCCAGAGCGGGCAGGCGCCGCTACGATATGTGGACGTTCGCGCACTCCACTACCTGAATGAACGGGGGCCTCGCTTGGTGGTGTAAAATGGTCAACTTCCCGCGCGGAAGATTGCCGGTAGACGCACCTCGGCAGCCTTTTCGTTTGAGCCGGTTTCCCCCCAGATAAAGGTCGCTAAAAAGCGCGCCTCCCAGTCAGATGCGCTTTAACTTATCGCGTCGACGCCGGGATCGGCGCGGGCGGTGGCGGCGGCTCCGAGCGGGAGTCGATGAATTTCCAAACGGCGAGCACCGTCAGGACGACGACGATCGTAGCGACGAGGAGGCGGAGCCGCGTCGGCGATTCTTCCGCGCCGTCTTCGCGCATCCGGAACTACTCCGAGAGAGTGTCGATCCGTTCCGCGAGGCCGAAATCCATATCCGTCAGACCGCCTTTGCTGTGCGTGGACAGAACCAGTCGCACCTTGTTGTAGCGGATGTCGATGTCCGGGTGGTGCTCTTCATCCTCGGCCACTTCGGCGACCGAATTGATGAAGTCGATCGACTCCGTGAAGTCGTCGAACTCGAAGGTCCGCTCGATGTGTTTCTTCTCGAGTTCCCACTCGGGAATTTTCTTCAAACGGTTTTTCAGGTCTTCCGCTTTGATCAGGTCAGCCATAACGGGGGAACGAGTAACATCCTCAAATTCTTTTGCAACGGCGATTCCGAAGGTTTTTTCCCGCCGCCGCGGCGGCTCCTGCACGTCCCCTTCCTATCGCCAAAGAAGGCCGGCAAAAAAAGACGAATCCCTTCTTTTCACGAGCGCGCGACGGCCATTTGACGCCCACGCCATCCTCCGCTAATAGACCCGTTCGGTCAGCACCCGTAGCTCAACTGGATAGAGCATCTGACTACGGATCAGAAGGTTTGAAGTTCGAATCTTCACGGGTGCAAACCTCCCGGACGCCAGCGTCCGCCCGCCACCAGGCCGGTGCCGGTTTCCAAGGGCTTCGGGTCTTGCTTTCGTTATCGCGCGCCGCCGCTGATTCGCACTGAAGCGTCTTGCGCAGCCAGGGAATCACTCAGCTGCGGGCCGCCGCGCTTCTGCAATTCTTCCTGGCTGTAGGACCGGCGATTGTCGATCGAGGCCCCTTGCCGGGGATCGTTCGGCGGGATGCTGGCCGTCGGTTGCGCGGTGGTGCAGCTGCTGACGAGGGCCGCCGCGCCGAGCGCGAGCAGCGGAAGAACAATCGATTGTGTTTTCATAGGCTAACCTTATTCGTCCGGGGAAGGCGGCGCGGATGCTGGCCTGCACCGGACGAAAATAATATGGAACGCCAACGCGCGTTCGCCAACCCGGCTTTTCCGGCTCAACTTACGCGCGCTTTCCGATGCCACGTTTCCGCCTTTTCGACCTCAACGACGCGCAACGCAGCGCCGTGACCACCACGGAAGGCCCGCTCCTCATTTTGGCCGGCGCGGGGACGGGGAAAACGCGCGTCATCACCGCACGGGTCGCCTACTTGATCGCGCAGGATGTCGATCCGTCGGAAATCCTAGCGGTGACTTTTACCAATAAGGCGGCCGCCGAAATGCGCGAGCGTCTCGCGAAAATGGTGGAACCGGCGGCGGCGAAAAAAGTCACCATGTCCACCTTCCACGCGCTTTGTCTCCGCATTCTGCGCGCCGGGATCGACCGCCTCGGTTACAAAAACAATTTCAGTATCTACGACGAGGGTGATCAGCTGGGCCTGATCAAAAAAATCATCACTCGCACCGCGGCAAAGGATGAAAAACTCGATCCGAATGTCGCGAAGGCCGCCATCAGCAAGGCGAAGAACAACGGCTGGGCTCCGCCGCGCGATGACGAGACGCTGATCGGTGCCGTCTCTGCGCGCTATCGCGACGATTTGAAAACTGCGAACGCGGTCGATTTCGACGATCTCCTTCTGCTCACTGTGCAGCTGTTGAACGGGCATCCGGAAGTGCGCCAGCGCTGGCGGGAACGCTTCCGGTATTTAATGGTGGACGAGTTTCAGGACACGAACCGCCTCCAGCTCGAACTCGTGACTTTGCTCGCGGATGAGCGGCGTAATGTCGCGGTGGTGGGCGACGACGATCAATCCATTTACGGCTGGCGCGGCGCGGAAGTGGCCAACATCCTCGAGTTCGAACGCCACTTCCCGAATCCCGCCGTGGTGAAGCTGGAGCAAAATTATCGCAGCACGAATGCGATTCTCGGTGCGGCGAACGCGCTCATCAAACACAACCCGCGCCGCCGCCCCAAACGCCTCTGGAGCGCGAGCGGTGAGGGAGAAAAAGTGCGCCTGATCGAGTCGCCTAACGACCGCGAGGAAGGCCAGTTCGTGGCCGAAGAAATCCAGCGGCGCCAGCGTGATCAGGACCTGGCGTGGGAAACCTTCGCGGTCCTCTTCCGCATGAATGCGCAATCCCGTGTCCTCGAGGAGAACCTGCGTCGGTTGCACATCCCATATCGCCTCGTCGGCGGGAAGAGTTTCTTCGATCGCCGCGAAGTAAAGGATCTCCTCGCCTACATGAGCGTGCTCGTGAATCCAGGCGACGACGCGAGTCTGTTGCGCATTATCAACACGCCGGCGCGCGGGATCAGCGCGGCCACGATCGATCGTGCGTTGCAGTGGAGCGTGCAAACGCGCTGCAGCTTGTGGGAAGCGCTCCAGTCGCCCGCGCTGCGCGCCGATTTTAGCCAGCGCACTGTGACCAGCATCCAGGCCTTTGTCGATCTCGCGGACGAGTATGAAACCAAACTGCTCGAGCCACTCTGTGACATCCCGGGCATCGTCACGAAACTCATCGAGGAAGTGGGTTATCCGGCAGAATTGCGGCGCAGTTGCAAATCCGCCGAGGAAGCCGAAGCGCGAAGCAGCAACCTCCAGGACATGGTGCGCGATCTTTCCCATTTCATCGGACGTTCCACGAAAGGCCTGCGCGGTTTTCTGGACGAAATCGTGCTCGATCAAGAGCGCGAGGAAGACAAGCAGGACGACATCGAATCGAAACGCGGCGTCACCTTAATCACGATGCACGCCGCGAAGGGGCTTGAGTTCGAACACGTCTATCTGATCGGCCTCGAAGAAGGAATTCTGCCGCACGATCGTTCGAAGACCGAGGGCACGATCGACGAAGAACGCCGCCTGCTTTACGTCGGCATCACGCGCGCGCGCCAGACGCTCACGCTCAGTCATTGCCGCGATCGGATGAAATTCGGAAGCGTAACTTCGTGTCAGCCGAGCTCCTTCATCAAAGAGCTCGCGCCGGAATTTCTCGAGCGGATCGATCTGCAAATACTCCTGAACACCCCCGTGGCCGAGACCACGGGAAAGAGCCGCTTCGCGCAAATGCGGGCCGCGCTCGGACCATAGCGCGCCGTGGTCCGCGGATGGCGTCCGGCACCCGTCACGCCGGCGAAGCCGAGGCCAGCTTCCAAAGCTCTACAATCCAGGCGCGAACTGTGGCCGAATCTTCTCGTATTTCTTCGGGCCAATCCCCTTCACGCGACACAACTCATCCGCGGTCTTGAACGGTCGCGCTTCAATGATGCGTCCTGCGAGAATCGGTCCGATGCCCTCCAGCTTGATCAATTCCGCCACGGTCGCCGTGTTGGGATCCAGCAAATCGTCTCCCGGCGGCGAAGCAATCTTCGCGCGGGCGAACGCAGGCGTCGGGGTCGGAACCGGAGTAGGAAGTGGCGCGATCACCACCGGTGCCGAGGCCACCTCCGCCGCGCGCTCCGGATGGAAGAAGGCTTCAAACGCGTCCTGCCGATTCCCGGGCGCTCCGACGCGCGCAGTGATGCGGCCGCCCGCCGCGCCCCAGCCGCCTACCTTTTGGCGTTTTGCTTCACGTTCGAGGCCACGCAGTTTCTCCTTTTCGATCTTCGGCGAGACGGAACCATCCGCCGCCGGCGCGACGCCATGCACTCGGGCCAGGCCGTTCGCGACCAGCAACTCTCCGAGATCGCCTTCACTCGTGGTCACGAACGCGTAAAAGCGTGGCTTGTTACTGCGTCCCATTGCGTTCTGCTTCGAGGTGCGAACTGTGAAAGGCTGGGCCAGTTTTTCATCCACGAATTTCTTCGCGGCGTCGCCCACCTGAACCGCCTGCGCCGGCGAAATCCAAAAATATTTCCCCTGCTCCGCGACCCGTTCCGGAAAACCAGAATCCGTCTCCGGCGCATCCACGAGATAGAGCCGCAGGATGTAGCTCTGCCCGCCCGCCTTGACGTGAAAGCTATCGCCGTCGTTCGAATCGTTTTCGTCCAGCTGACAATCCTTCCAGATTTGGAACGGCTGCCGGGCATGCGCGATGGGCGAGCCAGCGACAAATCCTGCCATCGCGAGTGTAACCGCAAGCCGGGCGAAAAATGGAGGACGAAAAATGGGGCGCACGTCAGTCGCCACTTCAAACTGACTCCGCGCAAAAGACAAATCGGAATGCTCGTCGAATTCTCCCGTCGCGTCCGACCACCCAATCGCTACGAAGAAAAACTTGTCACCCTCTCACCTTTTCGTTAATTAAAGAGAAATGCTAGAGGACGAAGGAGCTTTACCTTTTGTACGGCATGCGGCCGCGGAGCTCGCGACATCCTTTACCGATCCGCGCGATCACAATCTCCATGCGGCCGTCAACGGCTTACTCGAAGCGATCGAAGCCGACCGCGAGCGCATCACTGCGCTCGAGGCCGAGGTAAAAGCGCTGCGCGCGCAGTTGTAGCCGGGGTCGCCGACCCCGGCCCGCGGCATGGGATCGCACGTCTGCTGCGTCGCCTTTCGTCTGGATCGCCGATCCGAGCTACAACGAAGGCATCGTTCCAGCGTCAGCTCCAAACTGACTCATCGAGCGAAAGACTTCGTAACGCTCGTCGATCTCCTCCTTCGTCAGCGTGCGCAGACGTTCGAGGCTAAAGGCTTCCACGTTAAAGCTGGCGATCACGCTGCCGTAGATGAGCGCCTGCCGGAAGGCCGCAAAATTAAGTTCGCCTTTCATCGCCGCAAGATATCCCGCCACACCGCCCGCAAAGGTATCCCCTGCCCCCGTCGGATCGTGGATGTCTTCCAATGGATACGCGCCGCAACTGAAGAACTCGTCGTCGCCGAAAAGCAGCGCGCCGTGCTCGCCTTTTTTGATCGCGACATAACGCGGACCTGCCTTCCGAATCTTCTTTCCAGCTTTGATCAAGCTTGTCTCTTTCGTCATTTCGCGCGCTTCGCTATCGTTTAGAATCAACATGTCCACCCGCGGCAGGAGCGCGTCGAGATCGTCGCGCGCGATGTTAATCCAGAGATCCATCGTGTCGGCTACGACGAAGCGCGGCTTCTCCATCTGATCGAGCACATGCGACTGCAAGGCCGGCGCGATGTTCGCCAGCAACACGAAGTCCGTCGTCTTGTAGGAAGCGGGAAGATCCGGGCGGAAATGCTCGAATACGTTGAGATCGACCGAACGCGTCTCGCGCGTGTTCATGTCCCACGCGTATTCGCCCGACCAGCGGAACGTCTTGCCTTCCACGCGTTGCACGCCTTCGGCGTCGATCTGGCGCGACTTCCAAAAATCAAACTCGCTCGCCGGAAAATCATCGCCCACCACGCCGACGAGCTTCACCGGCGAGAAAAAGCTCGCGCCCAGCGCCGCGTAGGAAGCCGAGCCGCCGAGCTGATCGGCGTGCTCCTCCACGGGAGTTTTGACGGTGTCGAGTGCGATGGAGCCAACGATGAGGACGGACATGCGGTGTTATTTCTGATTTCTGATTTCTGATTTCTGATCGAGGAGCGCTTTCGCGGCGCGCGCATACTCTGCGACATTCGCGGCTTGCAGCAACCCCGAGACGATCACGACCCGACGCGCGCCCGACGCGATGACTTGCGGGAGATTCGCGAGTTTGATTCCGCCGATGCAGAAGATCGGCTTGGTCACAGCCGCGTGCACGGCGGCAATGTTTCCCAAACCAATCGGCACATAATCCGGTTTTGTCGGCGTGGCGAAGAGCGGGCCCCAGCCGATGTAATCCGCGCCCTCGGCCATGGCTCGCGTCGCCTGCTCCAGACTGTGCGTTGATTTGCCGATTAAACACTGAGCGCCCACGATTTCCCGCGCGGCGGCCACGGATTGATCGTTCTGCCCCACGTGCACGCCCTCCGCACCGATATCCCGCGCGATCTCCGCATGATCGTTGATCACAAGTGGCACGTCCGAGCCTGAAGTCTCAGAGTGAATTTCAGCCGCCAGCCGCGCAATTTCCGCCAACTCCAGATTCTTCGCGCGGAATTGAATGAGATCCACTCCGCCCGCGATCATCGCCGCCACCGTCCGCCGCGCGTCGCTCTGCGCCACATAGCCAAGATCAAGAATGCCGTAAAGCCGGCCGGCCGCGAGATTGGACACGCCTCGCACTGTATCGAGCCCCGCATTTCGCGAAAGCACTGGAGACCATATGATCCCCCTAATGACGCTGGATAGAACGCATCGTGCGCACTAGGCTTTCGTGAGATGCCGCCGCCGCTTGAACCCGATCCGATCGTCACCGCTTTTCGGCAGCACGTCGATCGCTCATTGCTGCGTGAGAATCTCAAGCTGACCCCCGCGCAACGCCTCGCCAAACTCCAGAGCGCGCTCGCGTTTATGGCCGAGCTTCGGCAAGCTGGCAAAAACGCCAGGAGTGCCTTGCCGCCGCGAATTTGAGGGGTCATGGACCCGGACTTCGACAAGCTTCTGCCTGCGCTGGTTCACGGCGGCGTGGAGTTTATCCTTGTCGGCGGAGTCGCCGCCGTCGTGCATGGCGCGGCGCGCGTCACGTACGATGTCGACCTCGTCTACGCGCGTTCACCAGCAAATTGCGAGCGCATGGTTGACGCCCTCCGTCCCTTCGCTCCGTACTTGCGCGACGCTCCTCCCGGGCTGCCTTTTGCCTGGGAGCCGCGCAGACTTCGACACGGGCTCAACTTCACCCTCACCACCGCGGCCGGCGACGTCGACCTGTTAGGCGAGATCATCGGCGGCGGCACCTACGAACAACTCCTGCCGCACACCTCCGAAATTGAGGCGTTCGCGGTTCGATTCCGCTGCGTGACCCTGCCCAAACTGATCGACCTCAAACGCGCCGCCGGGCGCCCGAAAGACTTCGAGGCGCTCGCCGAATTGGAGGCTTTGCGCGATGAGCAGCAATCGTGACTTCGCCGCAGCTCTGAATCACGATGGGGGCGTGCAACCGACCCCGCGCTCTGTTTCTCGCAGCGACGTGGATCGCTTTTCAAGAAGCGGAGGGAATGCCGCCGTAACTGTGTAGCTGCCGTCGGGAAGCGTGCTTCGCCTTCCTGCGCCTGAATGAGAGAACGCAGAAGTCGAATCCTTCTGGCGGACGATCGACTCGGCGTGCGCTATTCGTGCAGCCGCGTCGGCGTCGGTTTGATCTCGAAATTGTCCGAAGTCATGACGCGCTCGACGAAACCGGTGTCGTATTTCCCGGCTCGGAAATCGGCGTTTCGCATGATCGCGCTGTGGAATGGCACAGTGGTCTTGATTCCCGTGACGTAATATTCATCGAGCGCGCGGCGCATCCGGTCGATGCAAGCGCCACGCGTCGCAGCGACCGTGATCAGCTTCGCGATCATGGAATCGTAATAGGGCGGGACGACGTAGCCGGTGTAAGCGTGCGAATCGATCCGCACCCCGCGGCCACCGGGCGCGTAGTAGAACGCGATCCGGCCCGGGGACGGCTGGAAATTCCGCTCGGGATCCTCGGCATTAATCCGGCATTGGATGGCGTGCGAACGCGGAACGGCATTCGCCACGTGCGGCGAGAGGTGCTCGCCGGCTGCAATCTTGATCTGCTCTTTCACCAGATCGCAGCCGTATACTTCCTCCGTGATGGTGTGCTCGACCTGAATGCGAGTGTTCATCTCGATGAAGTAATAGTGGCCATCGTTATCGACCAAAAACTCCATCGTCCCGGCGTTTTCGTAGCCGACAGATTGAGCGAGTTTGACCGCTGCAGTGCCCATCTTTTTGCGCAACGCAGGGGTGAGCAGCGGTGACGGGCACTCCTCGATGACCTTCTGATTCCGCCGCTGGATCGAGCAATCACGCTCGCCGAGATGCACCGTCTTGCCGAAGCGATCGGCGATGATCTGGAACTCGATATGGTGCGGGTTGATGATGAGCTTTTCGATGTAAACGTCACCGTCTCCGAAAGCCTTCTCGGCTTCTGTCTTCGCGGCGTGAAACATCGGCACCAGGCTGGCTTCGTTATGCGCCGCGCGCATGCCGCGTCCGCCGCCGCCGGAGACGGCTTTGATCATGACGGGGAACCCGACCTTCTTCGCGACCTTGAGCGCTTCCTCTTCGGTATCGACGATGCCATCGCTGCCGGGCGTAACCGACACGCCGGCTTTGCGCGCAGATGCGCGGGCGGAGTTCTTGTCGCCCATCGCGCGCATCGCGGCGGGTGATGGGCCGATGAACTTGATCTGGCAACTCCCGCACACTTCCGCGAAGTGCGCATTCTCCGCGAGAAAACCGTAACCGGGATGGATCGCATCCACGTCGCCCACCTCGGCCGCGCTCATGATGCGATCGATCTTTAAATAGCTTTCCGAGCTGGGCGCGGCGCCGATGCAGATGGCCTCGTCGGCCAGTTGCACGTGGAGCGAATCGACGTCCGCCTCCGAGTAAACGGCGAGGGTGCGGACGCCGAGTTCCTTGCAGGCGCGGATAACGCGGAGCGCGATCTCGCCGCGGTTTGCGATCAGAATTTTCTCGAACATAAAAAGGGCGCAAGCTTCCTGCTTGCTGAGAGAGAAATTACGCGGGCGGGGCGCTTGCGCTACTTCACCCGGAAGAGCACCTGGCCGAATTGCACCGGCTTGCCGTTCTCCGCCACCACTTCCACGATCTCGCCGCTGATCTCTGCCTTGATCTCGTTCATGACTTTCATCGCTTCGATGATGCACACGACACTCTCTTCCGAAACGGCCTTGCCGATTTCCGCAAAGGAAGGCGATTCCGGCGAAGCGGCGCGATAAAAAGTGCCCACCATCGGTGAAACGATGTCTTTGAGGTTGGAACTTTTCTCCGCGGGAGCCGCAGACGTATTCGCGGCACCCGGCGCGCTGGCGGGGCCGGGGAATGGAGCGGTCGGCACCTGCACGGGTGCCGGGGCGAAAACGGTCTGCTCGCCCGCGCCTTTTTGCAGCTTCAATTTAAAGCCGTCCTTTTCCATCTCGAAGACCGAAAGATCGTTCTTCTTCATCAGGTCGATGATGGCTTTGATGTCTTTGAGTTCCAAAATGTCTCCCGGCTGGTGGCTGGGCGTTTAGGTAAAGCGGTTTTCGCGGGCAGGTCAAGCGCGCGAATCCGGCCCCTCGCCCGTGGCGGGACCGAAGAGCCGAAGGAGCTGCGCTTCGCGAAAATCAAAAATCTCCGCCAGCTGCCGCGCGATCACGAGCCGGTTCATGATTGCGCCGAGGAATCCAAACGGCGGCACGTAATGCACCAGGTCGCGCACTTCGGTCTCACGGGGGCTGAGCGCGCGGAAAAAATGTTCGTGATGCCAAACGCGATAGGGACCGACGCGTTGCTCGTCCACGAAGTACTCCGGCGCGCGCATTTGCGTGATCTCGGTCAACCAGGTGAGCGGGATGCCGCCGAGCGGCGAGACGGTGTAACGAATCATGAGGCCACGATGGATTTGCGCGGGCAACTCCGATTTCACGGTGAAGCCAAGCGCGGGAGGCGTGATCTGCGCGAGGTTGGCGGGGTTCGAAAAGAAGGCCCAGCATTCCTCGATCGGTCGCGGAACTTTCTGCGCGCGAGTGAAGGTGTAGATCGCCACAAGCACACTACGAACCCGCCTGGTCGCGAGACGCAACCAAGACTTCTCGGCCCAAGTCTAACGATTCGGCGTGACGCGGCGCGGCGCCTCCGGCAGCATGGCCCGATGAAATATTGGCGAGCACAATGCTGGCTGGCGCTCCTCCTCCTTGTTCCGATCGCCGCCGCGACCACGCCCCCACCGCCTACGGTTTCGCCGAGCGAAATGCCGGAGGCGGAATTCCAGAGCCTGGTCGAGAAGACCAACCTCTACGTGAAGGCGCTCAATGAAGTGAACCGCGCGCAACGCACCTACGACCGCTACGCCTCCTGGGTGAACGTGAAAAAAGGGCCCACTGGGAAAGAGCGCTACATCAGCTACGGGCTATATGAGATCAGCAAATCGTCCGTCGAGGACGTCAAGAAAGCGGCGCAGAAAGGCCCGCGCCTCAAGCCGCCCCTGCCGGACCTGGACGCCATCATCGTTCGGCTGGCCGAATCCTTCAGCGCGCTCGAGCCGATCGTGAAGAAGGCGCACGATTATTACGAACAGGAAGACTACCGCGACGACGACGCGAAAGGCGCGCAGGAATTTCATCAAGCGATGATGCCGCTCTTCCAGGCCACCTTCGCCGCCGAAGCGGAATTGCGAAGCAACCTCGACGATCTAAAAACCAAAGTCGATCAACGCCAGCTCACCATGCTCGAGCGAACCAAAGGGAAGAAATATGAATGGCACCTGCGCAACTACATGCTGATGGCGAAAGCGATGATCAACCTCCTGCCGGAGAGCGCTGATGCACCTATGATCGAACGCGCCGCCTATCAAACGCGCTACGCGGACCTGGAGACCGCATATAGCGGATTCCAAACCTTCGCCGCGGAAAATCCCGAGGAAGTGAAGAAGGTCATGATGTCGAATTACGTCGAATCGGGCATGAAGGATTTCTTCACCGCGAGCAAGTTCCTGCGTCGCACGCTCGAAGCCGGCAAGCGTGAGCGTCGCGAATATCTGGAGCGAGTGGGCGAGCTCGCGCAAAAGTATAACGAGCTGATCACCCGCACGAACACGATGCGGTAGTTGGAGCCGGGATCGCTGCTCCCGGCGGGAGCTGGACGAAGGACCGTCTCTTCGGCGCTTTCGCGCGAACGGGGTCGGCGACCCCGGCTACAACACCCGGCCGTCGCGCATCTCGATGCGGCGGCTTGCCGTCCGCGCCACCTCTTCGCTGTGTGTCACCACGATCAACGTCGCCAGTCGATCGCTCCCGATCCGCGTCAAAACGCGAATCACCTTCTCGGCCGATTTGGAATCGAGATTGCCGGTCGGTTCATCCGCAATCAGCAGCGACGGTCGATGGACCAGCGCGCGCGCGATCGCGGTGCGCTGCTGTTCGCCCCCGCTCAGTTGATGCACGAAATGGGTGGCGCGTTCCTGCATTCCGACCAACTCCAATAATTCCCGCGCACGCCCCTCGGCCTCTGCGTGCGACACGCCCTGCAAGAGCAACGGAAAGCTCACGTTTTCCAGCACACTCATCGTCGGCAGCAGGTTAAAAAACTGAAACACCAGTCCGAGCCGATGGCGCCGGTAATCCGTCAGCTGCGCATCCGTCGCCTCCTGCAACGCCAGCCCATCGACCACGATTTCCCCGCTCGTCGGCGTATCGAGCCCTGCGAGCAAATGCATCAGCGTGCTCTTCCCGCATCCGCTCGGGCCCGTCACCGCCACAAACTCGCCGCGCGCGAT
>JBDSNB010000095.1:0-12850 GCA_039915555.1 Chthoniobacterales bacterium | reverse complement strand
GAAGCCGATCCGCAAGCCGCCGCCGATTTCGCTCTGCGTTCCACGGACGCCGAAGGCCGCAAAAGTTTGCTCGAAAACGTCTCCCGCCAATGGACCCGCAACGATCCGCAAAGCGCCTTGCTTTGGGCGCAAAATCTACCCGATAGCGCCACCCGCGATGCCGTTCTCCCGGGCATCATCGCCGTGGTCGCAGAATCTGATCCCAGCAAAGCGGCCGGACTCATCGCGCAGATGTCGGCGGGCGAAACGCAAAACACCGCCGCGGCCACCATCGCCTGGCAATGGGCGGGTCAGGATCCGCAAGCCGCCAGCAAGTGGGCCCTCTCCCTCCCGGAAGGCGCCAATCGCGAACGCGCCTTTGAGAATCTCGTTAATCGTTGGTCGCAAAACGATCCCTACGCCACCGGCGCCTGGCTCGGCACCCTGCCCGCCGGCCAATCCCGCGACACCGCCGTCTCCGCCTACACCCGTCGCGTCGCCGCGACCGATCCAATGACCGCCGCGCAATGGGCCGAAACCATTTCGAACGACGGCATGCGCAACAGCCAGATGGAATCGATCGCCGCCGCCTGGCTCAAAACTGACACGAATCGCGCCAGCGCCTGGATCGCGAACTCCTCGTTAGCCGAAGAAGTCAAAGCGCGCCTCCTGCCCCGTCGGTAATGAAGATGCGCGGACCGGCGACCACCAAACGCGAAGCCGAACGCGCGGTGGAAGTTCGCCGGATCATCGCGGTCCTGCACAAGTGGGGCATTCACACTTTGGGAGAATTCGCCGCGCTCGAAAAAGAGGACGTCAGTCTGCGGCTCGGCCCCGAAGCGGTGCGGATGTGGATGCGCGCGAGTGGGAAAGCGACGCGTTTGCTGAAGTTGGTCGAACCACCGGAGACATTTGCCGAGACGTTCGAGTTCGAGCAGGAGATCGAAACGATCGAGCCGTTGCTTTTTATCCTGCGTCGTTTTCTCCAAGGACTGACGTTGCGCCTCAGTGCGCTGTATTTCGTCGCGAAAGAACTCCAACTCGAAATCGGTTTCAGTGACAAACGGAGCTACGCCCACCGTTTCAAAATCCCGGAGCCGAGCAACAACGTGGAAGTCCTCTTCCGCATGCTGCACACCCATCTCGAGAATTTCACCTCGGACGCACCGATCGCAGCCGTCTCGCTCGCCGCAGAAGCGAGCAAGCCCACGCAGCAGCAGGGAAGTTTGTTTGAAACCGCACTGCGCGATCCGACCCAACTTTCGGAAACGCTCGCGCGTTTAACGGGTTTCCTCGGTGCGGAACGCGTTGGCACACCCGTGCTGGAGGATACGCATCAGCCGGACGTGTTTCGGATGGAGCCATTCGCCTGGCAAATGGAGGAAGTCCCGCCGAAACTGACGCCGTTGCCGGCATTCGCATTACGGCGTTTCCGTTCGGCGCCGCCTTTGCCCGCTCCAGAAGCGAAGAAGGCGGTCGATCGCGCGGGCCCGTTTTTCGCCTCGGGCCATTGGTGGGATGAGAAAGCGTGGAGCCGCGCCGAGTGGGATCTGCAACTGACGAACGGAACGCTCTGCCGCGTTCGCGAGCAGGCGCACGGCTGGACGGTGGACGGAATTTACGATTAGGAGTGAAACGCAACCGCCATGGCTTACGTCGAGTTGCACGCTTGCAGTGCGTTTAGTTTTCTACGCGGCGCATCCTTCCCCGAACAATTAGCCGAGACCGCCGCCGAGCTCGAAATGCCGGCCGCGGCGTTGCTTGATCGCGACGGCGTTTACGGTTCGCAACGTTTCTCCGTCGCGGCGCGCGAGAAAGGTGTGCGGCCGATTGTCGGCTGTGAGTTGACGATGGAAGACGGGAGCGTTTTGCCGGTGCTGGTGGAGACGGCCACCGGCTACCAGAATCTTTGCGAATTACTGACGCAGGCACATTTGCGGAGCGAAAAAGGAACCTGTGCCGTGCAATGGGGAGAACTCCCGGAATTCGCGGAAGGGTTGATCGCGCTGCTGGGTCTGGGTAGCGCAAGCTGCCAGCTTGCTGGTTTCGGTAGCTTGCCGAAACGAACTCCGCTTTCTGTTCGCTCCGCGAAATGTTGTCGGCAAGCTGCCGACAACAGCAGGCTGGCAGCCTGCGCTACCCGGAATCCTTCCGAATACGCGCAGCGCTTGCTCGATGTCTTCGGACCGGCAGACGTTTATGTGGAACTCCAGCGGCACTTCCTGCGCGGGGAAGAACGCGCCAACCAGGAATTGCGTGATCTTGCTGCTCATTTTCGCCTGCCGGTTATCGCGACGAACGGCGTTCAACATGCCACCCCGCGCGGCCGCGAAGTACTTGATGTCTTCACCTGCATCCGCGAGCACACCTATCTCGATGCCGCGGGAAAAGTACTGACGCAAAACGCTGAGCGCCATCTGAAGAGCGATCGCGAAATGCGCGCGCTCTTTCGCGATCTGCCGGAAGCGATCACAAACACCGAACGCCTCGCGGATCGCCTGGAGTTTTCGCTCGAAAACATCGGCTACGAGTTTCCCGACTATCCGGTGCCGGCGGGGCATAACATGGATTCGTTCCTCCGCACCATCACTTGGTTCGGTGCGCAGCAGCGCTACGAAGCGATTAGCTCGAAAGTGAAACGCCAGCTCGAAGAAGAGCTCAACCTGATCACGAGACTCGGTTTCTCCGGCTACTTCCTGATCGTTTGGGACATCGTGAATTTCTGCCGCGAACACAACGTGATGGTGCAAGGCCGCGGGAGCGCGGCGAACAGTGCGGTCTGCTTTTGTCTCGGGATCACGCCGGTCGATCCGGTGAGCAATCATCTCGTCTTCGAGCGTTTCCTGAGCGAAAGCCGGAAGGGATGGCCGGACATTGATCTCGATCTGCCAAGTGGCGAGCGGCGCGAAAGCGTGATCCAGGAAGTTTATCGGCGCTACGGCAAACACGGTGCAGCCATGACCGCGAATGTGATCACGTATCGCGGCCGGAGCGCGGCGCGCGAGATCGGGAAGGCGTTGAATTTTTCGCCCAACATTCTCGACCGCTTCTCGCGCCTCTTCGCGAACGGCGATTTTCCGCACACGATGGATCTCACGGCGCAAATCGAGCAATCCGGTTTACCGCCGACACATCCGCGCATGCCGGCCTTCATTTCGCTTTATCAATCCATTTACGGTTTGCCGCGGCATCTCGGCCAACACTCCGGCGGAATGATCATTTGCCAGGGGAAACTGAGTTCGTTCGTCCCGCTGGAGAATGCGTCCATGCCGGGCCGCGTCGTCGCGCAATGGGACAAGGACGACTGCGAGGATCTCGGGATTGTGAAAGTGGATTTGTTAGGGCTGGGGATGATGTCGGTGCTGCAGGACACCTTCGAGCTGTGTCGCGAGCGCGGCCGGCCACTCGATCTCGCGCACATTCCGAAAGACGACGCGCCGACCTACGAGATGATGCAAAAGGGGGACACGATCGGCGTGTTTCAAATCGAGAGCCGCGCGCAAATGGCGACGCTGCCGCGGATGAAACCGAAATGTTTTTACGATGTCGTAATCGAGGTCGCGATCATTCGGCCAGGGCCGATCCAAGGCGACATGGTGCATCCGTATCTGGCGCGGCGCGCCGGCCGCGAGCCGGTAACGTATTTCGATCCGCGGCTCGAGCCGATTCTCGGGCGCACGCTGGGCGTGCCGTTGTTTCAAGAGCAATTACTCAAGATCGCGATGATCATGGCGAATTTTTCCGGCGCGGAAGCGGAGGAATTGCGGCGCGCGCTCAGCTTCCATCGTTCGCAGGAGCGGATGAACAAGGTGAGCGTGAAGTTGCGCCTCGCGATGGAGAAAAATCACGTCGCGCCGGAGGCGATTGAGCGGATTCTGCAATCGATCACATCGTTCGCTCTCTACGGTTTTCCGGAGTCGCACGCGATCAGTTTTGCGATTCTCGCTTACGGAAGCGCGTATTTGAAAGTGCACCGGGCCGCCGAGTTCTACGCCAGCCTGCTCAACAATCAGCCGATGGGGTTCTACACGCCGGCCTCGATCGTGCAGGATGCGAGCCGGCATGGCTTGAAGGTGCGACCGGTTTGCGTGGTCGAATCGGAGTGGCGTTGCGCGGTTGTTTCTAACGACACCATTCGACTCGGGTTTTGTGTCGTGAATGGTTTGCGGCAGGAGCATGCGGAAAAGTTGGTAGAGGCGAGAGCGGCCACGGCGTTTCAATCGGTGGATGATTTCAAACGTCGGGTGGCTTTGAGAAAAGAGGAACAGCGCACGCTGGCGGAGTTGGGCGCCTTGAATACGCTCGCTGGGGATCGTCGGAAAGCGATGTGGCGGGTCGAAGAAGCTGCGCCGGAGCCATTGTTTTCCGGGACGGAGATCAGCGATCCTGGCGACAGCGCGCCGCTCGCTCGCATGACATTAGCGGAACGCGTGCAAGCTGATTACGAGACGATGAACCTGACCACTGGCCCGCACCCGATGAAACTGCTGCGCGAAGAATTGCCGAACGCGTGGCGCGCGGTCGATCTCGCGCAAGCGCAGCACGGCTCCGCGGTGCAGATCGCCGGCAATGTGATCTGTCGTCAACGGCCCGGCACAGCGAAAGGTTTTGTCTTCATCAGTCTGGAAGACGAGACGGGCGTCGCGAACGCTATCGTGACACCGCACTTTTTCGAGCGGTGGCGTCTCTTGATAACCGAAGAACCGTTTCTTCTGATCGAAGGCGACGTGCAGAATTCTGATGGTGTGGTGTTGATCAAAGCGCAACGGATCACGCCGCTATCGCATGAGCGGCTGGTGGGCAGCAAATCGCATGATTTTCATTAAGCATGCAACTGCGGAGGGCGCGTCCTTCTTTGGCGGAACGCCGGGGAGTTGGTGAGAGATCCCGCGACGTCTTCGCGGCCAGGGATGACCGCGGCGCGACTAATGGCAGCCGCAGCCCGAGCCGCAACCATGCGAACCGACTGAGCCGACCGATGGACCGGCGGAGCCGCCCGGGACCAAGACGCCCACGCCGCCAGTGATGACGCGCCGGACCGGTTCGCCGGTTTGGGGATCGGTGCGAAGCGGTTCGTCCTTCATGCTTTGCGTGACTTCGAAACGGCGGACGGGCTTCTTCGGATCGGTGGTTTCGTAGATGTAGGTCATACGTTATTCGTCGGTGCGGGTTTGCATTTTAGGCTCAGCAGGTTTTTCGAGCGGTTGCTCACCGGATTCCATCCACTCGGTGTGGAAAGTGCCGGGTTTGTCAGTGCGCTCGTAAGTGTGCGCGCCAAAGAAATCGCGCTGGGCCTGGAGGAGATTCGCGGAGAGGCGCGGCTGGCGGTAGCTGTCGAAATATTCCAGCGAAGCGGCGAAGGCCGGAACCGCCACGCCGTGCTGGATGGCGGTGCAAACGGCGACGCGCCAGTTGTCCTGCGTCTTCGCGATGATGTCGGTGAAGTATTGATCGAGCAGCAAATTATTCAGCGACGCATTGCGCGCGTAGGCTTCGACAATGCGATTCAAAAACTTCGCGCGAATGATGCAGCCGCCACGCCAGATGGTAGCGATGTCGCCGAAGTTCAGGTCCCATTTGTATTCGACGCTGGCGGCGCCGAGCAACTCCATGCCTTGGGCGTAGGAGACAATTTTGGACGCATAGAGGGCGTCGCGCACGGCCGTGACCAACTGAGCTCGGTCGCCTTCGAACTTCGGCACCTTAGGTTGCGGAAGAATCTTGGCCGCTTCGACGCGATCCTGCTTGCGCGAAGAGATGACGCGCGCCTCGACCGCGGCGTTGATCGTGGAGATGACGACGGAGCGTTGGATGGCGGAGAGGAGCGTCCACATTCCGGTGCCTTTCTGGCCGGCCTTGTCGAGAATGACATCGACCAGCGGTTTCCCGGTGTCCGGATCCGTCTTCTGAAAAATCTGCGACGTGATTTCGATCAGGTAGCTATCGAGGTCGCCCGTATTCCACTCGGTGAAGATGTCGGCTAATTCCGCGGCCTCCATCCCGAGGACGTGTTTGAGAATTGCATAGGCCTCGCAGATGAGCTGCATGTCGCCATACTCGATGCCGTTGTGCACCATTTTGACGTAGTGGCCGGCGCCGTCCGGGCCCATGTAACGGCAACACGGCTCGCCCTCCACTTGCGCGGCGATCTTGCGGTAGATCGGGGCGATGATCTCCCAGGATTCGCGCGGGCCGCCGGGCATGAGCGACGGCCCTTTAAGGGCGCCTTCTTCGCCGCCGGAGACGCCGCAGCCGACAAAGTGCAGTCCCTTTGCCTCCAAATCTTTCGTGCGGCGTTGCGTATCGGTGAAAAGAGAATTTCCGCCGTCGATGATGACGTCACCTTTCTCGAGCAGGGGGGTGAGCTGCGCGATGACGGCATCGACCGGCGCGCCGGCTTTGACCATGATCATGGCTTTGCGCGGTCGCGAGAGTGCACCCACAAATTCCTCCATGGTGCGCGTCGGGTGGATATTTTTCCCCTTTGCCTTTCCGTCGGCAAACTTATCCGTCACTTCCGTGGTCCGGTTGTAAACGGCGACGGTGAAGCCTTTCGACTCCATGTTCAGGACGAGGTTTTCGCCCATCACTGCGAGGCCGATGAGGCCAATATCGCATTGCTTCGCGCTCATATTGCGTATCTCCTGTCTGGCGACCAAACGGTCGCGTTCCCCCATATGTATCACGCATGGCAAATCCCGTCTGTGAAGTTTTGTTAAGTAACAGGCCATTAGCGGCTCCGGAGGGCGTTTCCCCTCCTGAGACGGGGGCAGTGGTCGATTTCTGGGGCGTCGTGCGCGGGACGGAGGCGGGCGCTGAGATTTCGGGAATTGAATATGAGGCGCACCGCGCGATGGCGGAGCATCAGCTGCGGGCGATCGCGGAAGAGACAGGCGGGCAGTTCGATTTGAAACAGATCACCATTCATCATCGGATCGGTTTTGTGCCTGCGGGCGAGGCTTCGCTCCTGGTGCGCATCGGCACCCGGCATCGCGCGGAGGCGTTTCGGGCTGGGGTTTGGTTGGTGGATGAATTGAAGAAACGGGCGCCGATTTGGAAGCATCCGCAGGCGGGAGCGGCTTCATGAATTGGGCGAACCGTCTCACGCTCAGCCGGCTCGGGTTAACCATCCTCTTCGTCCTCGCACTCAATTCGGAATGGAGGTTTGCGATCACGATCGCCTTGTTGCTCTTCGTGGTGGCGGGCATCACCGATTATGTGGATGGCGAGATCGCGCGCCGTTATAAATTCATCACGAATTTCGGGAAGTTGATGGATCCGCTGGTGGACAAGATCATGATCGCGGCGGCGTTTATTTCTCTGGTGCCTTTGCGCGCAATCCCGGCTTGGGTCGCGACCATCGTGGTGGCGCGTGATTTTTTAGTAACGGGGCTGCGGCTCCTGGCGAGCTCCAACGGGGCCGTCCTGCCCGCCGAGAGCATGGGCAAACACAAGACGATATGGCAGATCGTGACTGTGATTTTCTTTCTCGTGCTCTTGAGTGTGCGGGAGTTTCAATTCGCGGACGCCAATACGATTTGGTGGGAGCGCATGTGGGTCTACGGCGGGAACGCACTCGTCTGGATCACGGTGGCGCTGACGCTTTACTCAGGCCTGGGCTACGCGTGGCGGCACCGGGCGGTTCTGGGGACGGAGCGGTAGTTATTGCTCCGCCGCAAACGGGCATCCTCGCGCAGGCCGTGAACGGCCATTGCGCGCTCGCCTCGACGCAGCTACAGCGTCGCTCAGTATGTTAGCGGCGCTCGATTTGCCAGCGTCGCTCGCTAGAAGAAGCTCTGCGGGATTTCGATGCGATCGCCTGGCTGAAGCTTGATGTCGCGCGAGGGGTCACGGCGTGATTCGCGCACATCATATACTTTGACGTTTGATCCGCGCATCACGCGCACTTTGCGCTGGTCGGCAAAGTCGTTGAAACCGCCAGCGGCATTGATCGCGGTGAGGAGCGTCATGTCTTCCGTGAACGGGACGCGGGACGGCGTGCGCACGGCACCGCCGACGTTGACGAAGCGGGCGGTGGGCGCCATTACGATCGTGATCGTGGGATTAGTGTAGATGCCGCCGGAGCGATAGCTGCTCTCAATCGCGTTGGCGAGTTGCGCAGGCGTGAGGCCTTCCGCTCGCACCTTGTTGATGTAAGGCATGTTGACCGTGCCGCTGGAATCGACGGTGTAAACGTTGTTTACCTGTGTCTGCTCCTCGGTGGGAACGCCGGAAATTTTCAGCTCAACCGGATCGCCCACCCGCAACGTGGCCTGGCCGTGCGCGGAGAGCGCGAAGGCGAAAAGCAGTGAAAGAAAAACGGGAATGAAGCGCATCAATATTCCTCTGGCTCGTTGTAACCGTTGCTCGTGGTGGAGGCGGTGGCGCGACGTGATTCGCGCCGCGCTTCCTTGTCGCGCGGTTGATAGTAGCCGTAATAGTTCGTGTAGTAGTAGTAGTTCTGATCGTGCTTCAGGTCGACGTTGTTGAGCACAACGCCCAAGACCGTGCCGCCAACGCCGAGGACGGCCTGCTTCACGCGTGTGAGCATGGCGCGCGGGAAGCGGCGATGCTGCACCACGATGATGGTCTGGTCCACCTCACTCGCGAGCACGGAAGCGTCGCTGACGCCGAGCATAGGGGGCGAATCGAAAAACACGATGTCGTAGCGCGTTTTCACTTCCGCGATCATGT
This sequence comes from Chthoniobacterales bacterium, assembly GCA_039915555.1. Taxonomy (GTDB): domain Bacteria; phylum Verrucomicrobiota; class Verrucomicrobiia; order Chthoniobacterales; family UBA10450; genus JACCTI01. The sequence continues at coordinate 4,177 of JBDSNB010000095.1, read as the reverse complement.
CCGACATGCGTTGCGAGTTGAGAATGCCGACCGCATCAGACGGCAGAATTCCGCTCGGGAGTAGTGAAAGATTCTCGACCGAGGTGGGAACGATCACGTCTTCGAGACGCATATCGGTGGTGAGATAATTCGTGAGGCCAACCTTGTTCGTGAGGTCGAAAATGCTGTGCTGCACGGGACGGCGAAGATCGGCGTCCACGATCAAGGTGGTGTAGCCGCCTTGCGCAGAAGTGAAGGCCAGATTGGCGAGCGTAGTGGATTTTCCTTCACCCGGGCCGCCGCTGACCATGGAGATGGCATTCGCTTCGGGATTCTTCCGGTTGAATTCAATATTGGTGCGCAGGATGCGATAGGCCTCCGCGTCCGGCGTATCGCCCGGCTCCTTGTGCAGGAGTTTGATGTGCTTTGGAATGATCGCCAGAACGGGAACGCCGAGCAGGCTCTCGACATCTTCCATCGTCTTCACGCTGGTATCGAGATACTCAATGAAGAAGGCGAGGCCGAGACCGAGCACGAGACCGACGAGCGCACCGAGCGCAAGATTCAATCCGACGCGCGGACGGGCGGCGTAGCTGGGTGGCTCCGCGACTTGCTTCACACTCACGGCCATGCGCGGCATCGCGAGCTCCATCGTCTGGGTTTGCGCGCGGGTGCGGACGCCATCGAGCAGCATCTTCTCTTTAATATAAAGATTCTTCGCACGCGTGTAGGTGGCGCTAGTGGTCTTCGAGTCGAGCTGACGGGTGTTGATCTCGTCGAGGCGCTTCTTCAATTCGTCACGCGTCGTCCCAGCGGTGGCGAGGTTGTTCTGCAGCGCGCTGCGGATGATAGTGACCTGCTCTTCCAGCTGCTTGGTGTAGACGGCCTTCGTGGCGCGGAGCGCTTTGACCTTGGGGTGATTTTCTCCGAGGCCGGAATTGAGGAACAACGCCTCTTGCGCGACCGCATCCTGATAGTTGGGCAGGATTTTTTGAATGGTGGGATCTTCGATGCGAAGCGTCGGCATCATCCGCATCAAGTCTTCACCTTTAAGCTGATCGATTTGCGCGAGCTGGGTGGAAAGAACGGCAACCCTGGTCTCGGCGTCATTCACTTCGCCTTCCTGCTTCATGACCATGCTGTTAACCGGCGTGACGGCGTCTTCCATGCCTTCGGGGTTCAAATCGACGATGCCCTCTTCGGCCCGGATGCGGGCGACATCAGTGGCCGCTTCATCGACCTTCTTCTGCTGCTTCGAGACTTCTTCGTTCATGCTCGCGACCGCGCGATTCATAATCTCTTTTTCTTCGTCGACGCGCACGCTTTGGTAGACCGAGACGATTTTGTTTGCGATGTCAGCGGCCTCTTGCGGATCGGGACTGAGGACGCTGATCTGAAGAAGGTCGGTGTTCCGCACTTCATCCACGTCGAGACGACTGCGGAGGCGCTGATAGGCCTGCTCTCTGGTCGGGCGGCTTCCGTTTTTCGCCCATCTGTCCTGGAGTTTTAGGTCTTCGATCACCGGGTAAAGAATACCGGTACGCTGAATTACTTGATAAACCGTGGGCGCTAGCGTCGGATCATGGATGGGCATGTTCGGATCGCCCGCTCCAAAAATGCGCATGTTCTGCGCGGTCGATTTTACTTCGATGAAAACGCTGGACTGAAATTCACGCGGCTGGAAATACGTGACGACCGCAGCGGTGAGGAGAACGAGCAGGAACGCGAGCAGGATCAAGATCCAACGCACGCGAATGACCCGCCAGTAATCAAGAAAATGAAGTTTACCTTCTTCGGTTTGTGACATAGAAACCCCGGGCTGGGCAGAAAGGCTACGTCAGAAAGTCGCCCGACGCAAAAGCCAGAGAGCTGGCCGCTCTTAGAATGTGAAGGTCGCGCCGAGGTAATAGCGATTCCGCGCGTATTCGCGGAAAAGATTTCCATCGGAGATGACCTCGGTGTGGTGATAACCGGCATCGACAGCCCAATTCCGCGTGATGGCGTAACGGAGCGCGAGCGAGATATCGAAAGCGTCTTCGGTGAAGCTGGGGGTGATGGCGTTCCCATCGTAGTCGTCGTTCTGGTAGGCGATGTTCAGCCCGCCCACGATGCGAGAGGTGAAGTTGTGCCGCAGGGAAACAGCGGTGCGAAAGGTCTGGCGGCTCAGCAATTCCGGCACATCCGATTCTTCGATCGAGTAGCGGTTGACCCACGAGAGCGAAGTGTTTTGCGCGATCGCGTAGTTGAGCGTGAACTCAGCGTAGGGGCTGGTTTGATCGCCGCCGTTGGCGCCGAAGACGCCGTTGTCGTCATACGAACGGAACTCCACACCCGCACGCGTGGAGATGTTGAAGCGCGGACTGAAGCTGTGGTCGACGCCAGCGAGTAGATAATGCGAGGTCGAATTGCGACCATCGACCTCCGTGTAGTCGACGATTCCGAGACGATATTCCGCCACCGCGGTGGTGGTGGGCAGGACGAGGAAACGGAACTCGTTGCCGAAGGTGTGCTCGAATCGATCCTGGAAGAGGCTCACGATCGCGTCGTCATAGTCGGTGTATCCAATCGTGTAACTGGAGACGGTGGAGAAGCGCGGCGTCCAGGCATAGCCAAGGGAGAATTTGTTGACCGTGAAAAAGAAATTCTGGCTCTGGCGGCTGAAGGTGATGTTGCTGTTGTTGAAAGTTTGGAAATCCGGCTGCGATTGGTAGGTCGCATAGAGGTTCGCGGAGAGGGTGAGGCGCGGCGAGACTTTATGGGTGATGGCAAATCCAAGATAGCCGTTGACGTCGAAATTGTCCGAGCCGCCCGAAAAACTATCGTCCCGATCAAAGTAATAAGTGAAACCGACGCCGCTGGTCAGATTGATGCGGGTGCGCGGGCTCCCAAATTCGTACGTGACGCCGAGGGCCAGATTGGTGAAAAACGAACCCTGCGGATCGAATTGCGTCAAGTTCACGTTATCGTCGTAGCCGACCCGCGCTGAAACCGTGACGTGAAAGGGGAAGGAGGCAAATTTGCCCAACCCCAGATCGCCACTCGAAGCGTACGTCTCCTTAGAGATGTCTCTGCTAAAACCCTGGCCGCCGGCGTGGGCGAGGGCCGGCATTAAGCAAAGCAAGGTGAGCAAAGACGCCGTCGTAGCGAAGGTGGAGAGGTTCAGTTTTTTCATATGCCCGTTTGGTCCTTAAAATATTCCCGTGCTGACGTAATCCTTAGGTGAAGTACGTCACGCGGCCCGCAGACTAGCCGGGAGAAAATTGATCAGCAATCCTTTTTTAGCGATTTCGCGAGGTTTTCTCAGACTGCGGTTCCTGCGCCGCTCGCTTAGGAGTCCCCTGCCGCCGCCGGCACCTAGGTCGGAGGCTGTTCCCGCTGCAGATTTAGATGTCCTTCGTAATAGCTCCGCAGGCTGTCCGATTTCGGATCCAGACGCAACAAAGAGGCAAAAACTTGCGTGGCCTCTTCAAGCCGTTGCGCCGATTCCAAGGCGGTGGCCAACTCGAGCCCATAAGTAATCTCCCGCGGCGCCAGGGCGCGCGCGCGCTCCAAGGCCGTGATCGCCGCGTTCCGGAATGACGCCGCCGCTTCCGGGGAACTTGCCGAATCGGCAAACAAGAGCCGGGCGATACCGAGATAATAATGCAGATCCGGATTCGACGGATCGTATTTCAATCCCGAGCCCGCATAGAGCAGACCCGGGCCAGCCTGCTGATCGCGCACCGCGAGACGTGCGCGCTCGGCAAAATACTCTCCTGGCAACAGACGCGCCCCTTGGATCAAAAGAACGAGACCGACAAAGGCCGGCGCCAGCCGCCAGATTTTTTGCCCCGGTGACGCGGCCACCGGCGCGCGTTCGCGCATCACGCCATCGTTCGCCAGCACCGCAAAGACAAAGGCCAGGAGCAGGACGTTCGCCGGGATGTGGAGATTGAAATCAAAAATCGAGTGGACGACGAAACTCGTGACCGCGGCGAGCGCGCCTACGTTGAGCGCGAGCGCATTGCTTGAGAGACGCTGCGAGGCCGCGACGCGCTTCGGCCCCAAGCGCGAAAAATTTCGCATCCCATACCGCAGATGCACCGCGAGGAAAAATCCCAAACCGGCCACCCCGAGCAATCCGTACTCCGCGAGCAGTTGGAGATAATCATTGTGCACAAACACCGGATCCCGCTGCATGGTCGGGGCTCGGAAAAAC
>JBDSNB010000064.1:0-28008 GCA_039915555.1 Chthoniobacterales bacterium | reverse complement strand
ATCCGGTTTACGATGATTTCTATTCGAAGCACGTCGCGACTGTGCGCGAAGAGCTGGCGGCGCGTTTCCCGAACCTGCATCTCGTGGGTCGCAACGGGATGCACAAATATAACAACCAGGATCACGCCATGATGACGGCGATGCTCTGCGTGGAGAACATCCTCGATGATACCGAGCTCTACGATCTCTGGCAGGTGAACGGCGACGCCGAATACCATGAAGGTGGCGAAGCCGCGGTGGAAGAGACGACTGGCACCGCGATTCGTCAGGTGCCGCGCCGTTTGCCGCCGACGCCGGAACTGGCCTCCGAACAACCGTAGGCTTCCAACACGCCAACCGAAAAGGCCGCGCCGGAAGGTGCGGCCTTTTTTGTCAGCCCGAGCCGGATGGAGCGCGCGCTCGGCCGGTCATTACTCCGCGAAGTCTTCCATCGGCGGACAGGAGCACATCAGATTGCGGTCGCCGTACACATTGTCGATCCGCGCCACCGCCGGCCAGAATTTAGCTTCGCGCGTCCATGCGGCCGGATAGGCGGCGCGTTCGCGGGAATAGGGTCGATCCCACTTGTCGGCTGTGACCTGTCGCGCGGTGTGCGGCGCATGTTTCAGCACGTTGTTTTGCTTGTCGGCTTTCCCCGAGATGATTTCCTGGATCTCGCCATGAATCGAAATCATGGCCTCGCAAAAGCGATCGATCTCCGCCTTGGTTTCGCTCTCCGTGGGCTCGATCATCATCGTGCCCGGTACCGGAAACGACACCGTCGGCGCGTGGAATCCGTAATCCATCAAACGCTTCGCCACGTCTTCCACTTCCACGCCGGCGACCTTGAACTGCCGCAAGTCCACAATGCACTCGTGCGCGACCTGGCCGTGTTTACCGCGATACAAAACAGGATAAAAATTCTCCATCCGCTTCGCGATGTAGTTCGCATTGAGGATCGCCAACTTGGTCGCTTCGGCGAGACCCTGCGCGCCCATCATGCGGATGTACATCCAGGAAATAGTGAGGATGCTGGCGCTGCCGAAAGGCGCGGCTGAAACCGGACCGACGCCGTTTTGCCGGTCGAGGTTTGGTTGCTCGAGCTTCGGATGCGCGGGGAGAAACTCGAGCAAGTGCAATGCGACGCCGATCGGTCCCATCCCGGGCCCGCCGCCGCCGTGCGGAATGCAAAACGTCTTGTGCAGATTCAAATGGCAGACGTCTGCGCCGATATCGCCCGGCCGGCAAAGGCCGACCTGCGCATTCATGTTTGCGCCGTCCATGTAAACCTGCCCGCCGTGTGAGTGTACGATCTCGCAAATCTCGCGGATCGTTGTTTCAAAAACGCCATGGGTGGACGGATACGTCACCATCAGCGCGGCGAGGTCGTCTTTATGCGCGTCGGCTTTGGCGCGAAGATCGGCCATGTCGATGTCGCCTTCTTTGGAGGTGGCGACCGGGACAACTTTGAACCCCGCCATCACTGCGCTGGCTGGATTGGTGCCGTGCGCGGAGTTTGGGATCAGACAAATCTTGCGCGCCCCTTCGCCGTTGGCGCGGTGGTATTCGCGAATCGCGAGCAAACCGGCGTACTCGCCTTGCGAACCGGCGTTCGGCTGCAGGGAGACTGCGGCGAAGCCAGTGATCTCCGCGAGCCAATGCTCGAGCTGCTCGCACATGTCGCGATAACCGGTGGTCTGCGACTCGGGCGCGAACGGATGGAGGCGGGAAAATTCCGGCCACGAAACCGGGAACATCTCCGCGCTTGCGTTCAACTTCATCGTGCAGGAACCCAGAGGAATCATCGAAGTGGTGAGCGAAAGATCGCGCGCTTCGAGACGGCGCAGATAACGCAGCATCTCCGTCTCGGTGTGATGGGTGTTGAAGACCGGGTGCGTGAGATATTTCGAATCCCGGATCGCGAACTGCGGAATGCGGAAAGAGGAGCCATCGAGATTATCGTCCGCGAAATTCCGCACATGCGTGGCGCGGAAGAGCGACATGAGCGTTTCGATTTCCGCGTCGGTCGTCGTTTCGTCGAGGGCGATGCCGACCGCATGTTGACCGAGCGAGCGGAAATTGCAGCCGACCCGTTCGGCCCGCTCAATCAGATCCGCGCTCGTGCCTTCGCCTAGCTCGACGCGGATCGTGTCGAAGAAATCGGTGTGAGCGATCTCGAAGCCGAGTCCCTGCAGGCCGGTGGCGAGTTTTGCGGCAAATCCGTGGACGCGCTCCGCCATCGCGCGCAAGCCGCGCGGTCCGTGATAAACGGCATACATCGAAGCCATGACCGCGAGAAGAACCTGCGCGGTGCAAATATTACTCGTCGCCTTGTCGCGCCGGATGTGTTGCTCGCGGGTTTGCAAGGCGAGGCGATAACCGGGCCGCCCCTCCGCATCGTGCGAGACGCCGACAAGTCGGCCGGGGAGGTGGCGCTTGTGCGCGTCGCGTGTCGCCATGTAGGCGGCGTGCGGTCCGCCGAAGCCGAGCGGGACGCCGAAGCGCTGGGTATTTCCAACCGCGACATCAGCGCCGAGTTCACCCGGCGCTTTCAACAAGGTGAGCGCGAGAATATCGGCGGCGACAATCGCCAAAGCCCCAGCGTCGTGCGCGCGCTTGATGAAATCTTCGTAGTCGTGGATCGCGCCGTCGGTGGCAGGATATTGCAAGAGCACGCCGAAAACCGCGTCCGCGAAATCGAACTCGCTGTGATCCCCCACGATCACGCGTACCCCGAGCGGTTTCGCCCGGGTTTGCACCACCTCGATCGTTTGTGGATGACAAAGCTCCGAAACAAAAAACGCTTCGCGTCCACCGACGACTGCACGGCAAAGCGTCATCGCTTCCGCGGCCGCGGTCGCTTCATCGAGCATGGAGGCATTTGCGATCTCGAGCGCGGTCAGGTCGGTGATCATGGTTTGAAAATTGATCAACGCCTCGAGCCGCCCCTGCGCGATCTCCGCCTGATAAGGCGTGTAGGCCGTGTACCAGCCCGGGTTCTCGAAAATGTTTCGCTGAATGACCGGTGGCGTGATGCAATCCGAATAGCCCGCGCCGATAAAGGAGCGCGCCACCTTGTTGCGGAGTGAAATCGCGCGCAGCTCTTCCAGCGCCTCGCGTTCGCTCGCCGCCGGGAGCAACTTCAGCGCGCCTTTGAGCCGAATATCTTTCGGCACCGTGGCGTCGATCAACTCGTCCAAAGTCGCGTGCCCCACGGTGGCCAGCATCTCCTCGACCGCGGCCGCGTTTGGCCCATTGTGACGCCGGGCGAAGGCGTCGGACTGATCGTTCAGGGGCCGTTGCGGTTCCCTCGCGGCGGCAGGTTTCTCGAGCAAATCCGGTTCGAGCGTATGCATGGGGTGACGCTACGAAGCGCGGAAATAGGTGCAAGGCAGAGCGGCGTTCCAGGGCGTTCGGGCGACAAAAAGAAATCTCCGCCCAGCCAAATTTCCCGCGAAATTCGTTCCTGTATTGCACCGAGCGCGTGTCTGCCAGTTCGTTCAGGAAACGCTCAGTTAACCCAGCCCGCCGAAAGAACCGTTATGCCGAAAAGCAAAGGAACAAAAATCAACGCCAAGCTCGCGGAGCTGGCTCCCAACATTTCTGAAGCGGAGGGGACTACCCTGACTTCGAATCAAGGCGCCGCGATCAACGACACGAACAACACGCTCAAAGGTGGAGTGCGCGGACCGTCGTTGCTGGAAGACTTTTTGATGCGTGAAAAGATCACGCACTTCGACCATGAGCGGATTCCGGAGCGCGCGGTGCACGCGCGCGGCGTGGCGGCGCATGGTTATTTCCAGGCTTACAAATCGCATTCCGGCCTAACGAAGGCTGGTTTCCTGAACGATCCGTCGCGCAAGACGCCGGTCTTCCTGCGTTTTTCCACCGTGGCGGGCTCACGCGGCTCAGCCGATCTCGCGCGGGATGTGCGCGGGTTTGCGATCAAGTTTTACACCGAGGAAGGCATCTTCGACATGGTCGGGAATAACATCCCAGTCTTCTTCATTCAGGACGCCATTAAGTTTCCCGATCTCATCCACGCGGTGAAGCCCGAGCCGCACAACGAGATCCCGCAGGCCGCTTCGGCGCACGACACCTTTTACGATTTCATTTCGCTCTCGCCCGAGACGTTCCACATGTTGATGTGGGTGATGTCGGACCGCGCCATCCCGCGCAGCTTGCGCATGGTGGAAGGTTTCGGGATTCACACTTTCCGTTTCATCGACGCGGCCGGGAAATCGCGCTTCGTGAAGTTTCATTTTAAACCAAAACTCGGGATGCATTCCGTGCTCTGGGACGAGGCGCTCAAGATTAACGGGAAGGATCCCGATTTTCATCGGCGCGATCTTTGGGACGCGATCGAGAGCGGCGCGTTTCCGGAATGGGAATTCGGCGTGCAAGTGGTGGAAGAAAAGGACGAGCACAAGTTCGATTTCGACTTGCTCGATCCGACCAAGTTGATTCCCGAAGAGCTGGTTCCGATCACGCCGCTGGGCCGCCTGGTGCTCGATCGGAATCCCGATAACTACTTCGCGGAAACGGAGCAGGTGGCGTTTCATCCGGGCCATCTGGTGCCGGGAATCGACTTCAGCAATGACCCGCTCCTACAGGGACGTCTCTTCAGTTACACCGACACGCAATTGACCCGTCTGGGTGGGCCGAATTTCGCGCAGATCCCGATCAACCGGCCGACTTGCCCGATGCACAATAACCAGCGCGATGGTCACATGCAGCAGATCGTGAATCGCGGCGAGGCGAGTTATTTCCCGAACACGATCAGTGGCGGGTGCCCGGTGCAGGCGAAGGAAAGCGAGGGCGGTTTCGTCAGTTACGCCGAGAAAATGCAGGGCACGAAAGTGCGCGGGAAGAGCGAGAAATTCTTCGATCACTTCAGCCAGGCGGCGCTCTTTTTCCAGAGCCAGGCGCCGCACGAACAGCAACACATCATCAACGCGCTCACCTTCGAGCTCGGGATGGTGACGCGGCCGGCCATCGTCGAGCGGATGCTCGGGATGTTGAACAAAGTGGACAAGGCGCTCGCGAGCGGAATCGCGAAGGGTTTGGGCTTGAAGGTGCCGTCGTCAGTCGAAGGCAAAGCGAATCAAGCGGTCGGCGCGGATGCCGGCCGCAACACCGAGCCGAAGCCGATGAAGAACACTTACGGCACCTCGCCCGCCTTGAGCATGATGAACACGGTCAAGAACACGATCGCGACCCGCAAGATCGCCATCTTGGTTGCGGACGGCGTGGACGAAAGCGAAGTTGACGCAATGAAGAACGCGCTCACCAAAGAAGGCGCGATGGCGAAGGTGATCGGGCCGCGGGGCGGGACGGTGAAGACTGCTAGCGGATCAGAAATCAAAGTGGACATGAGTCTGGTCAACGCCAGCTCGGTGCTCTTCGACGGCGTCTATGTGCCAGGCGGCGCCAAGAGTGGTTCGGCCCTAGCCAGCGATGGTCGCGCGATTTTGTTCGTGAACGAAAGCTTCATGCATTGCAAAGCGGTCGCGGCCACCGGCGGCGGGATCGAATTGCTGAAGGCGTCATCGATCGATCTGGCCGCGGCAAAAAAAGATCCCGCGCTGGTGGTGGACGAAAACGGAAACGCCAAAAAAGTGGGAGCTCGATTCATCAAAGCACTCGCCCAGCACCGGAATTGGGATCGCGAAGCGACCGCCAACATCCCAGCGTAAAGAGTGCGCCGGCGCTGGAAACCGGTGGGGAACTCCTGGCACGCAATGTAGGCGACTTCGCGCACGTCGCGGAGACTCAAGCTGATCAATCCGTTCGCGTCGCTTGGGAGCGCCTGAATTAATTCGACACGTCGAGCAATCTGCTTCCGCGCCGCGAAGCAGCTCTACTTGCCATCAGTTTCGCTGGGCCTCGAACCGCTATCTCTACTTCTTCCCACGTCGAGCCGAGTTCGGGATCAAGGCTTATGCGGCGAAGCGCTCATCGAGAAGTCACATGCAAAGGTCGCAAATTGCGAGAATTGCCCGGCTTTGAAGGGCCTCGTTTGCGGGCTTACGAGTCGAAGGTCTGTACGCCGTGCGTTTTTAGGCGCTCGCGGACTTCGGCGAGGTGCTCGTGATTGCGCGTCTCGACGGTGCAGAGGACGTGGACAGCGCTGACGTCGCTGCCGGCGAAGGCTCGGTCGTGCACTACTTGTTTGATGCTGGCGCCGGTGGAGGCGATTTGCGCGGTGAGGTCTGCGAGGCCGCCGGGACGGTCGCTGATCACGGCGGTGAACCGGCAGAGGCGGCCATCGGCGACGAGGCCGCGTTCGACGACGCGGCTGAGGACGTTGGGATCGATGTTTCCGCCACAGAGCAAGATGACAACTTTCTTGCCGGCTAATTCTGGGAGCTGGCCGGAAATGCAGGCGGCGAGCGGCGTGGCGGCGGCGCCTTCGACAACGCCTTTTTCCAATTCGACGATGCGCAGGATGGAGAGGGCGATTTGTTCTTCGGTGACGAGCAGGCAGCGGTCGACGAGATCCTTTGCGATTTCGAAGGCATTGCTGCCGACGGTGGGGATGGCGAGGCCGTCGGCGAGGGTCGGTTGGGTGGCGATGCGGGTCGGCTCGCCGTTTTTCAACGCGGCGGAAAAGCTGGCTACGCCTTTCGCTTCTACGGCGATAATTTTCGCTTCCGGTTTTAACGTTTTCACTGCGAGCGCGACGCCGGCGAGGAGGCCGCCGCCGCCGACCGGGATGATGACGGCATCGAGGTCGGGCACTTGTTCGACGATCTCGAGGCCCATCGTGCCCTGGCCGGCGATGATGGCGGGATCGTCGTAGCCGTCGATGTAGGCGAGGCCGCGTTCTTTTGCGACTTCGTGCGCGTGCGCTTTCGCTTCGCCGAAGTCTTTCCCGTGCATGATGACGGTGGCGCCGAGTTTCTGGCAGTTACTCACTTTGATGAGGGGCGCGAACTTCGGCATCACGACCGTGGCGGGAATGCCGAGGAGTTTGCCTTGATAGGCGAGGGCCTGGGCGTGGTTGCCGGCGGAGGCGGCGATGACGCCGCGCTTCTTTTGCTCGGCGGGAAGTTGGCAGAGTGCGTTGGCCGCGCCGCGTTCTTTGAAACTTCCGGTGCGCTGGAGGTTGTCGAGTTTGCAGTAGATCTGCATTCCGGTGAGTTCGCTCAGCGGAATGGAATGCGGACAGGGGGAATGGTAGACGGTGTCTTTGATGCGCGGACGCGCGGCCTCGATGTCCTGGAACGTGGTCACGGGGATTTCATATACCGCGGAGCGTTGGAGGGGAAGCTGTTAGCGTTCCGGGTTTGATGAATTTGAAACTGGGGAAGCCAGAAAGGCTTCCCCTATAATTTTCCGGCGTCGAGCGCTTCGCGCACTTTGTCGGCGAGCTGTTCGGAATCGAAGGGTTTGGGGAGAAAGAACATTCCGTCATCCCGGCGGTCGGCGAGAAGGATGGACTCTTCGAGATAACCGGAGATGAAGATGACTTTGGATTCCGGACTGGTTTGGCGCAGCCAGGCGGCGAAATCTTTGCCGCTCATCTGCGGCATGACCATGTCGGTGAGGAGAAGGTGGATCTTTTTGTCCTGGGCGAAGGCGACGATGCGTTGGGCGTCGTCGCTATTGGCGGCTTCGAGGACGTCGTAGCCGAGGGAACGCAGGACGCGGACGGAGATGTGGCGGACACTGACGTCGTCTTCGAGGACGAGGATGGTTTCGGTGCCGGTCGAGATTTTTTTCACGCCCGGTTTTTTGTAGGAAGGCACGGGAGGCGCGGGCACTTTCGGAAAATAAATCGTGACCATGGTGCCTTTGCCGACCTGGCTTTCCACGCAAATGTACCCGCCGCTCTGGCGCACGATGCCGTAGGAAGTGGCAAGGCCGAGCCCGCTGCTGTGGCCATCGTCTTTGGTGGTGAAGAACGGCTCGAAGAGATGCGCTTTGACTTCCTCGGTCATGCCGGTGCCGTTGTCGGTGACGTTGATGAGGGCGTATTCGCCCGGCGGGAGCAGATCGGTGCAACCGCTGGGCTGGCCTTCGCCGTGGATGCGCAGGGTGCCGGTGGCGAGGGTGAGTTTCCCTCCCTCGGGCATGGCGTCGCGGGCGTTGACCGCGAGATTGACGATGATCTGGGTGAGCTGGTGCGGGTCCACCTTGATGTGGGCGGGGTCGCCCGAGCGATGGAGCTGGCAATCAACGGAGATGTTGTCGCCGAGCAGGCGGAGGAGCGAGCGTTCCATGTTGCCGATGAGAGCGTTGACTTCGACGACGCGATTTTCGAGCGGCTGACGGCGGCTGAAGGCGAGGAGCTGGCCGGTAAGGCCGCTGGCGCGTTTCCCGGCGCTCCGGATTTCGGCGATGTGCTGGGCGGTGGAGGATTTGCTGTCGAGTTCTTCGAGGAGGAGGTCGCTGTAGCCGAGGATGGTGGTGAGGAAGTTGTTGAAGTCGTGCGCGACGCCGCCGGCGAGCTGTCCGAAGGCGTCCATCTTTTGCGAGCGCACGAGTTGATCTTTCAACTGCTGGCGCGCGGTGATGTCCATGAGCGAGCCGACGAGGCGGACGGCTTTCCCGCTTTCATTGCGGACGATGGCGGCGCGCTCGAGGAGAAGGAGGTAATGCCCGGCGGCATGGCGGAAACGATATTCGCCGCTCCAGGAATCGGCGTGCGCGAGCGCGTCGCGGAGGCTGAGCGCGGTGCGGGCGCGATCGTCGGGGTGGACGTGTTTTTGCCAGAAACCGATGCTGGAGGCGGCGGTGGTGCGCTTGTAGCCGAGCAAGGTATCGAGACCCTGCGGCCAGGCGAGGTCGCCTTCTTTTACATTCCAATCCCGAATCGCATCATTCGTAGCCCGGGCAGCGAGCGCAGAATATTCTTCGCTTTGAGCCTGAATATTTTGCGACGTGCGAGAAGTGCTTTCACGAGATGATTCATTGGTAGACTCAAGAAAGTGGTCGCCTTGGGTGAGTGGTTTGAGATGGCTTTGCGCCTGAATTTCCGTCGCCAATCGCATGGTTTTTCAGGCCGCCAGCACCTGCACGTTCTTTAAGCTAGTCCCGTGCCTTTTGTGCCGCGCAGGCGACCTTGGAAACGGTGACCGCAAGGCGTTGGGCGACTAGCTTTTGGAGAGAGATGCCGAAAAAGAAATCCGGCTTCGCGCGGCGCGCTCAACGCGCGACAAGCGCTGCGGGGCTGCAGCTCGTCCTCTTTCAAACTCTCGAGCAGTTTCAAGCCTTCCGCGCCGCGGCCCTCGGTCGGGAGCGCGTAGGCGTAGGTGGCGGCAAAAGCGCGGTTCGTGGGATGCTCGGTGTGCGCGCGGATGTTCCCCCGGAGGAGTGGAACACGCAGGGACGCCTTTTGGCGGCGTGGCGCGGAGAGCGCAATCTGGGTCAGCGTTTGCTCGAACTGGCGGTCGTCGGGTTGGCGGACGAATCCAGTGTGCGAGAAGCGACGGCGCAAACTGTGCGCGCGATTTTGCAGCCGGCGCCGCCTAAGGTCTGACCAGCGGCAGAACGGGGGGAATGGCGAGTGTGCCAAGCCCGTTACTGACCTCACGGGAGGCCTTCGCCGGGCATCGGGATCGAAGTGTAGCCGCGGGCCAGAAGGTCCGGCTTGCCGTCCGAGGTGAGCAACACCAGCGGCATGTTGCCGAACGCGTCGATCTCCGCGATTTCGAAACCACGCTCAGAATTGGAAACACCGCTCGGAGTCCAACGCAGAGCGACGTAGCGGGCGCCGCGCGGATCGAAATCAACCGCCGCTTTCCCCTGACCGTCGGAGTCGACGACGGAGGCGATCGGCTGTTGGTCATTTAGTTTGAGAGAGTCTTGGGAGACTTCGTTCAAGAGGTAAACATCCAGCCGGCCTGGAACCTGAAGTTTGTAGAGCGCGCTCACGCGATGGAGCTGCTCGTTTTCGCCCAGTTCCACGACGACGGTCGGCTGCTTGTCGCTCGCCGCGAAGTGGAAACCGGTCTCGTTATCGTCGTCGATCATGCGACCCGCGGAAGCGAGCGCCCCGGAGCTGACGTGAACCACGCGCGCCTTAGCGTAGAGATTGGCGAAATTGAAATTCAGTTGATCAGCCGGGGTCTGGCTGCGGGAACCGGTATTGGCCACCCAGGTGGCACGCGGTCGCACCTGCTCCTGCCGCCAGGCAAAACGATCGAGCGTTTCACCGCCGTAGAGGCCGAGGGAGGCGATCCGTCCCGCCTTTTCCACTTGGAAAGAGAGCTTCACGTAGCGCGCTTCCACGCCCACCATGGAAAGATTGAAGAGCCGTTTCCGGGCGAAGCTAATGCTGCCGTCCACTTCCACCCACATCGGGCTCGAGGCTGGGAGGCGGTAGTTTGAGACGGAGATTTTTAATTGTCCGGCGGCCTCGGCGTTTTCGTTCACGAATGAGAAGCGATCAAGGGCGGCAGCCGCGGGCAATTTAATCACGAGCGTCGTTTGTCCTTCCTGCAAAGGGCAACTGATCGTGTCGTCGTCCATGATGAGAACGGCGGGGCTTTGCTTTTCGTCGTTGGCGTTGGCAGCTCCCGTGGTTTTTCCGTCCGGCGCTGTCCATTCGATCTGTGCACCGGAATTCATGCGGGCAAGATTCTTGGCCGTATTCGTGGAGGGAGCATAGTCGGCGGTATTCGCCGCCCGGAATTCGTCATCGCCAGCGAAGGCAGAGGCAGGGATGAAGACTGCAGCCAGGATCAGAAGAGAGGCGGCAAGCAGGTTGAACCAGGGACGACCAGAGGAGGCGGGACGCGCGTTCATGGGTGGCTCTAAAGCTTAGAGCGGGCCAAGAGGTCCCCGAGTCTAGATTTCCCTTGCGGCCAATTATGGGTTCAGTACAAGAAATAGAAACTAAATAGACCCGCCCGTGCACTGGCTGGAACAGGGGCGAACTCTGTATTGTCGTCGGTCTGGTATCCCTTTTGCTAACTCAACCACATCGTCCGACTATGAGCCGCAAATCCTCCCTTCGCCATCCTTCCGCCCTTACTCGGCGACTCGGCGGGACCGTTTTGCTCGCGCTTCTTTGTGCGACCTCTTCGCTCCGAGGCCAGGATGCCATCCGCCCATCACTGGCCGGCGAAACGGCGTCCGAAACACGTCGTCAATCATTCGATCGGATCCCGTATAATTTGCTGGTCGGACCGATTCGGTTCCGTCTCAGCGCCACGGTAGGACTGGAATACAACGACAACATCAACGTCGCGGAACTCAACCGGCAGGAGGATTTCATTTTTCGCCCGCAGGTGAACTTCAACGCCCTTTGGCCCGTCACGCAGCTCAATACTTTGCGCCTCGACCTCGGCCTCGGATACGCGTTCTACCTCGACCACTCGGAGTACAACACCAACGGTCTGCTTCTCTCGCCCAATTCGCAGCTCTCCTTCGATGTCTTCGTGGGCGATTTTCGGATCAATTTCCACGATCGCTTCTCGCTCGAGCAGGATCCGATCGGTGAGCCCGGCCTCAGCAACGTGGCCGACTACGGTCGCTTCCAGAACACTGCGGGCGTTTCCGTTTTGTGGGATTTGAACAAGGCGGTCGTCACCTTCGGCTACGATCACTACAACTTTATCGCGACCAACAGCGACTTCGATTACCTCAATCGCAACGCGGAAATCATTCTCGGCTCGATCAGCATCGCCGCCACTTCCACCACCGGCGTGGGCTTGGAGGCGAACGCGGTTTTCAATCGCTACGACCAGAATTTCCTGAACGATTCCGACACCTTCAGCGTCGGCGGATTCCTGGAAACGCAGATCACCAGCAACATTAAACTGCGTCTCGCCGGCGGCTACCAGATGATCGACTTCGATGGCAGCACGGTGGTGGTTTCGCCGTTCCCCGGCCTCTGCGGCGGGTTCCTCGTCTTTAACGACTCCGGCAGCCTTGATGATTACTACGTCAACGTCCTCATCTCGCATCGCATCAACGCCGCCATCACCCACCGCCTCTCCGCCGGCCACGAATCGCAACTCGGCGTGAACTCAAATTACATCAAACTCAACTACGTGCGGCACACCGCCACCTGGAACGTCATCAATAAGACCTTGCTCCAAACCGAGTTCTTCTACGAAGACGCGGAGGATTCGGGCGGCTTCATCGACGAGCACTTCCAGCGTTATGGCGCGGCGATTTCCCTCGGTTATCAACTCACGCGCAACGTCACCCTCGGAGCGCGCTACCAGTACACGCGAAAACTTTCGGACGTTCTCTTGCGAGATTACATCCAGAACCGCGTCTCAATCGACGTCACCTATAGCTTCTAAATCGGACGCTCTTGAAACTGCATGAGAAATTGGACCTGCACCCTCCTCCTCGCGGCGTCGCTCGGTGGTCCGCTCCTGGCTCAGGAAAGCAGTCCGCCGGTCGCTTTCACGCCGCAGCCGCTTCGCGCCACCGCGCCGGAGCCGCCGGCTTCCAGCACGGTCATGCTGACCAATTCGATGAACGTGCTCGACGACCGGAAGCGGCTCGGCACGAATGATTTTGTCAGCTTCCGCGTCGTCGAAGATCGCGACAACGAATCGCAGCGCCTGCGCGTAAACGACAACGGCCAGGTCGAAGTCCCTTACATCGGCCTCGTGCAGGCCGCCGGCCGCACTTCGAAGGAACTCGCCTTCAATATCAAGGCTGCTCTCGAGAAGGAATATTACTATCACGCGACCGTGATCATCGCGGTCGATCACGTGAGCGAAAAATCGCGCGGCCGCATTTACGTCACCGGCTCGGTGCGCGGTCCCGGGCCGCAGGAAATCCCGCCCGACGAATCGTACACCGTGAGCAAAGCGGTGATTCGCGCCGGCGGTTTCGGCGATTTTGCGGACAAACGCAAAGTGAGAGTCACGCGCAAGAACGGCCAGGATTTCATCGTCGATCTGAAGAACGTCATCGAACGAGGCAAGAGCGACGAAGATGCGGTCCTGCAACCGGACGACCAAATTTACGTCCCGCAGAAGCTCGTGAATTTCTAGCATGGAAGCTCCCTTGATCGAACGTCCGACGCCCGCGTCCTGGACCACCTCCCTCATTACCCGGCTGCACCGTTACAAGGCGCTTCTGCGCCGCCGCTGGTGGATTCCTGTCCTCACGATTTCCATCGGCCTCTTCGTGCAGGCCTGGCTCATTTATCAGACGCCGCCTTCGTTCCTCTCCACGAGCAAAATGATGCTCGCCGGCAAGCTCAACATCGCCCAGAGCGCCGTCTACAGTGAGGACAACGTCAACTTCTACGGCACTCAGATTCAACTCATGCAAAGCTCCGAAGTCCGGCGCAGTGCAGAGTCCCTCGTGCGCGCCACGCATCCGGAAATGCAGCCCGTCCTGGTCGACATCACGGTCAACCAAAAGCCGCGCACTTCCATCTTCGAGCTCTCGGCCATCGGACCCACGCCCGAGTACACGCAGGCCTACCTGAACGCGGTCATGCAGAAGTATCTCGATTTCAAAAAAGGGATGCGTGAGGACCAGGGGCACAACGTTACCACCGCCATCACTGAGCAGTTGATTCAGGTGGAAAAGGATCTCCGCATCGCGGAAGACGAGATGCTCGAATTCCAAAAGGAGAACAACATCGGGTTCATCCAGGAGGAAGGGAACAGCGCCGCGCAATATCTCGTCCGGCTCAATCAGCAATACGCCACGCTCAAGACCGAATACGAACTGCTCGAGAAATTAGATCTCGATCAAAATCTCGACCGCGGACCCTCCAAACCTGAGGGCGCCCCCGCCCCAGGCGCCGAGAATGCGCCGGCTCAGGCGCAGCCCCAAGGCATGCCCTTCTCCGATGTCGGCCCCGAAGGCGATTATCTAAAGGCGAAGCAGGCCGTGCAATTACTCACCGCCGAGCGCGACACCCTCGCGCGCGATCTGCGCCCCCGGCATCCGAAAATCATCAAGCTGAATGACGACATCGCGAAACAGGAAAACCTCATCCTGCTCTTCCGCGCCGACGCGGTCGAGAAACTCTCCACGCGTCGCAATTCCATCGGCAAACAAATGGAAAACCTCCAGTCGAACGTGAAGGAATGGGAAACCAAAGCGCTCGATCTCTCGCAGCGCCTCGCGGTGTTCAATCGTCTCAAAGGCAAGGTCGATCGCCTCAAGACGCTCTACGATCGCCTTACGAATAATCTCAAGGAAGTCGGCGTCTCCCAGGTGGTCGACGGCGGCGACCAGGTTTCCATCATGGAAACCGCCACCCTCCCGCTCTCCGTCCGCCCCGGCCTCGTGAAGAGCCTCCTCATCGGGTTCGCCTGCGGCGCGCTCGCCGGGCTCGGCATTCTTCTTCTTCTCGATCGGATCGACGACCGCATGGCCTCCTTCGGCGAGTTCCAAAATCATTTCACCGAAAACGTCCTCGGCCAGATCCCGCGCGAGAAAGTGAAAGGCGCCGTTACCCTCCTGCAGCCGGACGATGCGCGGCATATCTTCGCCGAATCGTATCGAAACGTGCGCTCCTCCATTTTCTTCATGCCCTACGATGGGCCACGCCCGAAGACACTTCTCATCACCAGCGCGGTGCCGAACGAAGGCAAGTCCACCATCTCCGCCAACCTCGCCATCACCTTCGCGCTTTCCGGTGCGAAAACGCTCTTGATCGATGGCGATTTGCGCCGCGGCGCGCAACGCGAGGCCTTCAACATTTCCTCCAAGCTCGGTTTCTCCGAAGTCCTTCAAGGCACGGTCAGCTGGCAGGAAGTGATCATGCCGACCACCTATCCGAGCCTCTTCGTGCTCCCGCGCGGCTCCACCCTCTCGCAACCGAGCGAACATCTCTTGCGCGATTCGACCGATCGTCTCCTGCAAGAAATCTACAACCACTTCGACTACATCATCATCGACAGCTCGCCCGTGCTCGCAGCCGACGACACGACCAGCCTCGCGCCCAAGATCGACGCCACGCTCTTCGTCGTGCGTCTCTCCTACACCTCCGCCCGGCTCACAAAGAAGTCGCTCGAGTTACTCTACAATCGCCAGGTCAATGTCCCCGGCGTGATCCTAAACTACGTCGACACGTCGTTGCCCGAATACTATTACTACCAGTATTCGGAGTACTACAACACACCGCCCGCCCCTTCCGACCAACGGCATGGTGTGCCGACGATGGAAAACGGCCACCGCGCCCCGGTTTCCTAGCGGAGCCGAAGGGACGGGCGCCGTTCCGTTCCGTCCCCTGCCAGAAACCGGACGCCACGGCGGGCGTCCCTCCACTCGCGCTCCGATCGTATGAGGCCGAATTTCGGGTATCACTGCGCCCGCGCCGAAGGCCGAATCGTGCGCGCGGTTTATTCCGCTCTCCTCTCCTTCTTGCCGCCCGTTAGGCGACACGCGCAGGAACTTCCGTTCGAGGTTTTCTCGTACTCGGGAGAAGTCTCGCTCCCGGAGCAGGTCGCTTCCCTCCGCTCTTTTCTCCGCCATGCGGGACGTCCGCGGCGCTTCACGGTCGTCTCCGATGGCACGCACAGCGCGCGCAGCCTCGCGCTTTTGCGCGCCATCGATCCGGTCGTCGCCATCTCCCAGGCCGCGGAGTGGATTCCTCCGCAGCTTCCGGCGCGCTTTCACGAGTACCTCCGCCACCATCCGACGGGCAAACAACTCGCCGTCATCATGTCGTTGCCGAAGAACGGCGCCGCGTTTTACATCGATTCCGATGTTCTTTTTTTTCCGGGCGCGCGCGAACTCGTCGCACTCCAGCCCAGCCCGCACGCGCCCGTGCGGTTCCTGGCGGATTGCCAGCTCTCCGCCGACGAACGCCTTTTTCGCGATCCCGAGGAGACGCGCTCTCCCGTCAACACGGGCGTTTTATTTTTAACCCATCCGCTCGACTGGTCTTGCAGCCTCGAACGATTTATGGGACTCGACGGCGAGCCTACTTTCTTTACCAACCAAACGATGACGCACCTCACCATGCACGCGAACGACGCCGAGCCCTTCGACGCGAAGAAATGGGTGCTTCAATTGGACGACCAATTCGTTTATCCCGATCGTCACGCGCAGGCGGAGATCGTGCTGCGCCACTACGTGAATCCGGTCCGGCACAAATTTTGGACGGCGCTCTGGCGCTAGCATGGACGCCACCCCGCCGCCGCTCCGCATTCTCGTGATCGTGAATCTTCCCTGGGATTCACGCCTCGGAGCGGCGCGCGTCTGGATGGAATTGACCGAGCAATGGCGCGCCGCCGGACACACGGTGGAGAAGTTCAGCCTTTCCGACGCCTTTCCGGAAGTGCGGTCGACGGGCGCGATCTTCGCGCTCCGGCAGTTGATTTTTATTCGCAAAGCGGCCGCCTTCATCCGAAAGAACGCCCATCGTTTCGACGTTATCGACGCGTTGATCGGCACCGTTCCCGATTCCAAAGAGACCCTTGGATTCCAAGGTCTGCTCGTCGCCCGCTCCGTCGGCCTTTACCTTCTTTACGACCGCTTCGAACAGCGACAGGAGCAACATTCCGCGACACGTCCGAAAGGAAGATTGCCCGGCCGATTGTTGCATCGCTTTACCCGCCGACGATTGTCGCGCGCGGCCGATCGGGCGATGCGGCACGCGGATCTCATCAACTTGCCGAACGATGAAGAAGCCGCCTGCGTCCGCGCCGAGCTTGGCTCCGAGCGGCGGTTGCTCGTGCAACCGTACGGCTTAAACGAGGAACAGCGCCGCGCCTTGCACGAAAGCGCCGCGTCCGTCCCCGACCGGCTGACGCAGCAACGCGTCTGCTTTATCGGCATGTGGTGTGCGCGCAAAGGAGCGTTCGACTGGCCGCACATTATCCGGCGGGTGCGCGCAGAAGTGCCCGCGGCGCAGTTCCGTTTTCTCGGCACGATGCTCGATGCGGAAACCGTCCGCCGTGATCTGGGCGGCGAGGTTTCCGCCGCGGTTGAAGTTGTTTCAGAGTTTCAGCCGAACGAGTTGGCGGCGCTGGTGGCGGATTGCACGGTGGGCGCGTTTCCCAGCTATATGGAAGGATTCGGGCTTGCGGTCATTGAGCAGTTGGCGGCCGGGTTGCCGGTGATCGCGTACGATACCGCGGGCCCGCGCGATATTTTGCAAGCCAGCTTTCCGGACGCACTGGTTCCGAGCGGATCGAGCGATGAATTCGCGGCTGCGCTTTGCCGCATTCTGCGCCTGGAGCCGGACGCATATCGCGAACGTTCGCAGCGCTGCGTCGAGGTGGCGGCCGCATATTCCTGGCCGCAAATCGCGCGCGACACGGTGCAGGCCTACCAGCAATTTCGGCATCAATCCGAAGGCCCGATCGCTTTTGTGCAACCCTTCAGCGTCGGATCGCCGGGAGGCGGTCCGCGCATCCTGCGTGCCTTGCTGGATGGCGCGCCGCTGGCCGCGCGGAGCATCTGCACCTCGCTGGAAAAACCACCCGCGTGGAAGGACGAAATCCATCTTCCCAGTCGGCCGTTCTTTGGCCGCATCGAATACACCCGGCTCGCAGCTTTGCCGCAGAGTTTAGCCCGCCCGTTCGCGCCCAGTTTTCGCCGCCGGTTGCAACACCAGTGCGAGCCACTGGGCCCGCGCGCCATTCACGTCGTGCCGCACTCGGGATTGGATTTTGTGGAAGCTCAAGAGGTCGCGCGAGATTTGTCCGTGCCGTTCCTCCTCAGTCTGCACGATGATCTGGCCTATACCGCGCTCGGCCGGGTGCCCGCCGAGCAAGTGGAAGCGGCCATGGGCCGGGCGTGGCAGGAAGCGGCCGCGCGTTTCGTCATTTCCGAAGCACTCGGTCGCGAATACTGCCGGCGTTATGGCGACGCATCCTTTCACGTGGTGACCGATGGAGTCTCTGAACTTTCCGAGCCCAGGGTGACGACGGATCCGAAGCAGCTCCGCATTTATTTCATGGGCCTTTTTCACCGTGGCTATGAGCGAAATTTGCGCGCGTTTCTGGAGGCGATCACGATTTTCGAACGAGCCCATCCGGAGACGAAGGTCAATGTGACGCTGCGTTGCGAACACATCCGACCGCAGATTTTGGCGGGCCGGAAGCCGGTCACGATCCTCCCGTTTGCCGACGAAGCGCAGGTGAAGCGCGATTTGGCGCAGGCCGATCTGCTCTACATGCCGCTGCACTTCGGCGACGAACACGCGGGGTTCGCGCGGTACAGTCTCTCCACCAAAATGGTCACTTATGTCGGCAGCGGATTGCCGATTGTGTATCACGGCCCGGAGAATTCGGCGGCTTATCAACTCTTGGAAAAACATCGCGCCGCGATTTCGATCACGACGCTCGATCCGACGGAAATCGCGACCGTCCTCGGCGAAGTGACCGCGGAGTCGCGGCACGCGGTGGTGAGAAACGCGCTCGCGCTGGCGCGTCGCGAATTCATGCTCGCCGATCAGAAGCGCAAGTTCTGGGATGTGATCTCAAGTTGCCTCGATCAACCGCGAGGGATCAGCACCACCGTGTGATGTCCGCTTCGTCCGTCCTTTTTCTCGCGCCTGGCATTCGTCCCGGCTCCGGCGGTGTGGCGGATTATTGCGTGCATCTGAGTGCGGCGCTCACGAAGACAGGCGTGGGGTGCCATCTCGCTTCGTGGAACGAAACCAAGGGCGACGACAATCGCGCACGGGTCTTGTATCTCCACGAGAACTCCGAGAGCACTTCGCGAACGAAAGCCGCCACGCTGCGCGCGTATCTGGAGCGCCATCAGATCCAGTGGGTCAGTCTGCAATTCGTAAATTTCGGTTTCGCGGAAAGAGGCCTGATTTACGGCCTGGCCAGCGCGCTCGCCGGCGCGTTCCAAGGCCGACGATGCCATCTCTTCCTGCACGAACTCTGGCTCGGCGCGCATCGTGGCGCGCGTCTGCGCGAAAGGTTGTTAGGCAGTTTTCAAAAACGCCAGCTCTTGCACCTGCTAGAGACCCTGCGCCCTGCGGCGGTCTGGACGAGCAACGATCTCTACCAGAAGCAGCTGGCGCGCGAAGGCGTGGAGACAGAGGTCCTGCCCATCTTCGGAAATATTCCCATCTCGACCCTGCGCCTTGACGATTTCATTTTGCGGCAACTCGAAGTTTCGCAGCCGGCTCGGAAACGTGAGGATTATTTTCTTGTCGGATTATTCGGGACGATCAACCGCGCCTGGCCCTTCCGCGACGTGATTCCGCGTCTTCTGCCCTGCGCGGGGCAGCGACGAGTAGCGTTCATCCTTTTCGGGAGAAGCGGGGAAGCGGACGCCTTTCGTGAGTATGTCGCGGGACTGCGGGGGGTCCAGGTGCTGTCACTCGGCCCGCTGGAAGTGGAAACGATCGATCAAGTGATCAACAGTATGGATGTGGCGCTCACGAGCACTCCCGCAGAGGGAATTTTCAAAAGCGGGAGCGCGGTCGCGTTTCTCGAGCGCGGCGTGCCGACCATCGCCGTGCATCGAGGGTTGGACGATCTCGTGCCGCCCGCCGAATCGGCGCATCCCAGTCTTCTGCTGGCGGACGACAAGCTGGAACGTAATCTAGCGAAGGCGGCAACGACGCGCCGAAGCGAAAGTTTTCAGCCCGCTGTCGTGCAGCGTTATCTCGAACTTTTCCGGACATGAGCACGCCCGAACGACATGGCGGTCCCCTGCGTTTTTTGGCGCGGGTGCTGATCAAGTTCCTGATGTTGGACGGACACTACCTCAAGAAAAAACTACTCCTGCAGTACGTGGTGAATGGCCCGGAAGATCGGCTCTCCATCGGCCACGACGCCGATCCTAACGACACCGTTTTCAACACCATGAGTGGCCGGATTTCGATCGGCAATTACTCTATTTTTGGTCACGGATGCCAGGTCCTTACGGGAACCCACGCCACGGACACGTTTTTCATGGCGAGAAAGAAGCACCCACTCGAAGGCCGCGATATCCGGATCGGCGACGGCGTCTGGGTCGGCTCGGGCGCGATCGTGCTCGGCGGGGTGACGATTGCCGATCATTGCGTGATTGCAGCCGCCTCCGTCGTCCGAAGGGATTGCCTGACGGCTGGCATTTACGCGGGCAATCCGGCCGTCTTGGTGCGCCCGCTTTCACCGCCGGACGACAGTCGCGATATTTCTCATGAAACAAGCCCTTAAAGCTCTCGCGCAGAAAATCCTGCCCGCGCCGCTCTACGCGCAACTCACGGCCATGTCCGCCCGCCGTTTTATCGAGCGCGTGGAAAGAAATCGCGGCCTCGATGTTCTCACGAAACGTTACATCGCGGTGCATGGCCGCACGGTGCAAGGCGGGCCGTTTGAAGGCATGATCTACTCGGAGCTGGCCGATCATCGCCACATCGGCGCGCGCCTCCTCGGTTGCTACGAACACGAGATCGGAGATGTGGTCGAGCGCGCCTGTCAGATTCCCTACGATCAGGTGATCGATGTCGGGTGCGCGGAAGGGTATTACGCGGTCGGCTTCGCGCGACGCGTCCCGACGGCGCGCTTGACCGCGTTCGATACCGATCCCTGGGCGCGGCGGGCTTGTCAGGAATTGGCGCGACTGAATGACGTGAGCGACCGCGTGGACGTGCTCGGTTTCTGTTCCACGACGAGCTTGCAGAACGTGCTCGGCACCGGACGCGCGTTGGTGATTTTGGATTGCGAAGGCTTTGAATCCATCCTGCTCGACCTCGAGGCTGTTCCGAAACTCGCACAATGCGATTTGATCGTGGAGCTCCACGATGCACCTCCCACGCCGGAGCATCCGCTCGTTAGGCGATTTCGCGCGACGCACGAGGTCGAGTTCTTCCGCAGTGTCCCGCGGACGGTTGATAATGCGCCGCCGCTCGAGAGCCTTTCCGTGAGCGAACAGCTTCTGATGATGGATGAAATGCGGCACGCCTGGCAGGGTTGGGCCGTCTTTCGCCGGAAGTGAAGGTTGGGTTCGCTCTGACCATGCGCCCGACCAGAGTCCTCATCGCTGCGCCCTGCCAGGGAGGGTACGGCGGCATCGAAGCCTTCATTCTGGCCGTCGCGGAGGCGGTGCGTCGCGAGCCGGAAATGGAGGCGCGGATTTGTTTGCTGCGGACCAAGGGCACGAAGATGCAGCCCGATCTTAAAGCCATGCTGCGAGGCGAGGACCCGTTGATCTGCGAGCGAGTCGATCGCGATTTGGTCGCGGCGATCCGATGGGCCGATGTCGTCCATTTGCAAAACGCTTCGCCCGCCGTCGTCTTCCTCAGCAAACTTTTCTGCAAACGGCTCGTCCTCACGATTCACAATCACCAGCCGAAGGGATTCGATCTGCAACGCTGGAGTGCGCCCTTCGCGAACGAGCGTTGGTACAATTCGCAATTTGTCTGGAACAATTGGGAGCCGGCTAAGAAACGTGCGGGCAGCCGAAAAGTTCCCACCACTTCCGTGTTTCCAGAGGGCTGGACGCCGCCGGCCGAGCGACGCGGTTTCGTCTTCATCGGGCGCTGGCTCGCCAACAAGGGCATCGACACGCTGCTCGATGCCTACGCGCAGGCGCAACTCGATCGCGAGCAATGGCCGCTCGTCATGATGGGCGATGGCCCTTTGCGAAGTTTGATCGAATACGCGGTGAAGAAACGCGGTGTGCCCGGGATTGAAGTGCTGGGATTTGTCGATCCTGAGACGAAGACGGAGCGGATCAGAAACGCGCGCTGGATGGTGGTGCCGCCAAATACGAAAGAGGGCTTGGGGTTGGCGGCGCTGGAAGCCAGAAACGTGGGCGTGCCCTGCATCATCACGCGGGACGGGGGGCTGCCGGAGGCGGGCGGTGGGCAGGCGCTGATGTGTGAACCAAATAATCCGGCGGCGCTTTCCGCATTGCTCGAGCAAGCCGCGACCATGAGCGAGGCGGAATACGCCGCGCGCGCGCACCGCACGTGCGAGGAACTGGCGGCGGAACTGGAACCGATCGGTTTTTATGCCCGTGAGTTTCGACGCCTCGCGGCTGCGAGATAGACGCCATGGCATGGGGATTGCAGTGCAGGTGACGCAGGCGAAGCTTACCCCCGAGGCACCGGCGCGGGAAGCGGCCCGCGTTGCGTTGCCGTCCAAACCTGACTCGAATGAGAGATTACGATCCCCATGCGGCCACGCTGCGGAATATTCGCCGGTTGATCTGGCTTTATTTCTGGCTGCTTTTTTTTGAGGGCGCCTTGCGGAAATGGGTCGTGCCGCAGCTTTCGAATCCGCTCCTGATCGTGCGCGATCCGGTGGTTATTTTGATCTACATCCTTGCCATCCGGGCCCGCGTTTTTCCCACCAACGGATGGATGGTTTCGCTCGGTGTGATCAGCGTCCTCGCTACGCTCCTGACCTTCGTTCCTCTTTGGCCATACGTCTCGCCTGCCCGGATCGCACTCGTGACCGGATTTGGTTTTCGCTCCAGTTTTCTCCATCTGCCGCTGATCTTCATCGTGGGACGGGTGCTGCGGATGGAGGACGTGAAACGCTGTGGCTGGTGGACGCTCATCCTGATGGTTCCGATGGTCATTCTCATGGTGGGGCAATTCCAAACGCCGCCCGATTCGTTCCTGAATCGCACCGTGGGCGGGGAAGGTGAGATGATGACCTCAGCGCTCGGCAAGGTGCGGACGGCGGGAACGTTTTCCTTCGTCGTCGGGATCGTGGCCTACTTTGCGCTTGCGATCGGTTTTCTTATTTGGGCGGCGCTGCGGCGCGATGTGTATCCGAACTGGCTCCTCTACTGCGCCGGGGTGGCGATGGTGATCGGGGTCGCGATCTCCGGCAGCCGCTCGGTCGTGGGCTCTTGTGCAGTGGTGGCCAGTTCGCTCCTGGCAGTCGTCGTGCTCCGTCCGTCGGCCTTGAATCGCTTTGGGCAAACGGTGCTGGTGACGCTCGTGTTGGGTTTCCTCGTCATGCAAACTCCGATCTTTAAAGAGGGCCTGAATGTTCTAACGACACGTTTCAATGAAGTAGCCGAGGCCACCGAGACGTCGATTGGGTTGGGCGTGGTGGAGCGAATGGCGAACGAGTTCTCCGATTCTTTCCGCATTCTGGCGGAAGCGCCGTTCCTCGGTTACGGGCTGGGCGTGGGGACAAATGGTGGCGCCAAGTTCCTCACCGGCCAGAGCGTTTTCCTCCTCTCGGAAGGAGAGTGGGGGCGTCTGATTCTAGAGAGCGGCCCGGTCCTCGGTGTCGCTTTTATTATTTGGCGATTCGCCCTCACGGTTGGGATTGGCCGCCGCTGCCTGCGCGCCGTGCGGGCGGGCGACACCTTGCCGCTGCTCCTCTTTAGTTCCGCTTTCATGCCCTTGCTCATCGGCCAACTCGGGCATCCCACGATTGTAGGGTTTGCTATTCTAACGACCGGTATGGTGTTGGCGGTTTTGGGGAAAATTGACGGACCCGAAGCCGTCGGGAACGCGTTGGGAGCTGCGGCCCGGTCCCGCTCCCGTCCGCTTCCGCGGCGCTCTGCCTACGCCAGCCGGCTGCATCGACAGGATAACGGGCAACCGCACACGAATGGCTCCACCCAGCCGTAACCCACCGCTCGCCTGATGATCGTTCTCGTCACTGGCGGTGCTGGCTTCATCGGGAGCCATCTGGTCGAGCATTTCCAAGGGAGCGCCACGGTCCGCGTGCTCGATAATTTGCGCACCGGCGCGAAGACGAATCTCGCCGGACTGGCGCACGAGTTCATCGAGGGCTCCGTCACGGACCGCGCCGCGGTGCGCGAGGCGATCGTGGGCGTGGACTACGTTTTTCATCTTGCCGCGTTTGTGAGCGTCCCGGAGTCGATGGAGAAGCCGGTCGAGTGCGTGGAAATTAACACCACTGGCACGCTCATCGTTCTAGAGGAGGCCGCACGGGCCGGAGTGAAGAAGCTGTGTTTTTCCTCCTCGGCAGCCATCTACGCCGACGATCCAGCGATGCCGAAAATCGAGACGATGGCGCCGGCGCCGCGCAGCCCGTACGCCATGACCAAACTCGATGGGGAATATTACTGCGCCATGTTTCAGGAAGCGGATTTGCTGGAGACGGTGGCCTTGCGCTACTTCAATGTCTTCGGTCCGCGCCAGGATCCGCGTGGGGCCTACGCGGCCGCGGTGCCGATCTTTATCGAGCGCGCTCTGGCCCACTTACCCATCACCATTTTTGGCGATGGTTTGCAGACTCGCGATTTCATCAGCGTGCGGGACGTGGTCGCCGCGAATGTCCACTGCGCGACCCAATCCGGTCTGCGCGGATGTTACAACGTCGCCCGAGGTGGCCAGATGACGATCAACGACCTCGCCAGCAAAATCCGCGCGTTGACCGATTCTCGTTCGGAGATCGTTCACCTACCGACCCGCGTCGGCGACGTCAAACACTCCACCGCGGACATCGAAAAACTGCGGGCGAGCGGATTTGAGCCAGAGGCGGATTTCGAGGAAGCGCTCGCCGCGACGGTGAAGTGGTTCGCGCGTCGGTCATGAGAGTCGTCATCGTCGCTCCGTGCTTCGGGTCGCTCGGCGGCGTGGAGACTTTCATTTGCGCGCTGGCGAAGGAATTGCATTCCCATTCCGGCGTGGCGGTGACGCTGTGTTTCAAGAAAACGAAAACTTTCCAGCTGCACCATCTCCTCGAAGAGAGCGCGCGCGCGACCGGCGCGAAGGTCCTTTTCGTAGAGCGCGCTTCGCGTGAGCTGGTCGCGGTGATTCGCGATGCCGACATCGTTCACTGCCAGAACCCTTCCATCGACATCGCGGTGGTCGCGAAGTTTTTTCGAAGGCCGCTGGCCATGACGATTCACGGATGGCGGCAGGGCAGCCCGAGGGCGCGTGCTGCCATCGAGCGCGCGGCGTGGAGAATGGCAGACCGGACTTGGTATAATTCGGAGTTTGTCTGGCGAACGTGGGAGCCGGAGGGACGACGAAAGCTGAGCGAACGCCTACCCGTCGTCTCCAATTTGCCCTCCGGGGTCGTTCCGATTGCGCAACGGAAGGGATTCGTTTTCATCGCGCGCTGGATTGCGAATAAAGGGATCGACATCCTGGTGGAAGCCTATGCGCGTGCGCAGCTGGACCGGCGCGAATGGCCGCTCATTCTCATGGGCGACGGCCCGTTGCGTCCGGCGATGGAGAAAAAGATACGCGAGGAGAAGATTACGGGAATCGAGATTCGGGGATTCGTCAGCGACGAGGAGCGCAACGAAACCATTCGTCACGCGCGCTGGATGGTGACGCCGCCGAACACGAACGAGGATCTTGGTCTGACGCCGATCGAAGCGAGGCACGTGGGGGTGCCCTGCATTATCACGCGGGACGGCGGCTTGCCCGAGGCTGGTGGAAAGCACGCGCTTTCTTGCGAACCGGGCGATGTCGAAGGGTTGCAAAAATTATTGGAAAGCGCCGCGCAAATGGACCCAGTCGAATACGAAAGGCGCGCGCGTGAAACCCGGATCGAGTTGCTGGAGCAGTTGCAGCCGCTGTCGATTTACCTTCAGCGTTACCGGGAAATGCTATGATAACGTTTACCCTCGCAGAGGCTTCGTCGCACTGACATTCTAACAAGTGATCCTGCTCGCTCATCCCACCGCCAACCAGAACGTAAGGCATGCGGCCCTGGCCTTCGCTAAAGCCGGGCTGCTCGGAGAATTCTGGACCTGCGTCAATTGGCAGCAGGACGGTCTGCTCGATCGCGCGCTGGCGTTTTCACCCCGGCTGCAAAACGAACTGCGGCGTCGTTCTTTTCCCGTAGAGCTTGGGCCATCCATCCGGACGCACCCCTGGCGGGAGTGGGGACGGCACGTGGCCAGCCAACTCGGCCTGGGGCAATTGACGAAAAGCGAACACAGCCTCCTCGGGATCGACGCGGTCTATCTTTCGTTCACCCGTCGCGTTGCGCGCCGTCTCTCATCGTGCCCCATCATTAAGGCGGTCTACGCCTACGACCACGGAGCGCTGGAAATTTTCCGCGCCGCGAAACAACTGGGGATCACCTGCATTTACGAGCACCCGGTCGTTTACTGGCGAAAAGTTCACGCCCTGCAGCGGGAAGAAGCCGAGCTGCATCCCGAGTGGACTTCCACACTGGGCGCTTTGAAGGACAGCGCGGAGAAGCTGGAACGAAAGGACGAGGAGCTTTCGTTAGCCGATTTGGTCGTTGTGCCGAGCGAATTTTCGCGGGACAGCCTTTCCCAAGCGCCTGGATTGAGCGCGCCCATTCAAGTGGTCCCCTATGGAGCGCCGCCTGTCGGCGAAAATGTGGCGCCCGCTGACGGAGAAAAATTACGTGTCTTATTCGTCGGCGGTCTGAGCCAGGCGAAAGGTCTCGGCTACCTCTTGGAAGCGGCGGCTCGTCTCGGACGGCATCTCGATCTCACCCTAGTCGGGCAACGGATCAGTCCGCTGATTCCAAAGCAAGCGGACCTCGATCGACACCGCTGGATTCCCTCACTTCCGCACGACGATTTGGTGAAGGAAATGTCGCACCACGACGTGCTCGTCCTGCCCTCGCTGCACGAAGGCCTGCCTCTCGTCATTCCCGAGGCGATGGCGCAAGGGTTGGTCGTCATCGCCACGCCTCATGCCGCCGGACCGAGCTTGATCGAGGACGGCGTGAATGGCTTCATCGTTCCCATTCGATCTGCTTCCGGTATCGAGGAAAAATTGGAATTGCTGCTCCAGGATCGACCGCGGCTGATGGAGATGAAACGCGCGGCCCAGCGCCACGCGGCCGTTTTGTCCTGGGAAACATATCGCCAACGCCTCGCGGAAGTGGCACGAGAAGCAGTGCTTTCTCCCGCGAAAGACATCCCTCACCTCCATGGTTCTGTTGATCGGTAATTACCCGCCGGATCAACAGCAGAGCATGTTGCGTTTCGGCACCATGATGCTCGAAGGCCTGACGGCCGCGGGCGTTTCCGCCGAGCTCATCCAGCCCGAGCCAATCTTCGGAAACTTCCGCCTCGCTGGCGCTTTCGTGGCGAAGTGGCTCGCGTACATCGATAAGTTCGTGCTCTTCCCGCTCCGCTTACGCGCACGCCTTCGCGCCACCCCGGCGCTGGTCCACATCTGCGACCATTCGAACGCCAGGTATGCGCAGCAGATTCGCGGTCCGTCCGTGGTGATCACGTGCCATGACTTCCTCGCGGTGCGCGGTGCCTTGGGTGAAGAAACCGACACGCCGGCCTCGGCAACGGGTCGCTGGTTGCAGCGTTGGATCCTGGCCGGTTTGCGCAAGGCCGATGCGCTGGCGTGCGACTCGCAAGCCACGCTCGAGGATGCCCGAAAACTGGTGGTGCGGGGAACTGGGCGGCCGACCCTGCACCTGATTTTGCTGGGCCTGAGCCATCCGTATCAACGAATGAAGCGCGCCGAAGCGCTCGCGAAATCGGAGGAGGTGACGGTGCCGTTCGTCCTGCATGTCGGTTCGAATCTCCGGCGGAAAAATCGCGAAGCCGTCCTCCGGATTTTCGCGAGCTGCCGGGCGAAGTGGGATGGGCAACTCGTCTTCGTGGGCGAGCGGTTGAGCGATTCGCTTAACGCGGAGGCGCGCGAGCTTGGGATTGCCGATCGGATCGTGCAGTTGGGGAACTGCTCGAACGAGAAACTCGAAGCGCTCTACAATTGCGCGACCGCTCTCGTGTATCCCTCGCGTTTTGAAGGCTTTGGCTGGCCGATCATCGAAGCGCAAGCCTGCGGTTGCCCGGTCGTCTGCAGTTCCCTCGAACCAATGGCGGAAATTGCGGGCGCGGGGGCGTTGCTTCACCATCCAGATGACGAAGCCGGTTTCGCGCAGGATCTTCTTCGCCTCACCGATGCGGCCGAACACGCCGATTGGAGCGCGCGAGCCCTGAAAAACGCGCAACGTTTTACCACCGAACGCATGATAGCCAACTACCGCGAACTTTATCGCGAACTCTCACCCGCATGTTGAAGAAAGCCGCCATGCTGCTTTCGCTCCTGCTCCCTTGGGAGTTGCGGCGGCGCTTTCTCGAGTCGCAGTTTGGCTACTCGATTCACCCGACGAGTCGCATCGGGCTGGCGTGGATTTGTCCGCGACATCTCGTGCTGGAGGAACACGCGCGCATCAAACATCTCACCGTTTGCAAGAACGTCGATCTCCTTCATCTCGGCGCGCACGCGCTCATCGGGCC
>JBDSNB010000083.1:0-19344 GCA_039915555.1 Chthoniobacterales bacterium | reverse complement strand
CCACCCCCCGAGGCCATGGAAAGATGTGCGCGCTTCATCGTCAGCGGAATCTAACCACGTATTTCACCGTCCCGCGAAAATCGCCCTGCACCCCGATCTCGCCGATGAGCTGAATCTGATCGGTGGCGCGGAAGCGCGCCGTCGCAGTTTGCTGCCCAGTGCGCGGATCGACTCCCCCGGCCTCAACGTCCAGCCGATCGAAAGCAGAAGTGGTATTCGAATCCGACTTCCCCTTTTTGAAAACCTCTTGATAGAGCGACTTGCCTAACAAGATAAGGGCACGCCCGGCCAGCACATTGCCGCCACTGGCCAATTGCTCGCGCGTCACGCCCGTCGCCAGCAGCGTGATGA
The DNA here is from genome assembly GCA_039915555.1 of Chthoniobacterales bacterium. Lineage (GTDB taxonomy): Bacteria > Verrucomicrobiota > Verrucomicrobiia > Chthoniobacterales > UBA10450 > JACCTI01. The sequence goes on along the minus strand of JBDSNB010000083.1, from coordinate 18,993 downwards.
TGTCCTCCTGCGGCAGCGGTGGCTGGCTCGAGAAGACCACTTCCGGCGCGTCGGCCGTGCCGTAGATCAAAACCTGAACCGTGTAATCACGAATCAGCGACGAGCCCCTCAGATCGAGGTTCGGATTAAACGGATCGTCGGGATTGAAAGTAATGAAACCCTGATCAATCTCCAGCCGGCTAAAGGGCAAAGTCGCCTCCACATTCTGCAGTCGCACAGAGCCATTGAGCAATGGCTTCAATCCCGTGCCGGTGAGCGTCATGTTCACGATCGCACCGCCCTTCGCCAGGTTTCCGCGAATCAGGAACGGATCCTTCGTTGTGATCGCGACATTGAACGTCCAGTCGCGCAACGGCGGCTCCGGAAACGACAAATCGGGGGTGTCCGACGGCGGCGCGGGCGCCGGTGGCGGCCGGCCGGGAACGCCGATCGGAATTAGATCGATGTTCTTCAAAAACTTGCTGTTCGTGATCGCGACGGTGCCCGTCACCGCGGCGCTGGCGAGCGGTCCCTTGATGCTGAGGTTGGCGTCGGTGCGCGCGGTGAGATCGTCATTCCGCGCCACCAAAATGGCGTCGGCCCGCAGTTGCAGATCGAAATTCGGCTCGGTCAATTTCGGAAACGTGATCCGCCCCGACAAGGTGAACGGCCCACCCGCCAGCTCGCCTTTGAATTGCTCGAAATCCAGCCGGTCCTGCGCGAAAACGAGCCGGGCGGTAAAGTTGGTCACCGCCGGCAAACTCGCGCTGGTGAAGCGCGCGGAATTGATCCTCATGTCGGCCGACCCGCTCAGCGTTGGTTTCGCGATCGTGCCATCGACGTTGAGATCGAGCGCAAGATTTCCGTCGACGCGCTGCAAAGCCGGCGCAAACTGCCGCACAAAATTAATCGAGCTGCTCGGCATCCGCACCGTCGCCTTCACCGGCGTGTTCTCGTCCAGCTTCTTTTCCGCGATGATTTTGGCGACATCGAACGGGAGGGTGGCGTTGATCTGCACCGGCGCGATCCGCGCTTGCACCAGCTTGCCATCCACGGCGAGCTGGTTCTTCTCGAGTTTCGCCTTCACATCAAAGGTGGCAGGCTCGAATCCCTTTAACCCGTCCGAACGCAAAGCGCTGAGCTGAAGTTCGAAAGTAGCATTGAGATCGTCGATCGTTCCCTGAGCCTCCAGCTTAATGTTCGCGGCACCAGAAACCGGCGCGGTCGTGCCCAAATCTTTCGCCAGCTTTTGGATGTCGAGATTCTCGGTCTGGATGTTGACCAGCACCTTGCCGTCCGACGGAAAGAGCGGCTTGTCGGTGCCCACGTGCTCCCAAACGAACGGCACCGCGAGGTAGCCCGCCGCAAATTTCGCCGTCCCTTGATCGATCTGAATCCGCGTCACTTCCAGCGTCGATCCCTTGGCCTGCATGATGGCTTGGAACATCATCTTGTCGCTGGAGACGTAGACGATCGGAACGTTCAGCTCTTCCGGCGAATAGTTCGCGTCGATCGTCGCTTCCAGTTTGTCGAGATCGGCGAAGCGGCCTTTCTCCAACGTGAGTTTGAGCTTGCCGGTGTTCTTCAAGGTCGAGATCGCACCACTTCCCTCCCAATCAATCGCCAGCTTACCGGCCAGCTTTGCCTGATTGCCCGTCGCGCGCAGAATCGATTCGAACGTGCTCAGGTCGGCCACGTTCACCGCCAGTTTACCGGTGTAGGCGTAGGGCTCCTTGATTCCAGAAGTGCCCTGCGCGCTGATCGTGTCGCGCTCGTTCAACCGCGCCGTCAGGTCCGTTAAATGGACGACGTTGTCGGCGGTCGTGCCGCTTCCACTCAGTTGCTCGATGAGCAAATTCTTCGCGCGCAAATCCGAACCGGAAATCGAGAAAACGCCATCGCGGAGCCCTTCGCGATAATCGACCCTCACCGACAACTGCAACGCACCCGTCACCCGATCCGGCGCCTCCGCGTTCGCCCAATAGTCGCCCACCTCCGACGCGGCTAACGAGACGTCGAGGACCGCCGGTTGCCCCGCTGCCAGGGAAAAATCCATCGGCAGGAGATAGGTTCCGCGCAACGTCAGACGGTTGTTCCGTCGATTCACGAGCATCTCGTCCACCATCACGTTCTGCCCATCGGTCCGGATCTTCCCCGCCACGGCATCAATCGCATAATCCTTCGCCCGCACCTCCGTCATCTCGAGCCCGATCTCAGAAGTGAGTCCCTCAAAGTACGGCCTCTCCACCTCGGGCGGCGGCATAATTTTCGTCGCTCGCAGATTCACGATCGCCCGCTCCACCGTGCCCGTGCCGAAATCGATCGGCCCGGCCGCGAGGTTGAAGTCCAGCTCCACATTGGCGTCCTTCCTCACATGGACGCGACCGCTAAACTCAGCCGCACCCTTGATCGGGGGCGACATGCCGGCCGTCATCGCCGCGAGATCCGGCGCCATGCCGCGCAGTTCAATCGTCGCCGGGCTGCGCCCAAAACCATCGAGCGTGTCCGGCAACGCCGCCGTCCCACGCACCGTGATCGTGCTCGGGCCTTGCTTGAGCTCGATGTTCTTAATCGTGCCCACGCCATCAGCCGCGCGAAAATCAATCGCTGCGCTATCGAAGACCACTCCGCCCGCCGCGATGTTTTCCATCTGGCCGACAACTGTCCCGTTCCATGAGCTCGGACGCTCCAGCTCTCCGTCGAGCTTGATCGCGATCCGCTTCACGTCCCCGCGCAGCGCAGGCCTCGTCGTATCCAGTTCCACCTTCGGTCCATCCACATTCGTCCCGCGAATCTTGGGCGGGGCGATGTAAGCGGTCAGCGTCTCGAGGGACAAATCCTCCGCCACCAGGTCAATCCGAGCCGCCATCGCGTCCTTCTTTTCACCAAGCGAAATCGTGGTCGCAATTTTCGCGCCGACCAGTTCGCCCTCCACCTTCAAGTCGAGCGCGTTCTCCGCGAGACGCGAGGCATCCACGTTCACGAGCCGCAGCTTCGTTTTCTCATCGAGCACCAGATCGTGCAGGATAAGATTCCTGTTCTCGTAGGAAGTGGTCGCCACGATCTCGGTCCAGGCGCGCCCGCTCGAAAGTTGCAGCTTGGCGATGCGCAATGCGCCCGGCTGCCGCGGATTCAATTCCAAATTGAGATGTTCGATCACCAAATCCTTCGGCGTGGAAACGTAGCGCAAGTTGACGTCATCCAAGACGAGCCGGTTCGGGAAAAACGCTGGCAAGGCGAACTTCTCGTCGTTCTTCGGCAGCTTGATTTCCGGCGGCGCTTTCGCTGGATCGAGCACGATGCTCGCGCTCCGCACCTCCACGTTTTGCAACAGGTCGGCCATCCCCTTCGTCATCCAATTCCAAAGGCTATAATCGACTCGCACCAGATCGATATCAGCCGACTGCAAGGCCGACGGACCGGTCGCAGCAACGTGCACATTTCGCAGGGTCAGGCCACCCACCACCGAGCCCTCCAAACGGAAATCGACCTTCAAATTCTGCTGCGCCGCGAAATGAATCGCCACGCGACGGCCTATCGTCTGGAGAATCGGTCGATGAAAAACGACCAGCACGAGCACGATGATGCCAAACGCGATTCCGACTCGTTTGAGCCAGACGCGCCAAGCTGATTTCGAAGCATTGCCGTTTTCATCCACGAAGCCGTTAATCTATTTCTACGAGGGTAAAGAGCAACCCGGACGCACCCGTGGCGCTGGTTGCGCCGGCTCGAACTCCAGCGGACCCTTGCCCTTCTCACATGAATCCCGACCAGCTTTTCGATTATCTTGACGGCAAGCTTGCGCCCGCGGAGCGCGAGCAGCTCGAAGAGAAGCTCATGTCCGATGAAAAATTGCGCCGTGAATTCAACATTGCGCGCGAAATTCATCGCGGCGGCGGCGTCAGTCGGGAGTTGATCGTCCCCGCAGATGTGGAACGCGGCGGTCGCCTCGGGCGTCGCATTTTGATCGCCGCGATGGCCTTGGTTTTCTTGAACGTGATCGGCGGCCTGGCTTTCATCACTTACAAGAATACGAAACCGAAGGCACCCGCGCGTCCGGGCGCCACCCCCGGACAGCAACTGGAGCCGCTGGTCCGATCCGCCGCGGAAAAGGCCATGCCGCTGCCCACTTTTGTTCCGGCGGAAATCCAGATCGTGGCACCCCGGGCCGAATGGGAGAATCTGGCCAGCCGGATCATCTCGACCGCGGTCGCCTTCGGCGGCGAAGGACAAAAGGGACTGCCGGACGAGAAAATGATGACGGTGCTGGCCGACATTCCATCGGAGCGCGAAGCAGAGTTTCGCCGGGCCGTGACTTCCGCCACTCCGATGTCGTCCCCGCTTACGGCCGCGCCCACGACCGCGATGGTGTCCGAGTCTAACAAGCGAACGATCGTCCAGGTGCGGATCGCCGAAGCGGCGCCATGATCGCGGTCACCTTCGCGCTCCCTAACGAAAGCTCCGCCTTTCTCGCTCTTCTCCAGGATCCGGACCGCGGACGGGTGGCCGCGCAGATTCTTTCCGGCACGCGGCACGGACATGCGGTCACTGTCTTGCACACGGGCGTGGGTAAAGAGACGACGCAGGCACGCCTCGGAGAGTTTTTGCGCACGGACACGCCGGCACTCTTGATCAGCGCGGGCTTCGCCGGAGCGCTCCATGATCGTTGGCAAGCCGGCGAAATTTTGTTCGCGGAGAATTTCTCGACCGCGAATTTGGACGTCGCCGCGCAGATCGATTGCCGCACCGGCAAGCTGGCCACCGCGCCGGAGATGGTCGATGCGGCCGCCGAACGCGCGGTGCTGGCGGCTGAAGGCGCCGATGCAGTCGATATGGAAACGGAGTTCATCGCGGCCGCGTGCGCGGCGGCGGGCGTGCCTATGATTTCGCTGCGCGCGATCAGCGACACGCCCGGCGCCCCCTTTCCGGCTCCGCCACATGTGTTATTCGACGTGAAACGCCAGCGCACGCCGTTTCTTCCACTCTTCCAGCATCTGCTTCTCCGGCCCGCCGCCATCGGGCGGTTCGTTTCCTTCGCCCGGCAAATTTCAAGTGCACGGCAGTCGTTGGCGCAGGCGCTCGACACGCTCCTGCGAACCGGGCCGCTCTAAACGCGACCTGACTCCGCCGGTTCCACGTGAACCAGCACGTCGGCAATTCGCGCATCGGTCGCGCGGATCGCGTTTTTCACTTCATGCGCGATGTCGTGTCCAGCGCGCACCGAGATCGAGCCATCCACCCGCACATGCAGGTCGGCGTAGAAATTCAGCCCCATTTTCCGCACCAGACACTTCTCGACCTCGCGCACACCCGCCACGCCCTCCGCGGCCTGGCGAATGATCGCGGACACATCACCGCTCGGCGCGGTGTCGAGGATCTCGTGCAAAGCGGGCACGAGTAGTCGCCAGCCATTCGTGGCGATTAGCGCGCACGCGAAGAGCGCGGCCCAATCATCCGCGCTTTCCCAGCCCTCACCTCCGAGGAGCGCGATCGAAATCCCGACGAAGGCCGCGATCGAAGTCAGGGCATCAAAGCGATGATGCCAGGCGTCGGTTTGCACCGCCATGCTCTCGACGTTGCGCCCGATGCGGATGACGAAGCGATAAAGCGTTTCCTTTACGAGGACGACCACGATGAGCACCACGAGGGTGAAGGGTGCGGGTGCATGATGCGGCATGAAAATCTCGCGCGCGCTCTGGATGGCCAAACCGAAGGCCGCGGCCAGCACGCCTACTGCCACGATCGCTGCCGCCACGGGTTCCGCTTTCCCGTGCCCATAGGGATGGGTGGCATCCGGCGGGCGGGCGGCAAATTTCAATCCGCCCCAGATGATGAGCGAACCGCCGACATCGAGCGCGGACTCGATCCCATCAGCGATCAGAACGTAAGCGTTCCCAAGCACGCCCGCGGTGATCTTCGCGATCGCGAAGATGAAGTTGACCGCCATCCCAAGCAACGCGATCCGGGCGCCGCTTTGCAAATTGCTGGCCGGATCGTTCACTGTAGGCTGGGCGACGGGAGACATTCTGATGAGCAAAACAATACGCGCCGCGGTTTATGAAACGCACGGAAATCCCGCGGAAGTTCTTCGCGTGGTCGAGCAACCGTGGCCCACGCCCGCGGCCGACGAAGCGGTTGTGCGAATGGAAGCGGCGCCGCTCAATCCCGCGGACATCAACGCCATCGAGGGGAAATATCCGGTGCGGCCGACGTTACCCGCGACTCCCGGGATGGAAGGCGCGGGGATAGTGGTGGAGTTGGGCAGCGCAGCGAGCGGAGTCGCAATCGGTGATCGAGTGCTACTGCCCCATAATCTCGGAACGTGGCGGGAAGCCTGCGCGGCGAAGGCGGAGAAGCTCGTGGTCGTGCCGGCGGGAATCGAACCGGTGCAAGCGGCGATGTTAAAGGTGAACCCGATCACCGCCTGGCGCATGCTGCATGATTTCGTTCCACTTCAGAGCGGCGATTGGTTCATCCAAAACGCGGCCAATTCTGCCGCGGGCCGCGCCGCGATTCAGATCGCGCGCGCGCTGGGCTACAAAAGTGTGAACGTCGTGCGCCGGACGGAGTTGGTGGACGAACTGCGCGCGGAAGGCGGCGACGTTGTCCTGATCGACGGCGACGACTTGCGCGAGCAGGTCGCAGAAGCAACCGGCGGCGCGCCCATTCGTCTCGCACTCAATGCGGTGGGCGGGCCGAGCGCGCTGCATCTCGCGAAGGCGCTGGCGGCGGATGGCACCATGGTGACCTATGGCGCGATGGGCTTGAAGCCGCTCACGATCCCGAACGGGATGCTGATTTTCAAGAACCTGAAGTTCACCGGCTTTTGGGTGAACAAATGGTATGAAGCGGCGACGCCTGCGCAACGGGTCGAGACTTTCGCCCCGCTCTTCGAGATGGCGCAACGCCGTTTGCTGCGAACGAAGGTGGATGCCGTCTACTCGTTAGACGAGGCGACTGCCTCGGTGCGACACGCGATGCAGAACAAACGCGGCGGGAAGATTGTGTTCCAGATGGGCGAGTAAGCACGCTCGGCCCGGCGACGCACCACGCCGGGGCAAGAGCGTTTTCTGCGTCTCACCGCCCTCTACTGCGCGGTCGGCTCCTGCGTCGGCTTGCGCTTCATCAGCGTGATCTGCTTGATCCGCGCGGAATCATTCGGACTCCAGGTCGCGACATCCGGATCGTCCTTAAAGGCATTGTGCACGATTCGCCGCTCGTAGGAATTCATGGGCTCGAGTTGGAGCGAACGCCCGCTGTTGCGCACCCGCTCCGCGAGTTCACGCACGCGTTGCACGATGCGATCCTCGCGCATGGAGCGATACATCTCGCAATCCACGATGACCTTCGCAGCGTCCCGGTCTTTTGCCTGGACGAGCCGGTTGAGCAGAAACTGGATTGCCTCCAGCGTTTCGCCTTCGTGGCCGATCAGGCGCGCACTTTCCTCAGTGTAAAGCTGGAGCGTGAGATTCCCGCCTTCGCTCTTCGTTTCTTCGATCTGCACCACAAAACCGAGGTAGCCGAGGATCGTATCGAGTAATTCTTTCGGCGTCATGATTTCCCCTTTTTGCCACGCTTTACTGTCGGCGCTGCAGTCGCGATCACCGGCAGCGGCTGCCGCTTATTCTGCCAGAGCTGCAGAATCGTGAACAAGTTCTGCGTGGTGTAATATAATGCCAGCGCCGCGGCGAAATTGTAGCAAAAAACCAAAAAAATCAGCGGCATGAACATCATGACGCGCCGTTGCATGGCGTCCCCGGTGTTCGGCGTCATGCGCATGAGCCAGACGTTCGAGAGGCCCATCACGATGGGCAGGACGTTAAACGGGAGGCCGAACGGCGGGTTGCCGAGGAACGGGATAAAACCGAGACCCGGAATCGTGAAGAGGGTGTCGGGCTGGGAAAGATCGCGCACCCAGAGGAAGGAGGCGTTTCGTAATTCCGCCGCCTGCCCGAGCATGCTGAAGAGTCCGAAGAAAATCGGAATCTGGATCAGCATCGGCAGACACCCGCCGACCGGATTCACGCCATGCTCTTTGTAGAGCTTCATGACTTCCGTGTTCATCTTCGTCGGGTCATCTTTGTACTTCGTCTTCAGCTCCTGCATCTTCGGCGCGAGCGCGGACATGCGGCGCATCGACTTGTTAGCCTTGTTTTGCAGGGGCCAGAGGACGCCCTTCACGCAGGCCGTGAGCAGGATAATGGCGAAGCCGTAGTTCTTCACCCAGCCGTGCAGGAGGTTCAGGAAGTTCAGCAGCGCCTGGCTGATCAACTTGAAGAAACCGAAATTCATGATCTCGGCTTCTCCGTGCTCGAGCCTCGCGAGCCGCGCGTAGAGTTTCGGACCGGCGTAAATCTGGAAACGCTGCGTGTTCGACTGCCCGGGCTGCAGGACGAAGCCCGGCATGCCCATCGCGCCTTCCATTCCGAGTAGCGGCGGCGAATCCGGATGCGGCACCTCGAAAGGCCGCGCCCACATTTCCGCGCCCTTCCCATCCAGCGGCGTAACGATCGAAGTGAAGAACTGATTGCTTACCGCGCCCCACTCCGCGCCGTTCACCTTTTCCTGGAAAACTTTTTGCTCGGCCCGCTTTTCGATTCCCACGATCGGATACTTTTGCGAGGCGAACCAGTTCACGTCGGTCGCCTTCGGTTTTCCGCCGACCAGCCAGACGAGCCGCGTGTAGACGGTCATGTCTTTTGGGTGAATCGGAGCCGTCGAACCGAGACCGATGAAGTAACCGGGGTTCGTGTAAGGCTGGGAGCCCCCGTTCCGGAAATCGACCTGCATTTCGACCAGATAATTATCTTTCCCCGCACTGGCCGGCAGGAAGGAGAAGCGTTTCCGCACCATGATGCCCTCCGGCGTGGTGCGCTCGAATTGCACACTGCCGTCGCCCTGCCGCGTCATCGCAAATTCCGGCAAGGATGGAGTGAGCGGCTGTTCCACGAGCGCGCCGATCGGCAAACGGTCGGACGCGTTCAAAGTCACCTTGCCCTTCCCCCCTTCGCCCGCGTGATGGAGAAGATGCGCTTCGCTGATGCCGCCACCGCGATTCGTTAGGCGCAGCTCCACGTCGGGATTGCTCAGCGCTTCCGTCTTCTCCGCAAAAGCCACCGCAGGCTCGGTGGTGACAGCTGCGGGCGGGACCGCGCCACCGGGCGCAGGAGTTACCGGCGCGATGCTGGGACCGGCGGCCGCCGACTCAGGCCCGGGCGATGCGGTCGCCACCGCCGGCACCGGTGTGGTCGGCTTCGGCGGCGCGTTCCGCGTCATGTAGACCTGCCAGCCGACGAGTCCGAGAACGCAAAGCGTAACGGCAATCCATGCTTGTCGGTCCATAAAAACGCGCCGACGGGCTATTCACAAACGAGGTGGTTCGCATGCACCGGCGGCACCGGATCATGTCCCTCGCCACCCCAGGGCTGGCAACGCCCCAAACGCTTCAAGCCCAGCCAGCTTCCGCGCAGCACTCCGTGCGTTTGCACCGCCTCTAGAAAGTAGTGCGAACAAGTCGGCTGAAAACGACAACCGCTCCCTGGTCCACCCAGCCACGAGAGCACAGGCGAGATCGTCACCTGATAGGCGCGGATGAGAAATCGGACGATCAGGAGCATGAGGGCGCTAGAATAAAAGCGCGCTTTGCGAGACGCAACCACTCATCTTCCAGCGCTCCATAGCTGGCGCGTGCGGCCGCGGGGCGCGCGATGCAAACAATCCAGAGCCCGGCTCGAAGTTCGCCTTGATGGCGCCGCACGATCTCCCGTAATCGCCGCCGCACTCGATTACGCACCACGGCAGCGCCCACCCGCTTCGAAGTCACGAAACCGGCGCGGGAAACCGCGTCGGAGCCGTTGTCCAAAACTCCGAGAACGAGCAGCTTTCCGCGCTGCGCGTCGCCTTCCGTCCGGACACGCGAAAATTCCGTCGGCCGGGTCAAACGCCGGGCATGGCCGAAGCGTAGTCGAGGCGCTGAGGGAGGCTGGCTCACACGCCGCTCTTACCACGAATCCGCGCGAGAGAGACGCGCTAATTGCAGCCGTACAGCAAAGGTCTTCCCGCGGCCGAAGCTGCGGGAAGACTTAGCAAGTTTTAAGAAACCCTGTGACTAGGGGTTCGGAGTCGCCGCAGGCGCTTGGTTGATGGTCGTGTTCGTCTCGGTCTTGGTTTCAGCCGGAGTCGGATTCACGATCGTCGTGTTGGTCTCGGTCTTCGGTGCGACGGCAGCCGGCGGGTTCACAACGGTGGTGTCATGATGGGTCGCATCGGCAGGAGCAGCAGGGGTGACGGTTTCGGTTTTTTGCTCGCACGCGGTAAAGAGTGCAGCACTGGCTAGGATACAGAGGTATTTCTTCATAATTAGGATAGGTGCCCTATTGTGGACGAGAGTTGATTCGAAGCAACCCTTCGTTTTGGACCTGCGCACCCTAGCGATTACGCTGACGGGGTCCAGACAAAATGTAGATTAAAACGCGGGCTCGTACGGCAGGCCGTGCGCGTCGGCCACCGCCTGCAGCGTTAGCCGGCCATCCCGGGTGTTAATCCCGCCCGTGAGCGTCGGCTGTTTTTTGCAAGCCGCCTCCAGTCCCAAATCGGCCAGCAACTCTACGTAACGCGCAGTCGCATTGCTCAACGCCTGGGTGGAAGTGCGGGCATACGCCCCGGGCATATTCGCCACGCAGTAATGGATCACGTCCTCCTCTACGTAAACCGGATCGTGATGCGTGGTGGCGCGCGAAGTTTCGGCGCAGCCGCCTTGGTCGATCGCGATGTCCACGAAGACACTCCCGGGTCGCATCACCTTCAACATTTCACGCGTGACGAGCTTGGGCGCCTTCGCTCCCGGCACCAAAACCGCACCGATCAAGAGATCGGTCGTGGCCAGCATGCTCGTGAGATTGGCTTCGTTAGAATAAAGAGTGTTCACGTTCTGCATCGTCAAATCCAAAAAGCGCATTCGCTCGCCGTCCACTTCCAAAATCGTCACGTCCGCGTTCAATCCCACCGCCATCCGCGCCGCGTTCACACCCGAAGTGCCGCCGCCGATCACGACCACGCGGCCCGGCATGACACCCGGCACGCCGCCGAGGAGCACGCCGTTCCCGCCATTGTGCTTCGCGAGATAATACGCCCCCATCACCACCGACATCCGCCCTGCGATCTCGCTCATCGGTTCTAATAAAGGTAATTTGTTCCCGACCTGAATCGTCTCGTAGGCGACGCCCGTCACTCCCGAAGCGAGCAGCGCATCCGTGAGGGGCCGGCTCGCTGCCAGGTGCAGATATGTAAAAAGAATCTGCCCCTTCCGCAGCAAGGGGTACTCCGCCTTCAGCGGCTCCTTCACTTTCACGATCATCTCTGCCTGGCGAAAAACCTCCTCCGCCGTGTCGATGATCGTCGCGCCCACGTCGACGTAATCCTGGTCCGGATAACCAGAGCCGAGGCCGGCGCCTTTTTGCACCAGCACCTGGTGGCCGCGACGGGTCAGCGTGGTGGCCGTGGAGGGCACGAGGCCGACGCGATGTTCCTGTTCTTTAATTTCTTTAGGGACGCCGATGATCATTTTTTTGAAATGTGAATGGTGAGAAAGTGAATAGTGATAAGTGGAACCGAACGGCGCGACGAGTGAAATTTACCATCCACCGATCACCACTCACTAGTTCAAAGACGGGTCGTCCGGCGCCGCGGCCAGCATTTTAAACCACGGCCCGAGACCGCGCATGATCTCGAACCAAAGCTTCGGCAGACGCTCCGGCGCCAGTGCGGCCCGCGTCGGTTTGTGCAAAATCCACGCGTTCTCTTTCATCTCCGCTTCCAGTTGGCCCGCGCTCCAGCCCGCGTACCCCACGAAGGCGCGAATCGACGACGGATCGCTCTCCACCCGGCCATGCGCCTCCTCGATCTGAACGTTGTGATTGAGCCGCAGCCCTTGCGCATCCTCCCATTCGAAAGCCGCGAACATGAGTTGATTCTTCCCCACCGGCCCGCCTAGAAACACCGGCACATCCTCCAAGCCGTCCGGCGGCGTGTCGCCCACCAACTCCGCGACCTGCTTGTCGAGCGGCCGGTTCAAGATCACGCCCATCGCGCCTTCCGTCTGGTCGTGCGCCGAAATGAAAAGGACCGCGCGCCGGAAATTCGGATCCAGCATGTTCGGGTGCGCCACCAGCATCGAGCCAGCGAGGCTTAGCGGAATGCCCTCCCCTTTATTACGCATGTGAAAATAGAAGGCTCGTCCCAGACCTCCGCAAGCGGGTCTCCCCACACGGCGGAATTCCTACCCAACGCCGACCGCCACCAGTTGCCGCTCACGCAACTCAAAGACCGGCCCGTCGACCGGCGTCTCGCGCCATTGGAGCGCCGTCGCCGTCACCAGCTTTTGCGCATCACGCGGCAACGCTTCCAGCAGCCGATTCCGCCGCGTCGGATCGAGCTCGCCAAAAATATCGTCGATCAAAAGCAACGGCGCCGCGCCTTCCTCCGCGCTGAAAACGCGCGCCTGCGCGATCTTCAAAGCCAGCGCCACCGTTCGCTGTTGTCCTTCGGAAGCAAATTGCGCTGCCGGTTTTCCATCCACCAAAAGTGTGAGGTCATCGCGGTGCGGCCCCACCACCGTCTGCCGCCGACGCAATTCCTGCGCGCTCGTGCGGGCGAGATCGGCGGGAAAATCTTCCGCGTTCCCGGGCGCGAAGGTCAGGCTGAGCGATTCGTTCACTCCAGAGATCTCGCGATGCGCTGCGCTCGCCTTTGGGCTCAGACGCGCGACCAAGTGCGCGCGCAGCGCAGAAAGTTTCGCGCCGTGCTCGAGCAAGGGTAGATCGTAGGCCGCCAGTTCACGCGGCTTCGGGGAAGGCGATTTCAAAAGCGCGTTCCGCGAACGCAAAGCCCGCTCATACGCGCGCAGTGTCGGCCGATAACCCGGCTCGGTTTGCGTCCCCAAAAAATCGAGAAACCGTCGCCGAAATTCAGAACCGCCCCGCACCATCTCGATATCCGTATTCGCCAACGACACCACCCGTCCGAGCCGCAAATACTCCGCCACGCTCTTCTGTTCGACATGATCGAAGGAGAGTTTCCGTCGCAACGCGCTGTAGCGAAATTCCAGCAAGTGCTCATCGAGCGTGCCGCTGACCGTAAAAGATTTTTCCCCAATACGGATGGCAGGCGCGAGCGTCGCACTGCGTTGCGATTGCAAGCGCACCAGCACGCAGGCGCCTTCCAGGATCGATGTCTTCCCCTGGCCGTTCGCCCCGAGAAAAAAATTAAAGCCCGGTGCGAACTCCACTCTCAGCGCGGCAAAGCAGCGGAAATCCCGCAACTGCAATTCAGTCAACATGCGTCCGCCAAACTCCGCCTCACAGCTGCAACAACTCCAGCCGGCACGTCATCTCCGAACGCACTTCGCCCTCCTCCATGAAATATTTTCCATCGATCGGCGTCACATCCGCCGGCCGCAAACCCACCGCCGCCCCGATGAAATTGTGATTACAAAAAACGCCATTGGTCGCGTCCATTCCCACCCATCCCGCGCCTGGTAGATAAACCTCCGTCCACGCGTGCAGCGATCCTTCCGCGCGTTTCGATTTCGCATCCGCCTCGCGCAAATACCCGCTCACGAGCCGCGCCGCCAGTCCCTGCGCACGCAGCAGCTCCGCCAGCAACACTGCCACATCGCGACACGCCCCCCGCCCGCGCCGCAACGTCTCCGTTGGTGCCAGCGCCGGCCCTTCCTCACGCCGTTCGTAGCCGATGCCTTGATGCATCGCCTGGTTCAGCGCCACCAGTCCGCTCACTGTTCCGCAACGCTCGCCCTCGCCCGGTGGTTTCCAGCCCGGAATGTCCAACGCGCCAGTCGTCTGCCGTCGCCGGTAAGGCGCCAGCAATTCCGCCACCTCGTCGTCATAGAAAAACGGCAGGTCGACCGCTTCCGCATCAAGGATGAAATCGAACGCGTCCTTCTTTTCTAGATCGAGATCGATCTCCAGTTCGAACGACAGGTCGCGCATTTTTTCCGGGAACGAACAGAACGCGACCAGATTGTCGAAAACGTCCCGCCCATAACGCACCGTCGCTCCGCCATTGGCCAGAAACTCCAAGCGCCGCACCCGATGAAAACGATCCGCCCGCGGGAAAAGCCGCAAGGCATGGGGCGAAAAACCGACGGCCCGTTCGTAGCAGTAAATCGTCTTGTAGCGCAGGCCAAGTTTCACCGCCGGCACTCTAGGACAAACACCGCCGCACGTCGCACAACTTCCGAAAAAGTTCTTGCGACGCTTCCGCATCGCGAGTACTTCCTGCGCAGGTTTAGAACTTTTTACGACACCACGCTGGGCTTTGCATAAAAAGTGCTTTGATTCTGGCGGGTAAACAATTGTTCTGGGGGGAACAGCCGCCCTTCGTGCCTTCGGGCGCGGGGGGCGGTACTTTTTTTGGCAGTTGATGCGATGAACGAACCGAACTCGCGGCCTGTCCGGAAATTCTCCTGGGCGCTCGCCTTCACCCTCATCTTTTTGCTGATTGCGTTCATCGGCGCGTTTGTTTTCTGGCGCATCGAAACCTGGCCGATGCGCAACGCCCGCGCCGGCAGCGCCGAACTCGAACGTCTCGCGAGCAAGGCGCGCGACGCTTTCATCGAACTCGCGCAGCTGCAACCGCGCGTCACGATTCACGATCGCGTTTATTTCGAACAGACCAGCGCCGTCGCCGAACTCGCCGTCCTCTCGCGCCAGACGGAAGTCGACCACGAATTCATGCACACCTGGGCCGGCAGCACGAAGCGGATCAAACTGCACGGCACCTTCCACATCAAAGCCGGCTTCGATCTCCGCGAAAATCTCACCGTCGATGTGCGCGAAAGCGAAGTCGTGGTGGAACTGCCGCATGCAAAAATCCTCACCGTCGAGCAACAGCAAGTGGACGTGCTCGAATTTGAAAACGGCTACTGGAATCGCATCTCCGCCGCCGATCTCGAAAAAGAATTCGCAGCGCTTTCCGCTCTGGCACGTGCGAAGGCCGCGCAAAGCGACCTCCTGGTCGAAGCCGAAACCACGCTCCGCCAACAGCTCGAATCTCGCCTCGGCCAAGAGCATCCCGTTCGCCTCGCCTTCCCGCCCGCCAACGCCGTAAAACCCTAAGACGCGCGCGCTAAAGCCAGCGCGCCAGCTTCTCGCGCAACTCCGTCGAAGCATCCACCCGCAGTCCGTTCCCCGCATCGAGCCGCAGCCACTCGCCATCCGGTCTTTCAAACATCAAACGCACCGCGGTAAAACCCGGCGACGTCCCAAGAATCTGCCGCACCTCCTGCAACTCCTCCGCCGTCACCCCCGGCGTAAATCGCAAAACCATCGCGCTCACTTCGCCTCGCGTATCCTCGCCATTCGTTCCATTGCTTTCCACGACCGGCGTCTCCGCATCCGGCTGCAAGATCTTCACCTTCTGCGCTGTCGCGCGCACCGAATCATCGCGTTTATCCACCGTCCCTTTGATCGCGATCACGCGGCCCGGCACCAACGCCTCGGTCACCTTCACGTAGACCTCGTTCCACAACACGACCTCCAGTTGCCCGGTCACATCCTCCAGCCAAACGACCGCAAACGGCTTCCCCTCCTTCTTCGTGAACTTCTTGTCCACCTGCGTGAGCGCGCCCGCGATCCGAAACGTCGCCCGATCCGGCAATTCCCCTAACGATACAATTGTCAGATACTTCGCCGCTGCGATCCCGCCCGCATAAGCGTCCAACGGATGCCCCGTGACATAAAACCCGAGCAACTCCTTCTCGAACGACATCGCCTCATGCTGCGTCCACGGCGTCACCGCTCGCGCCCCGGTCTTCGGCGGTGCCGCCGGCAAATCATCAAAAAGCGAAACCTGCCCGCTGGCTCGATCGCGATGCGAAGCCGCCGCCGCCGCCAGCGCATCCTCCACGCAATCGAACAACTCCGCCCGCTCGCGCTCCAGAAAATCAAACGCCCCCGCTTTCACCAGACTCTCCAGCATCTTGCGATTCGCGACCCGCGAATCGAGTCGCGCACAAAAATCCTCCAGGGAAGCGAACGCTCCCCCGTTTTCGCGTTCCGCGATCGCCGACTCCATCGCCCCCTGCCCCACGTTCTTGATCGCGGCCAACCCAAAGCGGATTGCCATCCCATCCGCCGTCGCTTCCGGCGTAAACTTCAACCCACTCCGATTCACATCCGGCGGCAAAATCGGAATGCCCATCCGTTTGCACTCACCCACGAAAATTGAAATTTTGTCCGTGTTATTGATCTCGTTGCTCAACAACCCCGCCATGAACTCCACCGGATAATTCGCCTTCAGATACGCCGTCTGATAACTGATCACACCGTAAGCCGCGCTGTGGCTCTTGTTGAATCCGTAGCCGGCAAATTTTTCGAGCAGATCGAAGATCGAGTTCGCCTTCTTCTCCTTGATCCCGTTCGTCGAGGCGCAACCCGCGATGAACGTGGCCCGTTCCTTCGCCATTTTCGCGCGATCCTTCTTTCCCATCGCACGCCGGAGCAAATCCGATTGCCCTAACGAGTAGCCGGCCAGGAGATTGGCCGCCGCCATCACCTGCTCCTGATAAATCATCAGCCCGTAGGTATCCGCGCACACTTCTTCGAGCAGCGGATGCTCGTACTTTATTTTCGTGAGCCCTTTCTTCCGCTTGATGAAATCCGGGATCAGCTCCATCGGGCCCGGCCGATAAAGCGCGATCAAGGCGATGATGTCGTCGATTTTTTGGACATCGAAATTTTTACAAAGACTCGTCATCCCACCGGATTCGAGTTGGAAAATGCCGATCGTTTCGCCGCGATTCAGCAACGCGAAAGTCCCTTCATCCGTCAGCGGAACTTTATTGATCGCGAAATCCGGAGCGCGCGCGCGAACCAAAGTCAATGTGTCCTCGATCACGGTCAGCGTTTTCAGGCCTAGGAAATCCATCTTCAGCATCCCGAGATCAGTCAGAGGACCCATCGCGAATTGGCTGATCACGTCCGTGCCCTTGCTGTCGCGACAGAGCGGCACGTAATCCGAAAGATCGCGATCACCGATTACCACGCCGGCCGCGTGCACGCCGGCATTCCGCGACAAACCTTCCAGAACCGTCGCGTAATCCCAAAGCTGCCGCACGGAAGGCTCCGTCTCGATTGCCTGCTTCAAATCCAGGTTCTTGTCGATCGCTCCGGGCGTGTGCTGCGTTTCACCGGTTTCCGGAT
This sequence comes from Chthoniobacterales bacterium, assembly GCA_039915555.1. Classification (GTDB taxonomy): domain Bacteria; phylum Verrucomicrobiota; class Verrucomicrobiia; order Chthoniobacterales; family UBA10450; genus JACCTI01. The sequence continues at coordinate 1,795 of JBDSNB010000083.1, read as the reverse complement.
CGACTTTGTCAGTTCCGTTAAGCGTGATGTTGAGCTCGTTCGGAATCATCTTAGCGATCCGATCCGCCTCGCCGTACGACAAGCCGATGACGCGGCCGACATCGCGCACCACGCTCTTCGCTTTCAGCTTTCCAAAAGTGATGATCTGCGAAACACGGCGCTCGCCATATTTTTGCCGCACGTATTCCAGCACTTCGCCGCGGCGCGCTTCGCAAAAATCGACGTCGATATCCGGTGGCGAGACGCGTTCCGGATTCAAAAAGCGCTCGAAGAGAAGATTGAACTGGAGTGGATCGACATCCGTAATTCCGAGCACGTATGCGACCATCGATCCCGCCGCCGACCCGCGCCCCGGCCCCACCGGTATCCCGCGTTGCTTCGCGTAGTGGATGAAGTCCCAAACGATCAGGAAATAGCTGACGAATCCGCTCGTCTCCAGCACATCGAGCTCGTAATCGAGCCGCTTGATCAGCTCGCTGTCCGTCCGCTCGCCGTAGCGTTCGCTCAACCCCTTGTAACAAAGTTCGCGCAGATAAACCTCGCGCGTTTTGCCTTCCGGCGCCGGGTACTCCGGGTACTTCGATTTGTTGAATTCCAGCTTCAGATTGCAGCGCTCCGCAATCGCGAGCGTGTTCGTGATCGCGCTCGGGTGATCCGGGAAAAGCGCCCTCATTTCCGCGGCCGATTTGAAGTAAAGCTCCGGCGTGTAACGCATCCGCCGCTCGTCATGCACCATCTTCCCGGTGCCGATGCAGATCATGACATCGTGCGCCTCGTGATGGCTCCGCTCCAGGAAATGCACATCGTTCGCGGCCACCAGGCCGAGCCCCAAATCCTTCGCGATTCCCGGCAGCGCGCAGTTGCATTTTTGCTGCGCCTCGATGCCGTGGTCGTGCAACTCGAGAAAGAAATTTTCCGCGCCCAGAATATCGCGAAACTCCGCCGCGCTCGCCCGCGCTTTCGCCAAATTATCCGACTGGATCGCCATGTTAATCTCGCCCTTCAGGCAACCGCTCATCCCGATCAATCCTTCCACGCGCGCCGCGAGCAGTTCGCGATCGATCCGCGGCTTGTAGTGCATCCCGTCGAGGTGCGCGGTCGAGATCAACTTCACGAGGTTTCGGTAGCCCGTTTCATCCTTCGCCAGGAGCGTGAAGTGATAGGCGGCATCGCGTTGATTATTCGGGCGGTCCGAGATCGAACCCGGCGCCATATAAGCCTCGCACCCAATGATGGGTTTGATCCCCGCGTCCTCCGCCGCCTGATAAAACTCGATCGCGCCAAAAAGATTCCCGTGATCCGTCATCGCCACCGCGGGCATCCCGAATTCCGCCGCCTTTTCCATCAGCTCCTTCATCCGGATCGCACCGTCGAGGAGCGAGTATTCGGTGTGCAGGTGGAGATGAACGAAAGGGTCGGACGGCATTCGTTCGCAGTATAAACCGGTGCGTCCGCGCGGCAACAGATCGCGCTCGCGAAACATGCCGCGATTGCGGAATTTCGGAGTTGCACCGCGCGAGGCGCGTTGTTATTACAGCCGTGCGTCGGTGAAGTTTTCAGTTCGCGATTTTCCCGTCACGCCAACCCAATTCGCCATGAAAAAACTCGAAGCCATCATCAAGCCGTTCAAACTCGAGGAAGTCAAAGAAGCGCTCGCCGAACTCGGAATCGAGGGCATGACCGTGACGGAGGTGAAAGGCTTCGGCCGCCAAAAAGGGCACACCGAAATTTATCGCGGAAGCGAGTACACGGTCGATTTCCTGCCCAAGGTGAAGATCGAGATCGTGCTCGCCGA
>JBDSNB010000175.1:0-18722 GCA_039915555.1 Chthoniobacterales bacterium | reverse complement strand
AGGTGTAAGCGCGGCCGGTGGCGATGAAGTGCGCGCGCAATTCCTCCACATACGACCCGAAGAGGACGAGTGCGGCGAGTCCGGCGGACGCGATCGCGTAGCCTTTCGTGACCGCTTTCATGGTGTTGCCGACCTGATCGAGTTCGTCCGTGGTATCGCGCACTTCTTTCGGCAATTCGCTCATCACCGCGATGCCGCCGGCGTTGTCGGTGATCGGGCCGAAAGCATCGAGCGAGATGATGATGCCGGACATCGAGAGCATGCTCATGACGGCGATCGCGATGCCGTAGAGACCGGCAAAGTGAAAGCTGAGCAAGATGGAGAGGCCAATAAAAGCGACCGGCAGCGCGGTGGCGTGCTGGCCGATGGCGAGGCCGGCGATGATGTTGGTGGCGTGGCCGGTCTCGGAGGCTTTGGCGATTTTCCGCACCGGTCGGTAGGCGGTGGACGTGTAGTAATTCGTGATCAAGACCACGATGCCGGTGAGGGCCAGACCGACGAGCGCGGCGAGATAAAGAGAGTTTGTGGAACGCGCGATGCCGCCCACGGTGACGCCGTTCGGGAACATCATGTGCGTCGCCGGCCAGAAAAGGATCGCGGAGACGAGCGCGCTCGCGCCGACGGAGCCCATCAGAGCCGTGGCGGGTTTCAAGTTCGTGACGTTAACGAAAACGATCCCGAGGACCGCGCCGAGGACGGAAATGCCGCCGAGGACGAAGGGATAAATCACCGCCGCGGGATCGTTCGCGATCGTGAGCGCGCCGATCAAAATCGCGCCGATCAAGCTGACCGCATAGGTCTCGAACACGTCCGCCGCCATGCCGGCGCAATCGCCCACGTTGTCGCCCACGTTATCGGCAATCGTGGCCGGATTGCGGGGATCGTCTTCCTCGAGGGTGTTCTCGATCTTGCCGACCAGATCCGCTCCCACATCGGCCGCCTTGGTGTAAATGCCGCCGCCGAGTCGTGCGAAAACGCTAATGAGACTGGCGCCGAGTGCGAGGCCGATCAGGCTGCGCACCGCGAGCTCATGTCCGACCATCTTGCCGGCGATGGTGTAGAAAATTCCGACCGCAAGCAGTGCCAGGCCGACCACCAGAAGTCCGGTCACCGCACCACCGTTAAACGCCACCCGCAGCGCCAAAGTGCGCGAGCTGCTGGCCGCCTGTGTGGTGCGCACATTGGCCAGTACCGCGATCCGCATTCCGATATAACCGGCTGCCAGAGAACAGGACGCGCCAATCAGGAAACCGATCGCTGTCGCCGCCGGGGCGACCGGCATGAAGAAGAACAAGAGGACAAAAATCACCCCTGCGATTGCGCTGATCGTGATGACCTGACGGCGCAGATACGCCTTCGCGCCTTCCTCGATCGCGCCCGCGATTTCGAGCATCCGTTTGTTACCGGCGGAGCGACTGATGACGGCTTTAATGAGAACAAAAGCGAAAACGAGGCCGGCGGCAGCGCAAAGCATGGAAAGCGTCACGCCGAAGTCGAGGAACGAGAGGGCTAGGAGGGTCATAGATGGGTCGGATTGGAAGTGGGGGACTCTAGGGAGTTTTGCCTTTCTGGCAACGGCTATCTCCCCTCTCGATCTTCCTCTTCCGCTACCTCTTAATCTTCAATTTTTCCGATCGCGCGGAAGAGATTCAGACTAAGAGGAAGAGCTAGAGCTCGAAAAACGAGCGCAGCCGCGCCACGAACGAGGCCGTGTATTCGCGTTGCCGCTTCGCGTGTTCGCTCGGCAACTGCGCTTCCTTCAGCACGCCTTCCGTCTCGATCTTGCGGTGCGCGAGCAGGCTGCTCAACTGATCCAGACACGCCGGCGCCGCACGCAGCAGTTCGCCCATCACCGGTTTGCTAACCTCGACCACCTCGCAGTCTTTCTCGGCCCGCACCGTGGCCATGCGTTTCTCGCCGGTCAGGAGCGACATTTCGCCGAAGCATTCGCCCGCGCGCAAGCTTCCCACCCGGAGCGCCGCTCCACCCTTCGAGACGAAGACCTGCGCCGTCCCGCGCAGGAGCACGAACATCGAATCGCCATCGCTCCCTTCCTCGATCAACGCCTCGCCGCGTCCGAAATGGTTCACCTCCGCCTCCTGCATCAGTCGTTCGATTTGCTCATCGTTGAGACACGAGAAGAGCGGTTCCTGGCGGAGCATGGCGCGCGCTTTTTCGCGCAGGCCCTGCGTGGGCGAAGCCGGTTTGCGTTGCACCTGCAGGGTCCGGATGGGGAAGGGGATGTTGATTTTCTGGCGGCGAAATTCGTACCAGATATTCGTGCGGATCGCGTCGCAGATGTCGTTGTAAAAGGCGTGGCTCGCCATGTTGAACTTGATCTCGTAGGTGATCGACGATTCGCCGAAATCCTTCAGGAAAACTTTCGGCGGCGGCTCGGGCAGCACGCGTTCCGCGTGGGAGGTCGCGCGGAGGAGCGCGTCCTTCACGCGATTGGGCGGGACGGTGTAATCCGCGCCCACCTGGATGCGCATCGAGTGGACCACGCTCGGATAACTCAGATTCGTGATCGTTTGTTTGACGATCTCGTTATTCGGGATGTGAAGATAAATCGCGTCGTTTGTCCGCAGCCGCGTCGCGCCCCAGCGGATCTCGACCACCTCGCCGTAGGTGTCGCCGAGTTTTAACCAATCGCCCACCTTGTAGGGCCGCTGGATTTGCAACGACATCCCCGCGATCAAGCTGCTGATCAGATTTTGCGCTGCAAAACCGAGGATGATCGCCGCCACCCCGGAGCCCGCGAGCACACCCTTGAGCTGCGTCTGCGCTTGGTATCCGATGCTGAGCACAAGCAGGAGTGCGATCAGAAAAAGCAACATCGCCACCGTATCGCGGAGCAATTTCGGGATCACGACCCCACGTCGCTTCCCGAAATAGGAGTCCCACAAATAGCGATCGAGCAGCGCGACCAGGAACCCGGTCGCGAGCAGCACGAGCAGCGCGCCCACATGACCGCGCCACGAGGCTTCGAGGCCCCAGACATTCAGCGCCACGAAGAAGGCGAGGGTGAGAGCGAAGAGCTGGTAAAAAATGCCCAGCCGCACGCCGGCGCGACGTTTCAAAAAGCGTCCCAGGCCCAGCGCGACGAGGTAGGTCAGGACAAATGCGACGCCGGTCGCGACTGGTTCCCGCGTTTCGAGGAAAGCATCGAGCATGTTTAGAGAAGGGGAACGTAACAGTGGCAGCCCGTCGCGGACAAGCTCTCTCCCAAACCAGCGGTCAGCGAGGTGGCGAGAAGATCAGCCAGGCCCAACCCGCCAGAAAACAGAGCCCGCCGAGTGGAGTGATGGCGCCCAGCCAGCGAACATTTGTGAGCGCGAGCGCGTACAGGCTGCCGCTGAAAAGGACGATGCCCGCCACCAGGAGATACGACGGACCGCGATTCGTCCCGCCGTGGAGCGCCAATGCGACCAACGCGATCGCATGCGCGAGATGATAGAGCACAGCCGTCTTCCAGGCCTCGATCGTACCGTTCGTTTCCAAAATCGACTTCAGGCTGTGGGCTCCGAAAGCACCCAGCGCGACGGCGAGGAAACAAAGGGTCGCGGCGAGCCGGAAGAGAAAGGACGACATGAGGGCTGGAGGAGAGATCAGGGACGAAGCGAAAGCGGATCGTCGCGGCGCGGATTGAGATCGGCGCGGAGCGCGTTTTCTTGGAAGAAAGTGTCGATGCGACTCTCGCTCGCGCCGAGCGGGATGGGGCTGTAGTTCGTCAGGTCGAGCAATCGGGAAATGGGATCGCGATTCGCGATTTTCAACTCCAAGGCGCGCTCCGTCTCGGTCCGCAAACGCATCCGCTCGATCATGATTTCCACCGAGGATCCCTTCGGCAGCTCCAGTCGCAGATCGAACGGCGCTTCCACGATGATCTCGTCCATGATCGCGACGTCTTCCTGCGCGCGGAGCGGTTGGGTCGCGCAGAGCAGGAGCGCTACGGCGACGACGAAACTCTGACGGATGAGTGGGTTCATGGGAGGTCGGCTATTTTCCGCTGCAAATATGGAGAGAAATATCCGGCGTAGCGAGTCTGCAATTCCGGGCGCTGCCAGTCCTTCCCGGTGATCGTGCCGCGGCAGTTTCCCGCTCCGCAGTGGCACCCGATCGTGCTCTCGTCATCGTCTGTCATCGCCCAATCGTGCGTCAATTCCTCGCCGGGCTCGATCGCGCGCATCGCCACGAATGTAATTTCTCCGGCGAGTCCCAGATTCGGCTCGCACGAATGATTGCTGAAGATCATCGAGCCTTCGCGTTCCTCCTCCGTCGCCGGGCCGATGAACAAATCGTCCGCGATCTGAATTTCCGACGCTCCGAGGGTGCGTGGCAGTTTCTGCAAAACTTCGCGGCTGATAATGTGTCCGCCTTTCACCGCCACGATTTCGCCGCCCGCGATGGGCAACCGGGCAAAGAGCCCGCGACCCTGGATCGGGCTCTCTCGGACGACGGTCTTGGGCGACCGATAACTCAGCGGCGCCATCGTGTCGTTAGCCGTTTCTTGGCGGGATCGGTTCCAGGTCCGGCTCCACAAACGTGGCGCGGGCTGCATCCGACCAGAGCAAGTCGGTCGAGTAGTGCGTGCCCATGATGTCCTGGTCGAGCAGCGGATGGGCGGCTTCGAGGAATTGCTCGAAGTCGGTTGTGGGCCCGGACTGCTGCATGAAATGCTCGACCGCACGCAGCCACGACTCCGTCAGAGTGTGATGATATTTCGAGGCGGGCGCGCCGAGGTGGGCGAGCAGATTGCGCAAACCGGTTTCCGTTTTCTCCAGCGCCTCCGCGTAGGGATGGACCGCGAGATAGACGTAGGCTACACGCAAATGCTGGCGATGCCCGAACTCCGCCGCGCTCATCTCGCAGGCTTCGAAGGCGGCGAGAAATTGCGCGTCGGAAGCGGAGAGCGTTTTCATTTCATCACGCCGCGGCAGTTTGGCGCGCGGCAGGTGCAGGGCAGGCCCGGATGCTGCGAAGGCGTGTAATCCAGCGTGAGTTCTTCGCCCGCGTGGATCTCGCGCAGCGCAAAGAAAAGCAGGTGGCCGTGCAGGATGCGGCTGAAACAATTCGGCGCGCAGGAGTGATTGATGAACGCGGTGGCGTTCCCGCTGCGGCTGGCATCGATGCTCCAGTTGTCGCCTACTTCGCAGATCATGACCTTGCCGCCGCGCGCGACGCGACGGGCGGCTTCGCGGTTGGAAATTTTCTCGCCGGTAAATTCGCCGACCTTGCCGCGTGCGCGCAGCGTCACGGTGGCGAAGCACCCCTTGCCATTGATGGCGGATTTTTTGATCGCCAGCGCGGGCGCGATCTCCGGCCGCCGCTTCACGGCACGCGCTTTAACTCCGTCCGCGCGCCGCCTGGCGTCTGCCAGATCATGACGTCGTCTTTCAAATCGATTTGATAAACGAAGGTCGCGGTCGGCGTGATAATCTTGAGCCGGCTCTGATCGCCAAAACTGTAGCGGCCCTCGGTGTCCCCGGATTTCACCACGCCGTTGGGCGCGAAGTCCCAAACCATTCCGCTGTTCTCCACCTTCCATTTCCCGGCGATGCGTGCGCGGGACCGATCACAGCCGACCAGCAAAAGGGAGATGGCAAGCAGCACGAGCGCGGGACAACGAATCGCAGAGAGCACGCGTGACCTTCCTGACGCGAAGAAGAATGACAAGCCGAAACTCCCGCCTACGAGCCGCGGCGCATCGCGAGATCGGTCTTCGGTCCGAGGAGTTCGAAACCCTCCGAGCGCGCCACGTAGGTGGCGACGGTGAGATCGCCGCTCACGTTCAAGACGGTGCGGCACATGTCGAGAATGCGATCGACGCCGAGGATGATCGCGATGAGCGCGGGATTAATGCCGTAGGTCGCGAGCATGATGATGATGAAGGGAATCGAGCCGCTCGGAACGCCGGCCGTGCCGATACCGCCCAGAATGGCGAAGTAGGCGATGCCGAGTTGCTGCCAAATCGTGAGATCGATCCCCGCGAGTTGGGCGAGGAAGAGGACGGTGACGCCTTCGTAAAGTGCGGTGCCGTTTTGATTCGCAGTCGCGCCCACCGTGAGGACAAACCCGTTAATCTCGCGCGGCACGCCCAGGTTTTCCTCGGAGATGCGGAGCGCGGTGGGGAGGGTGGCGTTAGAGGACGACGTCGAGAGCGCGGTCAACATCACCGTCTTGATCCGACGGAAAAACTCGATCGGGTTGATGCGCGAAAGGAACCAGACGGAAAGCGAGTAGACGCCGAACATGTGAATCGCGAAGCCGAGGACGGCAGTGGCGAAAAACCAGCCGAGCGCGCTGAGCAGGTCGATCCCGAAACGCGCGGTGTTGTTGAAGAGCAAACAGGCGACCGCATAGGGCGCGAGTTTCATGATCATGTCGATCACCTTGCAGGAAATCTCGAAGAGCGCCTGCAAGGCGGAGATGAGCGGCGCGGCGGTTTCCGGCCTAACGAGCGTGGCCGCCACACCGAGCACGACCGCGAAAAGCATGAGGTGCAGCATGTTCGGCGTGTCGCTGCTCACGGCCGCGACCGGATTGGAGGGGACGATGGTTTTCACCACTTGCATGAGGGCCGACTCGGGCGCGTCCGTTTTTTTCGTGGCGTCGGCCACGCGTTTGGCGGCGTCGCCTCCGTAGCGGGCTTCGAGGCCGGCACGGGTCTCCGCATCGACGCGTTTGCCGGGCTTGATCACGTTCGTGAGAGTGATGCCGATGATGACGGAGATGGCGGAGATGACGAGCGTGTAGCCAAACGATTTCGCGCCGACACGTCCGAGCTTCCGGATATCGCCAATGCCGGCCACGCCGACGACGAGCGAGGAGAAGACGAGCGGGACGACGATCATCAAAAGCAGCCGGAGGAAGAGAGTGCCGATCGGCTCGGTGATATTATCCACCGTCCAGACGACTCGCGGATCGTCGCCGCCGAGGAGCGTGTTCGCGAGGACGCCGGCCGCGACGCCGACGCCGAGGCCAATCAGGATGCGGGTGTGAAGTGCCATGCCCTTCGGGGCGTCGGGCGTTTCGTCGTCGAGATCGGTGGTTTGCTCTCGCTCGTAGGCGTCGGGGGATGGTTTGCGGCTGTGTTTGTACGGATCGTCCATGAGTTTCGAGCGCTACTCTTACGTCCGGGTAGCGCAGGCTGCCAGCCTGCAGTTTCCGGCAGCTTGCCGGAAACATCTGCCGACGGTGGATGAAAACTCCTCGCACTTCACGCTGGCCGCACGCAGATGGTCGCGCAGGCTGCCGCGACCAGCAGGCTGGCAGCCTGCGCTACCCGGAAGATGGGCGACGCCGCTAGCGAGACACAAGATCAGCTGCCGCGAGTCCTCGGTGCATGCCACGCAGCATGCGCTCACGACGGCAGACACTTCGAGCATCAACGACAGGCTTGCTCGCGGTCAGCTGCATCGCGAGGCTGTGTGGAAAGTATTTGGTGGGTGCGATCATTTTCTTGTACCCAAAACGGACCGGTTTTGGCAAGCTTTGCTTCCAGGATGAAATACATCACTGGGAGCGACCGGGGCGAAGTGCTGCTCCTGCCCGAGGCGCTGGAGGATTACATCGGGCCGGAGAACCCGGTCCGCTTCATCGACGCCTTTGTCGGGCAGCTCGATCTGGTCGCGGCCGGGTTTAAACACGCGCAGCTGAACGAGACCGGGCGGCCGCCCTACGACCCGAAGGACCTGCTCCGGCTCTATCTTTATGGTTACCTGAACCGGGTTCGCTCCACCCGCGGCCTGGAACGGGAAGCGACGCGCAACCTCGAAGTCATCTGGCTCCTGCGCAAACTGCGGCCCGACTTCAAGACGATCGCCGATTTCCGGCGTGACAACGCCCAAGGGATCAAGGCCGCGGGGCGCGAGTTTACCCTCCTCTGCCGGCGGTTGCAGCTCCTTGGGGGCGAGCTGGTCGCGATCGACTCGACCAAGATCAAGGCGCAGAACGCGAAGGGGCGTAACTACAGTGCGGCCCGGCTGGCCGCCTTACAGAAGGAGTTGGAAGAGAAGCTGAGCAGTTACCTGGCGGAACTGGACGAGGCGGATGCGAGCGCAGGAGGCGAGAGCCCGGAGCGGCTGACGGCGGCGGAGTTAAAAGAGAAGATCGCCCAGCTGGAGAAGCGAAAGGAAGAGTTGCAGGCGGTGGCGCCGCAGGTCCAGGAAAAGGGCCAGGTCTCACTGACCGATCCCGATAGCCGGGCCATGAGCATGGGGCGCGGCTCCACCATTGGTTATAACGTGCAGGCCGCGGTCGATGCCAGAGCACAGTCTGATCGTGGCCACGGAAGTCACCCAGACGACAAGCGACTCCGGTGCCCTGGGCACGATGGCGTTGCAGGCGCAGGAAACCCTGCAGGCGGAGCAGCTCAGCGTGGTGGCCGATAAAGGCTACTACAACGGCAAAGAGATCCTGCTCTGCGACGCGATCGGTGTGACCGCCTATGTGGCCAAGCCGCTGACCAGCGCCAACACCGCCCGCGGCCTCTACGGGAAGGAACGCTTCCGTTACGACCCGGAGAAGAACTCCTACACTTGCCCCGCGGGTCAGGAGTTAACCTACCGCTTTACCAGCAATGAAAGCGGTCGCGCCACCCTCTACTACCAGACGAACGCGTGCGGCAGTTGCGCCCGCAAGAGCTTGTGTACCCGGAACAAAGAGAACCGGCGGATCACCCGCCGCGCCGGAGAAGAAGCGCAGGACGCGATGGCGGAGCGCGTCCGGCAGCACCCCCAGATGATGCGGCGGCGCAAAGCGATCATCGAACACTGCTTCGGCACGATCAAACGCTCGCTCGGTTACGACTACTTCCTCTGCCGCGGGAAGCGGAACGTCACCACCGAAGTGAACCTGACCGTGCTCGTCTATAACCTAAAGCGAGCCTGTAACATCCTGGGAGTGCAAAATCTGATCGCCGCAGTCAGTTAAAGGCCCAGAAGGGGCCGTTTTTGCCTCTTGCGGCAGGCCCAAAGCCGGTCAGAAGCCTGTCAAGCCACTTTCCTCGCCCAACCATTCACTTCCGGACGGAAAACACCATCGAGTAACCCGCCCCAATCGCAGCGCCGCCCCTCGCTCCTCGCGCCGCCTACTGGGGCCCACTTATCACACGCCCTCTCGATTGGTTAGGCCTCCCGCGCCGCACGCGCGATGGTGTTGAGGGCCGGAATGACATTGATGAGCGCATGGATCGAGGCAACAACCCAGAACGCATCTTTAAACGGGCCGCGACGCCGCCAGTACGCGTAGGCGGCTGACTGAATGCAAAAGCTAGGCAAGACAATAACCGAGTGGGGCCACCACGGCCAGACACGGCCGACGCTGATAACGACGGCGGCGGCGAGGACCGGCAGTGGCATGGTTGCGCGTGCTCGCCGCACCAGCTCGAACACGCCGATCAACATCAGCGACTCGAGAATGGGGGCAAACACAACGAGGACGAGAACGTCTCCGACTGGATCGTCAACCAATGAGGAGAAGGCTGGCGGTGGGTTATCGACGCGTGCGACACCGGCCCAGCCAATGATAAAATAGCTGATTCCGATGCAGTAGCAGCCCATCGCGACGACAAAGACCAATTTCGAACTGCTTCTTGGAACGAAGGAACTCCAACGCATTCCGGCGCCTGACTTACTCGCCAGTTTGGCCCGCGCAGCGGCCGCACCCTGCGGCCTCACCCGCTCGGTTCCGTTCAGCTCCGCTTCGAAACAACCGCCACACACACCCTTGGCGCTTACAGGTGTGGTCCACCTGCTGTATTGCTCGCCGCAGCTTCTGCAAGTGACCACGACGAGCAGGCCTAACGAGTAATTATTCCCTCCGCAATGTTGACGCGGAAGGTTTGCTTGACCTTGGTTTTTCCGAAGGCGAGCTCGGCGGTGTAATCGCCGCTCGGGATGAGACGCTTGGCGTCCACGCCGCCGTATTGGGTGAGGACATCTTTGGTCGGCAGCAGGTCCCAGTTGAGACGCGTGAGGCCTTGCGCGGCGGGCGATTTCAAATTCGCGACCGGAGTGCCGGCGGCGTTGGTGATCGCAATCTTGATTTCGTCGCCGGTGAAGTCCTTTACCCAAACGGTGAAGATCGCGCCTTGCGGCGGATTCTTGCCGCGGAACTCGCCCTTGCCCGACCATTCTTCCCAGCCGGGCATGAGGTAGGCGCCGTTGACCGGCGCGACGGAGAAGAGGTGCGCGGGCTGGGCCGCCACTTCCGGCGTGAGCTCACGCAGTGGCCGCGTGTCGTCGAGGATGCCGATGCTGCGGCCGTGCGTCGCGATCACGAGATCGGCGGTGCGCGGTTGGATCGCGAGGTCGTCCACGCGCACCGCGGGCACGTCGGCGAGGCGCATCCATTTTGCACCGCCATCGACGGAGGCAAACAAACCAAAATGCGTGCCCGCGTAGAGCAGGCTCGGGTTGGCGGGATCTTCGCGAATCACCTCGAGCGGCGCATAAGCGGGGATGCCTTCGCCGACGACGCTTTGCCAGGTGGCGCCGCCATCCGCAGTGCGCACGAGCATGGGGGCATCGTTGCCGCTGCGGTAGGCGTTCAAGGCGACGTAGGCGACCTTCGGATCGTGTGCGCTCGGTTCGATCCGAACGATCCATTGGCCGCGCACATTTTCCGGCAGGTTTTGTGTCAGCTCGTTCCATTTCGCGCCGTCGTTATCGGTCATCCAGAGCCGGCCGTCGTCGGTTCCGGCCCAGAGCAGGCCGGCCTTGAGGGGCGATTCGGCTAACGAGTAGATGACGCCGAAGTTTTCCGCGCCGCTGCCGGTGGCGTTACTTTTTTCGGGATCGTTTTTGGTCAGATCGGGGCTGATGAGCGCGAACTTTTCCACGCGATCGGTGAGGCGGAAGACGCGGTTGCCCGCGAGATAGAGCGTGCCGGGTTTGTGCTTGCTCGGGATGAGGGGCGCGTTCCAATGGAACCGGTAGCTTTGTGCGCCTTCCGCGGGCTCGGGCCGGAGCTCGCGGATTTCACCCGTGCGCGTGTTGGTGCGCTGCACGAAACCTTGCTGGCTTTCGGAGTAGAGGATATCGCGGTCGGTCGGATCGAAGACGCAGTAAAAGCCGTCGCCACCGCCCAGATTCGTCCAGTCGCCGTTCATGATTCCGTCTTTGCTGTTCACGCCGGTGGGCCCGACCCAGTTGCAATTATCCTGCAAGCCGCCCGCCACGCGATAGAACGGCTGCGAGTCGTCGACGGAGAGGCGGTAGAATTGGCCCGCGGGAATTTTGTTGAGATGATCCCAGGTCTTCGCGCCGGAGAAACTTTGGTAGACGCCGCCGTCCGTGCCTAACAAGACGCGTTGCGAAATCGGCGGTTTGGGCGGCTTATCCTTGTCTTCCGGTTTGGCGGGTTTGGGCGCGGGTGCGCTGCCAGCTTGAATGGCGAGGGCGTGGCAATCGGGATGCAGCTTCTCAGAATAATCTTCGCGGAAGCTGCGGCCGGCATCATCCGAAACGAGCAAGGCAAACCCGAGCACGTAAACGCGTTGATCGTTCGCCGGATCGATCCGGATCTGGCTGAAGTAGAAGGGGCGCGGATTGATATCGCTCATCCGGGTCCATTTCTCGCCGCCGTCTTCGGAACGAAAGACGCCGCCCGCGCGGCTGTGCAGGTCGCGGATATCGCTCGCGCCGCCTTCATCGCTTTGCACGACGGCCATGACGATCTTGGGATTGCTCGCGGAAACGCTCAGGCCGATGCGCCCGGTCTGGCCCGGGAGACCACCCGCGAGTTTCTTCCAGGTGGTGCCGCCGTTTGTGCTTTTGAAAATGCCGCCCACGTCTTCGCCTTCGGTCAATGCGACTCCGTAGGTGAAATTCCACGGCGTGCGTTGGCGCGCGTAGAGCGCTGCATACAGGACCTCAGGATTCGAAGGATCCATCACCACTTCGCCACAGCCAGTGCGCACCGTCTGGGCGCCGGTCGCCTGCAGGACGCCCTTCCATGTTTTGCCGCCGTCGATTGTTTTGAAGAGTCCGCGTTCGCCGCCATCCACCCAGAGATGGCCGGACGCGGCCACGTAAGCGATCTCGGGATTTTTCGGATGCACCACGATCCGCGCGATCGTGCGGCTCTCTTTCAGTCCGACGTTCTGCCACGTGCCGCCACCATCAGTCGAACGATAAACGCCATTCCCCCAGCCGGAGGAATTCCGATCGTTTGCCTCGCCGGTGCCGACCCAGAGGACGTCGGAATCCGAAGGCGCGACCGCGACCGCGCCGATGGAGAGCGTGGACTCTTTATCGAAGATCGCATCAAAGGTCGTGCCGCCGTCGCCGGTCTTGAAGAGCCCACCCGTCGCGAGGCCAACGTAGAAAAGACCGGGATTGCGCGGATCGATTGCGATATCCGAGACGCGGCCGCCCATAATGGCTGGGCCGATGGCGCGGGCCTTCAGGTTCTTGAACAAAACTTCCGTCAGCGGCGGCGCGGCTGGCGGTTGGGGCGGGACTTCGGTCAGCACCTGCGGGGCGGGCGCGGGTGTGGGCGCTGGTTCTTCCTGGGCGGAAGCGAAAGTGAGGGCGAAGCTGCAAGCGGCCAGGGCGAGTATGGAGCGGGCGTGAAAGACCATGCGGGTAATAAGCACGGTGCCAGTGGGGTTGTCGTCGCGGAATTCTGGGTAGCGCAGGCTGCCAAAAACGGCAGGCTGGCCGAGCAATCGCGCGACGCATGATTGACGCGCGGTAGCCTGAAGACGCAAAAGAACTCATGCGATATTTTTTCCTCGCTGTTTGCTTCGTTTCTTTCGCCAGGGCAACTGAGCTGCCGCCACCGCCGTATTCTGCGGCGGCGAGCGAGCCGATTTTGCCACCGTTGAAGGAATGGGACGGGAAGAGCCGCGCGTTGGTGGTCGCGCAAGACGATCCGTGGATCACGCCTGCAGGCTGGCATCTGGTTTCCCGCGCTCCCCCAGCCGGCCGCGATCGGTATGGGCTTGATGATGCTCGGCGCTATCGCGATGCACCTCAAAATCAAGGACCCACTGATGAAAGCGCTCCCCGCTTTTTGCGTCCTCGTGCTTTGCGCGCTGATTGCTTTTCTTCCCGCCTAACGATGCGAAGGCGCGACCGCGGAGCGCGGTGATTTAAGAATCTCGCCTCCTTATGGAGAGACGATCACCTGGTTGCAAAAGCTGGTGGCCGCGGCGCCCGAGCAGTTGAAGCTGGTGTCGTTAGGGAAATCGCCCGAGGGCCGGGAGATCTGGATGGTGGTGGCGACGATGGAAAAGGAATTCACGCCGGACGCGTTGCGCAAAGGTGGCAAGGCGATCGTGCTCGCGCAGGCGGGGATCCACGCGGGCGAGATCGATGGGAAGGATGCTGGAATGATGTTGCTGCGCGACATGACGGTGCGCGGGACGAAACGCGACCTGCTGGAGCATGCGAATTTCCTTTTTGTTCCCATTTTTAATGTCGACGGGCACGAACGCCGTTCGCGTTTCGGACGCGTGAATCAGCGTGGCCCGGAGGTGATGGGCTGGCGGACGACTTCGCGAAATCTGAATTTGAATCGCGATTACGCGAAGGCCGATGCGCCGGAAATGCAGGCGATGTTGCGCGCGTTGCACGAGTGGTCGCCCGATCTTTATCTCGATCTGCACGTTACCGATGGGGTGGATTATCAATACGACATCACGTTTGGCGGCAACGTCGGCAGCGGACATTCGCCGGCGATTTCCGATTGGCTGGAGAAGACGTTTCGGCCGGCGGTCACGAATGAGCTGAACGTGGCGGGCCACATTCCCGGTCCAGTCGATGTGCCGAGTTGGATCGATCTGCTCGATTGGCGGAAAGGGATAAAGGGTTGGAACGCCGATCCCCGTTTTTCGACCGGCTACGGCGACGTGCGTCATCTGCCGACGGTGTTACTCGAGACGCACTCGTTGAAGCCGTACGCGCAACGCGTGCTCGGCACTTACGTTTATCTCGAGGGCGCGTTGCGGGTCGCGGGCAAGAATGGAGCAGCGCTGCGGCAGGCGATTGCTTCCGATCGAAAACGCCGCAACGCGCAGGTGCCGTTGAGTTGGGACGCTGATCCGAAAGCTCCGGTGGAGGAGATCGAATACAAAGGCATCGAGTCGCGTGCGGTAGCGTCGGCGATTTCGGGTGCGGTGCGGATGGAATACAGCGGCCAGCCGGCGAGCGCGACGGTTCCCTTCCAACGGCACACTCACATCGCGACCTCGGCCGCGCGACCGAAGGCCTACTGGATGCCGCCGGCGTGGACGGAAGTGATCGAACGCCTCCAAAAGCATGGCGTGCAATTCGAACGCATCGCGGAAGCGCGCGAGGTGAAGGTGACGATGGGTCGTCTGGAGGAAGCGAAGTTCGCCAGCGAGGCGTTCGAAGGTCACGTGCGGGTGACGGCGAAACCGGTGGCCGAGCAGCGCACGGAACGCTTCGCGCCGGGATCAGTGCGGGTGCCGACCGATCAAGCGCTGGGCGATCTGGCGGTCGTGCTGCTCGAGCCGTCTTCGCCCGATTCGTTTTTTCAGTGGGGCTTCTTCAACGAGGTATTGCAGGAAACGGAATACATCGAGCCGTATGTGATCGAGCCGATGGCGGAGCGGATGATGGCGGCCCATCCGAAATTAGCCGACGAGTTTCGCGAGAAGCTGGCGAAGGAAGAAGCGTTCCGCGCTTCGGCGGCAGCACGGTTGCGCTGGTTTTACGAGAAGACGCCGTTTCGCGACGAACGCTGGAAGCTGTACCCGGTGGCGCGCGAAGAATGAGTTTAGCGTTTCCGGCAGCCGACGATGAGGGTCCGGCCTAACAAGACGTCAGTGCGGTTCATGGTGCGGACGAAGGGCTCGTTCGCGTGGTCCAGGGTGCGATATTTGTTGCGCTCCTTTTTCAGCGCCGCTGCTTCGTAGAGGCGCAGAGGGAGCCAGAGCAAAACGAAGGCCGGCCAGGAGCCGCGTTGCCACTTGTCCACCGAGACGTTGATCTCGTGAAAGCCGGCATTGTCGAGCGCATGCGCGAGGTAAAAATAGGCGACCGGATTGATGTGTCCGTGGGTGGAATGATGGCGATCGTCGCCCAGCTGGAGCGGGCCGAAGAGATTGTAGAAACCGAAAAAGAGATAGCGGAGGCGCGAACGAAGGTTGAGCACGTTCGGCGTGCTGACCACGCAAACTCCGCCCGGTCGCAGGACGCGATGGATTTCGCGGAGCGCGAACCGGAAGTGCTCGAGATGCTCGACGACTTCCGTGCACGTGACCAGATCGAAGGATGCGTCGGGGTAGGGAAGTGGATCGACGTTGAGATTCGCCACGTCCACGCGGACGTCGCTCAAGGTCATGAGGTCGTCGCGGTAATCGCAGGCCCGCACCTTGACCGGATAGGCGCGCATCACGCGATCCATGAGTTCGCCGTTTCCGGAGCCCACATCCAGATAATCGCCGCGCAGGTCCGGCGCCATCTCGTGGATCTTCGCAAGGGCGCCGCGAATGATGGTGCCGGTGCTCAAGCCTTCGGTCGGCACACGCGCCATGGATGTTTCGCCGCGGGCGAAAGCTGCTTGCCGCGCCGCCTCTTTCGGAGCGTCGGAGGCGGAGGAGTCGGGCGCGTGCACTGGGCTAATATCGTAGCACACGTGTAAAAAAAGGGACCGATCCGGCGTTGAGCTTCGAATTATGGGGGCGGAGGGCCTTTCGCGGCGCTTCGCTTTCTTTTTTATGAAACCCGTTTTCCGATTTCCATTCCGGCGCGCAGCTCTGCGCGGACTTTTCCTCGCCACTTTCCTGGCGGTGGGAGCGACCTTTTCCTTCTTCCCCGCAGAGGCGCAGACGCCGCCCGTCTTTTCGAAGATGATCGTGTTCGGCGATAGCCTGTCGGATACCGGCAACGTCCGGAAACGGATGGAAGACACGTTCTTGCTTTCCTATCCGGGCGGCGACTTCAATTACAGCGACGGACGATTCACGAACAGCTCGGATACCGATCCCGGCTCCCCGGTTTACGTCGGCGTTTGGTATGAGCAACTGGCGCGCACCTTTCTCAATCTCCCGGTGCCGGGGCCGAGTTTGAACGGTGGCTCGAATTACTCTTTTGGGGGAGGGACCACCGAGAATGGCACCAAGGAAATCACGGTAATTGATAATCCCGCGCCTTTTACCGGCGGCAATTTCACGGTCACGATCGACAACATGGGCCGCCAGATGGACGATTACTTCAACCAGCAAGTGATCGACCCGGCTGCGCTCTACGTCGTGTGGGGCGGAGGCAACGATCTATTCAATGACGACAGCGTCGCCAATGTGGTCGCGACGTCGCAACGCGTGGTGGCTTTGGTGAATCGCCTCGTGAATGGGGGCGCGAAGCACATCCTGGTCCCGAATGTGCCGGCCTTGGGCGGGATTCCGAATTACCGGGATAACCCGAGCCGGCAGGTTTCGTTGAATCGGGCCTCGGCAGAGTATCGCCGGCGACTGAATGAGGACCTCGATGCCTATTCTTTGACCCTTCCGACCGTCAATCCTCCGGTTATTTATCGGCTCGATGTGTGGTCGCTCTTCCTGCGCCTGGCCGCGAACCCGGCGAGCGACGGTTTCACCGACATCTCGGCGCCTGCGCGTGGTCAGTCCGGGGCCAACCCGGATCAATTCCTTTTCTGGGACGATATCCACCCGACAACGGCTGCGCATTTTGTGCTCGCGCGGGAAGCCAATCGCGTCCTGAGCGGAGCAGTCCAACCCGTCGCGCGCGCAGTCAATCTCTCGACCCGCGCCAATGTCCAGACAGGCGATAACGTCGCGATCGGCGGATTCATCATCACCGGCCCGGACTCCAAGCGTGTGGTTTTGCGCGGGTTGGGGCCGTCGCTCACCGGGGCAGGCGTCGCGGGTGCGTTGGCGGATCCGGTTTTGGAACTGATCGATGGGGCGGGCACCTCGATTGTGGTGAACGACAACTGGCAGGAGAGCCCGGAAGCGGCGGAAATCTCCACTCTCGGGCTGGCTCCTGCGCAGCAGGAATCGGCGATCTTGCGAACCTTGGCGCCCGGAAACTTTACGGTGGTCTTGCGGGGCGTGGCGTCGGGGACGGGCGTGGGCCTGGTCGAGATGTATGACGTCGCTGCGTCCGCCAATTCCACCCTCGCCAATCTTAGCACGCGCGGCGCCGTCGGCGTGGGCGACGGCGTCTTGATCGGGGGCATCATTGTGGGAAGCGGCGATATCGCGATTACGGTCGTGCGCGCGCTCGGGCCCAGCCTCACGAGCGCTGGGGTGTCCAACGTGCTGGCCGATCCGACACTCGAATTGTATAACAGTAATGGAATGCAAATTGCCGCGAATGATGATTGGCGGACCTTCCAGCCGATCGCACTGAGGGCGGTGCAATTGACGCCTTTGGACGACCGCGAGGCGGCGATTGTCGCTCCGCTGACACCGGGGAATTACACGGTCGTGGTGCGAGGCAAGGATCAGACGACAGGCGTCGCCTTGGTCGAGGTCTACCGGATTCCCTAAGCAGGTTGCGGGGAGAGGCCGGCGGATTGCTTCCTCGTCTGTGGTGTCGGGGCTGGCGTTTGCGCGCTAGCATCTCGGCGGCCGATGAAGATTTTGCCCACCTCGCCTGGTGCGCTCTTGCGCGTCTTGCTGCTTTTTCTCCTTCCGGGGATCGTGGCATGGTGGCTGATGGTGTGGATGCCCGGAGCCAGTTTTCGCGGCACGCCGCCGCCGCTCACAAGCGAGGAGTCCGTCCTGCGCTCCGAGCTGCAGGCCGATGTGCAATGGCTGGCAGGTGAAGTGGGCGAACGGAATGTGGAGCATTATTCGCAGCTCAGCACGGCGGCGGATTTCATCGCGGAATCTTTCACGCGTGCCGGCCTCACGCCGCGACGGGAAGGGTACGACGTGGCGGGTCGGCGCTGCGAAAATATCGAGGGGCAAATCGATGGCGCCTCGCCTGAAATTCTCGTCCTCGGAGCGCATTACGACTCCGTGTTAGGCTCGCCGGGCGCGAATGATAATGGGAGCGGCGTCGCGTCCTTGCTTGCCTTGGCGCGACGTTTTGCCGCCGGTCCGCGGCCGAAGCAGACCTTGCGTTTCGTGGCTTTCGCGAACGAAGAGCCCGGCCATTTCCAAACGCACGAGATGGGGAGCTGGGTCTACGCGCACGGTTGCAGGACCCGCGGCGACAAGATCGCAGGCATGATCAGCCTGGAAACGGTCGGCTATTTTTCGAACGTGCCGGGGTCGCAAAAGTTTCCCATGTTCGGCCTGAGGCTGTTCTATCCCGACGCCGGAAACTTTATCGCCTTCGTGAGCAACGTTTCCTCGCGCCGTCTTCTGCGCGAGACGCTGGGCAGCTTTCGCCGTCATGCCAGCCTCCCCTCGGAAGGCGCGGCGCTCCCCGGCAACGTCCCGGGTGTCGGCTGGTCGGATCATTGGGCCTTCTGGCAGCACGGCTATCCGGCGATCATGATCACGGACACAGCGCCGTTTCGTTACCCGCATTATCACGCGCGGAGCGACACGCCGGAAAAGCTGGATTACGACGCGATGGCGCGACTGGTGAGCGCTTTGCAAAAGACAATCGCGCAGAGCGCGCAGGGGATGGAGTGAGCGTTGCTTGCGCCTCGGATGGGAGAGCCGTTTTTGGCCGTGCGCCTGCTCCCGAGCCGGCTTATCTTCGTGCCATTCGAGCTTGATCTGTAGTAGAACCGTCGGTCGTTCGAATTTGGAGAATCCCGTAAAATGAAAA
>JBDSNB010000085.1:0-4712 GCA_039915555.1 Chthoniobacterales bacterium | reverse complement strand
GATGCGCGAGCATGGCCACGCCGCCGACCAAAAGAAACTCAACCCCTTTTTCCGTGAGAAGATCGAAGAGGCGCTCGACCTCGGCGGGGATGTTGGCCGCGTTCATGAACTCTGCGGGACTCGCATGGCGCGAAAAATTAAAGACGACCGCATTCCGTAGAACCTGACCCACGTTGACCGGCGGCACAGTTCGGGAATCACGCGCGCGCACATTCCAAAGTTACCGCTTCGTCGCATCGAAGTCGAGCGTACGCCCCAAGCCGTGAGCCTCTACCCTCTTAATCATGCGCCAGTATTCTCGCTTGCCTACCGGGCTTGGGCGCGGAGCCAACCGCGCGAAGGGAAAACGTACGGCACTCAAGAACGCTGGCGATAAAGAGCGGGATCGATGACTGCCGTCATGGCACTCACGTCCAACTCGCCGCCGAGGAACTGATTCACCTGCTCGATGGTCGGCTGCGGATCCTCGAAAAGCGCGTGATGTTCGACGTGAAGAACCCTGAAGCCTGGCTGTGCAGCCAGCGAACGTTCAGCCTGCTCCAGTTGCGCCTGAAATACCTTCGAGAGAAGCGCATCATCGGCCGACTTTTTGCCCTGCCGCTCCAGCATGGCGCGCTGGCTGGCCAGAACCTCCGAAAGCGGTCGGCGCATGAAAATGACGCGATATTGCAACTGCGGCTCGATGGGCAGTTCGGCCAAAAGAAGATGGATGACCTTGATCGCGCGGCCGCGCGCCCGCTCGATCCAGGAACGATCCGTCCGGAGACGCTTCACCGGATCGAACTCGAAATAGCCGCGAGGGTTGCTCTCATCGGGCGCCCGAAGTTTATCCGTTAAAGGGGGGATGCCACCAGCCGCCAGAATCTGCATCATGAGCGATGTGCCCGAACGCGGCAAACCGCTGACCACGGTAATAACATCGAACATGGAGAAGCTTCAGCGTCCAGAGAGGCCAGCCATCTTGGCGAGAATCGGTGCGAGTTCCGGATCGGCTTTGATCATACTCGCTGCCAGAATGGCATGAAATTCCTGAAGGGCCTGGTCGCGTTTGGCAAGAGCCGCCTGCACCGCCGGATCGCGGTCCGCTTTGATCCTAGCCTCTCGCACCGCAACCTGCTCTTCGTGCGAGAGTTTTCCCAGTTTGGCCAGGCGCGCGATCAACTGGCGGTCCAGTTCGCTTCCATCCACTTCAGGCGGATTTTTCTCGTTAGGCTTGTCCTGGGCAGTCACCACGGGACTCAGGGCCAGCGTGGCGAAAACGGACAGGGCGGAGAGGATTTGCCGGAGTTTCACAAAGGAAGAATACCACGCCATCGTCCTTCCGGCGACAATTCCAGGGAGCGTCTTCATCGGATCTAAACACCATCCCGAAATGCCGGCGTGGCCGGGCCGAGCGCCCGCCGCAAATCCCGCGCGTGCAGAAGATGCTGCCGCGCTTTCTCGCGATCCGGTAGCATCCGCCGGTAGATCCGGGCGAGACACCGATGCGGGTAAGGCTCCGCCGGCTCCAGCTCGGCCGCGACTTCGAACGCGCGAATGGCCCAATTGAATTGTCGGGAACGGGCCAGGCTGATCCCAAGATTGACGTGGGTTTGCGCACGGTCGTGCTGCAGCGAAACAGCGCGCATGTGTTCGAAAACCGAATCCTCGTATTTCTTCAAATGCCGGAGAGCGACACCGAGTCCATCATGCGCATCCGCCATATCCGGTTCAGCCTCGATCGCCTTGCGGAAGAGCGCCGCGGCTTCCTCCCAACGGCCGCGCCGGAGATAGATCCCACCCATTTGGTTGTGCAGAGCGGGCATCTCCGTGTCGGTCTCGATCACCTGGCGGAAAATGTCCTCGGCTTCCGCTTCCTTCCCTTGAATGAGCGCCGCTTGCCCAGCCAGCATGCGAGCCAGGCCGTACTGCGGAAATTCCACGAGTAATTTTTGTAGAATCGGTTCGGCTTCCTCGATGCGGCCTAGTGCAAGGAGGCACATCACCTGGCGGGCGGGATAGCTGGGATCAGCGCTTCGCTCCGCGAGACTGCGAACGATATCAAGCGCTTCCGCAAAACGACGGGCTGAAAAGTGAATCTGCGCGAGGTGGCTATCGTGCGCTTCCACCGCTCCGGCGCGCGCCTTCGCTCCATCCCCATCGGCGGAGTCGATGTAGCCGAGTTCCGCCAATTGCCGCAATGCTTCCTGCGCGGCCCATGGATCTGTCTCCTCCGCGGGAGCGCCGCGGTGGACGCCATCGTCCGGATGCGGCGCCTCCATACTAGGGACTGACTCAATGGGCACAGGGTTCCGAAAAATCTGCTTCAACACTTTGCCTTCGAAATCGTTCGGAACAGGTAATCCAAGGAGAGTCAGAATCGTGGGCGCGACATCGAGCAGCGAGGCTCCGTGCACAAGTGCGTCCTTTCGGAGACCGGGGCCGCGCGCGGCGAAGACACCATGGAGGCGATGCCAGATGAGCGGATTCTGGTGCACCCCCGCAGGACGCTCGCCGGACAGGCGACCGCGTTCGGCCAGAGGCCGCGAATCGCCATGATAAAATCCGTGATCCGACAGGACGATCACGGTCGTTTCTTCACCCACGAGTTCCAGCCAGCGCCCCAGCATCAGATCGTGGTAGCGATAGGTGCTCTCAATGATATGGCCAAAAGTGAGGAAATCGTCATCCGACACGTGCGGCATCTGCGGCGGCGCGTATTCGACAAAGCCATGGCCGACGTGATCGATCATGTCGTAATAGACGGCCAAAAAATCCCACTCCTCCGCTTCGGCGAGATACGTGGCCGCGTTATGCACGCTGGCGCATTGCGCCACGATCTTGGCCAGCCCATCCAGACGCGGGTCATCGTCCGAAGGAATTTTCTCAAGGAAAAAAGGCAGCATCTGCGCTGGCGTGAGTTTGGCCGGATGAATCCGGAGTTGCTCCATCATCGGTGCCAAATCCTTCGGATGAAATGCGCTGTCGTCCGCCGCGCGCGGCCCGAGCGCGGCATCGGAGAAGCGATTGGAGACCACGGCGCCGCGGATCGCTTCCGCCGGGTGCGAAGCAAACCAATTCACCACAACGCTGCGGCGGCCCATTTGGCTCAGGATGTTCCAGATCGCCTTCACCTTCCGCGAATGGCTGCTGACATTGCGGATTCCGTTGCCGTCAGGTGTAGGCTCGACAAACGAGAGGATGCCATGTTTGTCCCCCCGCCGGCCCGTGGCGATCGACGTCCAGAGGATCGGCGAGAGAACCGGTTGGAGCGTGGCAATTTTGCCGCTCACTCCCTCCTCGATCAAACGTAGGAGATTCGGCATCTTCCCAGCATCGAGGAGTGGAGTGAGATAACTCCAATCCGCGGCATCCCAGCCGAGCAACAAAACACGTTTTGGCGAAACAGCTTTCATGAAAAAAACAAACCCCCGACTTCGAAAGAAGCGGGGGTTTGAATTTGAAGCAAACGAGGAACTAAGCCGACCGGCGGCGCTTCACCGCAGCGCCCAAGATTCCGACCGCACCCAAAGCGAGGAGGCCGAGTGTGCCAGGCTCAGGAATCGCGCCCGCCGCGATTGCCGTGTTCGGCGTGCTCTGATAGGCGGCGCTGACAAAATCGATACTGCCCGGTCCGACACTCAGCTGGATCCAGCCGTAGTGCGTACCATCGGCGGCGTTGAAGCGAAATCCGACATAGGCCGTCGTGCCGGGCGCCACCGCTCCGTTTGCGTTCGGACCTGCCGCGAAGCCACCATAGTAACTCGGAACTCCACCCGAACGATAGCGCGAACCCAGCGTGACTTGGGGGGAGGGACCCGCGAAGAATGCTCCTCCGGGACCGATGTTCGTTCCCATGCTGAGGGCGAAGGCGTAGCGCACGAACGGGCCCGCATAGCTGATCACGCCATTCGTGGCCACAGCAGGACTGTTGATGTTCGCCTGCCAGATGACGCCGCTTCCCGTCGCGGTGTTGTTATAACGATAGGTAAAATTGAAATCAGCAATGCCATCGCTGTTGACGTCCCAGTTTACTGGTCCTGTAACTGCGGTGCCCGGTGCCACGACAAAGTCCGCCGGAATTCCCACCGAAATGATATCGCCGTAAGCACTCGTACCGCCAGCGATGACGATCGCTCCGACGAGGCCTTTGGCCGCCTTGTTTGCCATTTTTTGTTGCTTCATGAGCGGGATATTTACGGGATCGGAAAGCGGTGACAAGAAAAAATTAGGGTTTTTGCAAAAAAAATTGAACGCCGCCGGTCCTGCGACCGCCCAGTTTATATGAAATCAAGGCTGGCCGGGAAAATTCAGCCGCTCTTCCGAAGATCAAGCGAGGCATCCACGACCGCTGCATTCTTATCAAGCTGGGATATTCGATCCCGATCACTTCCAAGGCCGGACGCTCCGCCTCACCGCTCCCCGTGGGCCAGCGCGCCCCGCGCCGAAGGCTGAGCTGACAACTGCGAACATTAACGGGAAAGCCTACACCCAAGATTCCCGCTGGCATTCTGGAGCGGCTCGCATAATCTGGCTCATGCTTTTCCGGGTCGGCCTCTTTTCGGCTACTTTCCTTGCGAGTGCGGGCTTGGTCCTGGCCGAGGAGCCGGCTGCGCTGACGCCCGAGCAAATGGCGGGCGCGATCAAGACCGACACGGTCACGATTCCGACCCCGGGCGAATTATTCGCCGCGCTCAGTAAACCAGGGAAGCCAAATTGGGCCGAGCAGTACC
>JBDSNB010000150.1:0-4795 GCA_039915555.1 Chthoniobacterales bacterium | reverse complement strand
TCGTGCTCGTGTCCATCCCGAAGGTGCCGAATTTGCTCAGCAGATCGGTGGACGACCACGCGATCCCGAACGTCCCGAGCGTCCCCTGGCCTAACAAACGCGCGATGAGGAAGGTGAAGATGCCGCGGAGATTCGCCGCCACGAGCGTGACGACGTTGACGAGCGCGCCGCGCGCCAGCTCTGTGCCGGGATGCGGCTCCGGCGCGACCGCTTCGCGTAATGCGGCTTCGGATTCCGGGGTGCTCATCTCGGGCAGGAGATTGCGAGGGCGCATGCACGAGAGCAAGCGCGCGTTACCCTGACGCGCTCGAAGGCGCGGTGTTTCCGGACCCAACGCCAGCGTGTCATCCCGAGGCGCGCAGACGGTCGAGGGATCTCTCCGCAGCTCTCGCGGCACCCCGCCTCGGAAGAGCGCAATCTACGAACCAGCGCCCCCCTTTCTCTGAGTGCTGAGGCTTCGTCGACGAGATCCTCAGCCGTCTGCGCGGTTCGGAATGACGCCCTCGCCGCGGAACAACTCGGGGGGGCGCTACTTGATCAACCGAATCGTCAACGGATAGCGATACAGCTCACCTTCGTTCGCCTTCAGCGCAGCGATGATCACGAGAATGATGTCGGCGAGAAAAAGCACGGCGAAGAGCGGAAGCAGCAGGAACCCGATCAGGACAAACATCAGAATAAACGTCACCACGCCCAAGGCCGAGGTGTAGATGAACATCGAGATCTGAAAATTAAGCGACTCCTTGCCGTGCTCGTTCACTTCCGCGGATTCATCGCGTTTCACGAGCCAGATGATGAGCGGACCGAGAATGTGACCAAAGACCGGGACGAAAAAACCGAGGAGCGAACTCGCGTGGCAGAGGACGGTCCAGGTCCGCGCGTTGGTGTTGAGCGCGGACGTAGTCGGCGGCGGCGAAGGGAGAGTTTCCATCGTTCCCTACTTTAACACGCGACTAAAGAAGCGCGATGGTGCGCCGCCGCTTAATCCGCTTTCACGCGCTCGATGTGCGCGCCGAGCGCGCCCAGCTTTTCGTCGAGATGCTCGTAACCGCGGTCGATGTGATAAACGCGGCCGATTTCCGTCACCCCTTCCGCTTTTAATCCCGCCAAGACCAAAGCCGCCGAGGCGCGCAGATCGCTCGCCATCACCGGCGCTGCGTAAAGTTTCTCCACGCCTTGGATCACCGCCGTCGGTCCTTCGATCCGCACCTGCGCGCCCATCCGTTTCAATTCCGCGAGATGCATGTAGCGCTGCGGGAAAATATTCTCCGTCATCACGCTGATGCCTTCCGTCGTGGCAAGGAGCGCGCACATTTGCGCCTGCATGTCGGTCGGAAAACCGGGATACGGTTGCGTGGCCAATTCGAGGGGCTGCGAAACGCCGTTCGGCGTGACAGTGATGGAATCCCCCTTCGTCTCAAGCTTATAACCGGCATCGGTCAGCGCAGTCGTGACGGCGCTGACGTGCTCGGGATTCACGCGATTGACCGTAACGCCCTTGCCGCAGACCGCGCCGGCGACGAGGAACGTCCCGGCTTCGATCCGATCAGGAATGATGTCGTGCTCCGCGCCGTGCAATTCCTTCACGCCTTCGATGATCAAACGCCGCGTGCCCGCGCCTTCGATCTTCGCGCCCATTTTGTTCAGGAAATTCGCGAGATCGACCACTTCCGGTTCGGAGGCCGCGCCTTCGATCACCGTCGTCCCGTCGGCCAACACCGCGGCCATCATGACGTTATCCGTGCCGAGGACAGTGGGACCAAATTTTCCGCGCAGGTTAATGACCGAGCCTTGGAGCTGATTCGTGAACATGCGCACGTTGCCGCCTTCCACGCGGACCGCGGCGCCGAGCGCTTCGAATCCCATCAAGTGCAAATCGATCGGGCGGTCGCCGATCACGCAACCGCCCGGCAGCGAAACCGTCGCCTCGCGGCACCGCGCCAGGAGCGGCCCGAGCACGCAAACCGAAGCGCGCATCTTGCGCACCACCTCGTAGGGCGCGACCGATTCCACCTTCTCCGCCCGCACCGTGACCGTCCCGCTGGCCCGTTCCACGTCCGCGCCCAGATACATTAGGATCTGGAGCATGTAGTTGGTGTCGCTCAGATCCGGCACGCGATGCAGCACGCAGGGCTCTTTCGTGAGCAGAGTGGCGGCCAGAATCGGCAGGGCCGAATTCTTCGATCCGCTCACCCTGATCGAACCAGAAAGCGGATGACCGCCATGCACGAGAATTTTATCCATAACGAGCGAGGAGGAATCGTGTCACACCTGCCGAGTCATGTCGCTGGGAAATGTCGTGATAATTGGCTGCCGCGAGTGCCGCCGCCAAGGCATCGGCTTGTCCGATCCCAATCTCCAACGCCAGCAATCCGCCGGGCGTCAGCCGTTCCGGCACCTGCGCGATCAGTCGTCGAATGATTTCCTCGCCCGTCTCACCGCCGAACAGCGCCAGCGCAGGATCGCGCAAAACCTCGCGCGCAAGCGTCGCGCGCTCGGCCGCCGGGACATAAGGAAGGTTGGCCACGATCAGATCGTATACGTGAGTCACGGATAGAATCAGGTCGCCCTGCAAGAGCTGGATGCGGTCGGTCAAGTGGAGCCTGGCCGCGTTTTCGCGCGCGAGTGAGAGCGCTTCCTCTGAGAGATCGATCGCGTGCACCTCAGCCTTCGGCAGAGCCGCCGCCAGGCTGAGCGCGATCACACCGCTGCCGGTGCCGACATCGAGAATCTTCTCCGGAGGGCTCGCTCCACTTTCCGCAACCAGGAGTTCGACCAACTCCTCCGTCTCCGGCCGCGGGATCAGCGCGCGCTGATCGCAAACGAAAACGTGACCGCAAAATTCCACCGTCCCAAGGAGATGCTGCAGCGGTTCGCCCTGGCCCCGTCGCCTAACGAGTTCGCGTAACGGCGCCAGCTCGTCTTCCGCCAGCGGCCGGTCGAAATCCAGATAGAGTTCGATCCGTTTCCGCCCGAGCGCGTGCGCGAGCAGGTGCTCGGCATTTAGGCGCGGACTCTCCACCTCGCGTTTTTTGAAATACGCGCTCGTGGATTGAAGGACTTCGAGCACCGTCATCGTCGCGCGTTCCGGGTCGGCGGCGTCGCTCAGCTCATCCGCTTCTCGTCGTAGTCGAGCAAATCGGCCAGCGTGAGAATATCTGCGCGCTCGGCTACGCCCAGCTCCGCTTTCTGCTGCTCGAGCCGCGCGGCGCGCACATCATTCCAGCCGAATTTCTCGACGAACGAATTCCAGACCAGGAGATCGACGTCATTCAGCCGCCGCCCATTTTCGTAGCACCATTCGAGAGCTTCCTCGTCGCTCGTGCCCGCCAGCACCCGCTCGCGCAGTGGCGCATAATCCACCCGCAAAAAGCTGAGACACCGCGCGTCGAATCGTTCCCCGAGATGCGTGTGATATTCTGCGGCCAGGTCGGCGCGAGCAAAGAGCCGGATCTTGTCCGTCAGGCGGGGAAACCACATCATGCCAGTCGTCATCTCCCGCGGGCTCTTCGGATAAGTGCTCATGGGGACGGGCGTCAGTTCATCGTTCGGCGGACCTTATCCGCGCACTTGGATGGACTGAGACGCCACGCACTGCCAGCGGCCGTCTTGTTTCACCCAGATATCCGTCCAGCGGTAGGTGTAGTTGAACGCTCGGCCGGCGGCATCTTTGCCTCGCTGATTCGTCGTGCCGACGACGACGGTGGCATCCCCGTGCGCGCGTGTCTCAAGGCGCGAGTTCGTGACGGAGTCATAAGTATTTTTGTCTTTCTTGAGGTCGGCAATCACCGCGGCCTTCTTGACGACCCGGCCGGCGGAGGTCACGCCCACATAATCGTTCGCGAGGAGCGATTCGATGGTGGCGATGTCGTGTTTTGCGATCGCCGCCGCCCATTGCTTTTCCGCCTCCGGCACGGTGGCGGGCAAGCTCTTCTCCTTCTCGGTGGGCGCAGGGGTGGCAGTGGGCTTGGCCGCCGTTTTCGCAGCGCGCGTGGGCCGCGGGGTGGGTGAAGGCGAAGCAGCCGCTGCTTCTTTCGGAGTGGAAGTGGGTCGTGGAGTCGCGACGGGTTCGCCTGGGCGCGGGTACTCTCGCGCCGGGGTATCAGTCGGTACGGAAACGCTGGGCTCGGTCCGCAGGGATGGCTCGGGCCCGCGCAGCTTGATCTTTTCGTCCGGGTTCGGGACAGCTTCCTGTCCCAAGGCAAAGGGCGCGAGCGCCAGGGTCAGGGTAAACAGCGCGAGCAGTTTCGTGTTCATAGAGTATGCCGAAGTATCGCGTGGCTGGGGCGGGAAGCTACAACTTCCCGAGCGCTTTCAGGCAGGCGCGCCCGAGCTCGACTCGTTTCGGGGCGTCCGTCTTGTCGGCCATATCCATGTTCAAAGCGAAAGAGCAGACCTTCCCGTCGCGCTCCACCCAACCGACGAACCAACCGAGCTGCGGTTTGGTATCAAAGATCCAACCGGTTTTCCCGTGCAGCTCGAACGCATCCGTCTTTTCCAAGAGCGTGATCTCCCGCACCGCACCCATCGCCTCTGCGCTGACCGGCACCTTTTGGTCTAACAAACGGTCAAGAAATTGCGTTTGCTCGACCGCGGAAATCGCAAGCGGGCCGCGCAGCCAGAATTGATCGACCACCTCGCCGATTTCCATGTTGCCATAGCCGAGCTTTTTCACGCCGTCGCGCATCCGCTCCAGTCCGATCCGGCGCGCCAGCTCCTGGTAAATCGGCACCGCGGAGAGTTTGATCGCTTCGCGCAGCCCCATGTCGTGTTCCCAGGTTTTGAACGGCTGGGG
>JBDSNB010000097.1:0-10413 GCA_039915555.1 Chthoniobacterales bacterium | reverse complement strand
ACTTCGGCGATCTCATCGTAGTTCAAACCACCGAAGTATTTCAGCTCAACGACCTCGGCTTTTCTGGAATCGAGGGTGGCCAGTTGTTCCAGCGCCTCGTGCAGATCGACAATCTCCCGGGATTCGGCTGGCGAAACCAGAGCGGCTTCTTCCAACTCCACCCTGAGCGCGCCGCCCCCGCGCTTCTGCGAGCGATAACTTTTGGCGTAGTTAACCAATATCTGGCGCATGGCACGGGCGGCCACCGCGAAGAAGTGGGCGCGGGTTTGCCAGGCCGGAGCGGTCTGGTCGGCGAGGCGCAAATAAGCTTCGTTCACCAGCGCGGTCGTTTGCAGGGTGTGATCCGGACGTTGCCCGCCCATGTAACGATGCGCCAGCCGCCGCAGGTCCTCATAAACGAGCGGGGTCAACTCCGTGAGAGCGGCCGCGTCTCCCTGGCTCCATTGCGCGAGTAGCTGGGTCACTCTTTGCGCCGACGCCGGATCGGCATCCCGCAGGTCTGGGTCAGCTTCTACCATCGCAAAACAGTTCCTCCGGCATGCCCTCTTAAAAAAATCTTATATTGCATGATCACTTTGAGCCGCGATTCTTGTTTATGGAGATAGGAAGCAAAAACAATGAACCACATAAAAATGAATAAGACGAGAATTCCAATCCTCCATCTAACCCTCTGCTCACTCGCTCTCGCGTTGAGCGCGTTTCTCCTCGGTGCCGCGCAGGTCAATGCGCAATGCACCGAACTCGCTTCCGGCCTCCTCACGCCTTCAGGAACTGCTTTGACCAATCAAGGCAATCTCCTCGTCTCGGAAACCGGCGTCCTACCCAACCCCCCCATCAACTTCGGACGCATCTCCATCATTGACCCCGTCAGTGGCCATCGGCGCACCCTTCTGGATGGACTGCCTTCCGCGATGGCGGATGTGCCAGAGCCATCGGGACCGAGCGGGATCTTCATGCGTGGCCGCACCCTCTACGTCGCCATCGGGGTGGGCGATGTTGGACGTCCCGGGCCATTCCCGGGCACGGTGATGCCAAACCCGCTGGGAGCTTCGTCGCCCATCTTCAGCTCCATCCTCGCCATTCATTTCAGCGCGGCGATGGAAAGGACCACGCAAGGCTTCACCCTCACCGCCGCTCAACAACAAGCGCTGGCGAATGGCGAAACGGTCACGTTTTCGAACGGCGGCCGGGATAAGATGACGGTTCGGATGGTGGCCGATTTTCCAAACTTCGTGCCGTTCCCGCTGCCGACCTTTGCGGGAAACATCCAGGTCTCAAACCCCTTCCACCTGGTCGCCGTGGAGGACAACCTCTACGTCACCGATGGCGGACGGAACCGCGTCTGGCAGGTGGATCTGCTGACCGGCGCGGTCTCGACCCTCGTCACGTTCCCCGATATCCCGAACCCGCTCTTCGGGATCGTGCCTGCCGGCGGACCTTTTCTCCAGGCTGTGCCGACCGGCATCGCATATGCGAACGGGCGGCTTTACGTGACCTTGTTCCGCGGCGTTCCTTTCCCTCCGAACACCTCGACGGTGGAAGAGATCGATCCGCTGAGCGGCAGCGACACGCCGTTCATCACCGGGCTCAAAACCGCCATCGATGTCATCCCGGTGGAGGAGAATGGCGGCACGAATTACCTCGTTCTGCAGCATGCGTCGCTCGGGCCTTTCTTCGGCAGCCCGGGGTTGGTCTTGCGCTTCACGAACCCCGCGGGGCCGCCGGCGGTGCTCGCCAATTGTCTGACCCGTCCGGTTTCCATGGCGCGGGATCCGAAAACCGGCACGCTTTACATCAGCGAGCTCGCGGGACGAGTCGTCAGGGTCCTCGCGCCCGCACTGCATTCAAACGCGGAGGGCTTCTAAAGTGGAACTCAAGCGCGCTCTAGTCCGTCTGGTAGCGGCCGC
The DNA here is from genome assembly GCA_039915555.1 of Chthoniobacterales bacterium. Taxonomy (GTDB): domain Bacteria; phylum Verrucomicrobiota; class Verrucomicrobiia; order Chthoniobacterales; family UBA10450; genus JACCTI01. Next base: position 8,506 of record JBDSNB010000097.1, on the reverse strand, counting down.
CCTCCTCTTCTCCGTTGTGAGCGGGAGGGGAAGCGCCGCGACCTTCAATGTAGACGCGGGTGGCACCGCCCCCGTCTTCACTCCGAACCAACTCTCCATCCAGCCCGGTGACACCGTGATCTGGACCTGGAGAGGCTCCATGGCCCACAGCGTTACTTCCGGCACGGGCACGCCCAGTGGTTTGTTCGACTCCGGCATTCACTCACCCCCGTTCACCTTCTCCCGCACATTCCCGAACGCTGGGACCTTCGACTACTATTGCATCCCTCACGGCGATTTTGGCATGGCCGGTCAAATTGTCGTCGGCAGCGGCACCGCACCGGCTCCGGCGCAACCACTCAACGTCTCCACTCGCATGCGCGTAGAGACGGGTGATAATGTGCTCATCGGGGGTTTTATCGTCCTCGGCACGGAGCCCAAACGCGTCGTCGTGCGCGCGATCGGTCCCTCGCTGAGTGTGAACGGCGCGCCACTGCCCGGGCGATTGCAGGATTCGACGCTCGAATTGGTGGGGCCCAGCGGGTCGATCGCAACGAACGATAACTGGCGAACGGGCGGCCAGGAAGCCGAGATCATCGCCACCACCGTCGCTCCCACGAGCGACTTGGAATCGGCCATCGTAGCGATCTTGCCCGCGGCCAGCAACGGAATCGGTTACACCGCGATCGTGCGCGGCGTGAATGGAGGCACCGGGGTGGGGCTCGTGGAAGTGTATGATCTCAATCAACCGGCCGCCTCCAGATTGGCCAATATATCCACCCGCGGCCCGGTTCAGACTGGCGACAACGTGATGATCGGCGGATTCATTCTCGGCGGATCGGCCAATCCCACCCGGATTCTGGCCCGCGCCCTCGGGCCGTCGCTCGCGCCGGGGGTGAGCGGAGCGCTGGCCAATCCGACCCTCGAGTTACGCGACAGTCAGGGCACGCTCGTGCGGAACAATGACGACTGGCGTTCGGATCAGCAGGCGGAAATCCAGGCCACGTTAATTCCGCCCACCAACGATCTCGAATCCGCGCTCATCGCGACCTTGACGCCCGGCGCCTACACCGCTGTGATGGCCGGGAAAAATGGCGGGACGGGCGTCGGTCTGGTCGAGATTTATCAACTGCAGTGACGCGCCGGCTTTGCGCATCGGCAACCTTGGTCCTGGCGCTCGGCTTGGTTTCCGTAGCGCCCGGCGAAACGCCGCCCGGTTTGGACACACGCCACCCGGTCGGCCCCTATCTGAATGGCGTCTTCCCGCCCACTGCGGGTTCGTTTCCGTTTCCCGCTCTGCTCTCGGCCACGGGAGCGTTCTCCGATTTTGGAAGCCTCACGCCGGCCGCCGCGTTCATCCCTTTCACCGTTAATTCACCGCTTTGGTCCGACGGCGCGATCAAAATCCGCTGGATGGCCGTGCCTAACGACGGGCCTCCTTACACGCCGGACGAACAGATCGGGTTCGCGCCGAGCGGAGAATGGACCTTCCCGAATGGGACCGTTTTCATGAAACACTTCGAGTTAACGGTGAACGAAGCCACCGGCGCGCGGAAAAGACTCGAGACCCGGTTCCTCGTCCGCAATGCCGAAGGAGCCGTCTACGGCATTAGCTATAAATGGCGGCCGGATAACAGCGACGCCGACCTGTTGCCCGACGGTTTGGAGGAGGACATCCCCATTACCGACAGTGCCGGGGCGGTGCGCATCCAGCGTTACAGCTATCCGAGCCGGGCCGATTGCCTCTTCTGCCATAACCAGCAAGCGGGCTATGTGCTCGGCCCGAAGACGCGCCAGCTCAACGGTGATTTCCTTTATCCAGAAACCGGGCGCACCGCGCATCAGCTCCGCACTCTCGACCAGCTCGAGCTGCTCAATCCGCCGCCGAGCGATCCGAGCTTCGCGAGCTATTTGCGCACCGTCGCGATGAATCATCCCACCGCGCCTGTGCAGGATCGAATGCGCTCATGGATCGACTCGAACTGCTCACACTGCCATCGTCCCGGCGGGTTCGGGCCCGGCTACGACGGCCGCTATGACACGCCGCTCGCGAACCAAAACTTGATCAACATCTATGTGCGCTTCCGCGATCTCGCCCGCTCCCAACTCTACCAGCGCGACAACGCGCTCGGTCCGCTCAAAATGCCGCCGCTGGCGAAAAACGTCATTCATCAAAACGCCATGGCCACGCTGCGACAGTGGATCGCCAGCCCGCTCGAAATTCTCTCCGTCACTTTGTTTGAGGATGCGAACCACCTCGCTGTCCGCTTTAACAGTCATGTCGATCCCGCCACCGCTACGCTCGCTTCCAATTATGCCCTCGATCAAGGCGCGACCGTTTCCGAAGCGACGCTTTCGAGCGAACCGGACACCGTCATTCTGTCTGTCGGCGCGCTCACGCCTAACCAGACGTATGTCCTGACGACGAACGAAATTCGCGACACCGCTCCCTCAGCCAACACCATCTGGCCTTTCAGTCGCTTCACCTTTACCGCGCAATTGCCCCCCGCGCCGGTTGCGCAACGCCTCGCCAACATATCCGCGCGCGTCTCGATCAGTGGTGGCGAGAACGTCGCCGTGGGTGGTTTCATCGTGCGTGGCGGTCCTGCGAAGCGGCTCGCCGTGCGCGCGCTCGGTCCCTCGCTTGCGGCGCGCGGAATCCAAGGCTCTTTGGCCGATCCCGTCCTGGAGTTGTACGACAGCGCGGGCCGCGTCATTGCCACCAACGACAATTGGAACGACAACGCGAACCAGCAGGAAATCATCGACACCGGTCTCGCGCCCGCCGCTGCCACCGAGTCCGTCATCCTCTTGAAACTTCCGTCGAACGAAACCGGCGTCAGCTACACTGTCGTCCTGCGGAGCGCGACCGGCGCGACCGGCGTCGGCCTGCTCGAGATCTACGATCTTGACCGCGGGCTTGGCCCAGAGCTGCTGAACCTTTCCACCCGCGGCGTTGTGCAAACCGGCGACAACGTGATGATTGGCGGCCTCATCATTGCGGGCGAGCGCTCGCAGAAGGTCATTGTGCGCGCGATTGGACCCTCGCTGCCGCTCACCGGTAAACTAGCCGATCCCACGCTCGAACTGGTCGACGGCCAAGGCGTGACGATCGTGTCCAACGACAACTGGCGCAGCACTCAGGAATCCGAGATCATGGCCAGCGGCGTGCCTCCCACCGACGACCGTGAAGCCGCCATCGTGGCCACGCTTCCACCCGCGCCCCATACCGCCATCGTCCGCGGCAAGGACGGCTCGATTGGCGTCGCGTTGGTGGAAGTCTTCGCGCTCAACTAAAGCGGCGATACCGGCGCGTTCACCGTGCGGAACAGCACCATCGTGGCAATCTCGCGGGTGCCATGGGCGGCGGGCATGAGATCGCGAACCCTAAGCCTCCGCCTCCCCTGTCTTGGGTGACGCGTTATCCCCGCCGTTGCTTCGACTTCCTTCAGGCGGCAGAATCCTCCGCGTGGCTCGAATTATCATTCTCGGCGCGGGCGGACGGTTGGGGGCGGCGTTGTTGCGCGAATTCGCGGCGGATCATCAGGTCAGCGGTTTTAATCGCGCGCAGCTCGATCTCGGCGATGGCGGACAGCTCCGGGAAACGCTCGGCGCGCTCGAGTTCGATCTTCTCGTGAACTGCGCTGCGCAGACGAACGTCGATCGCTGCGAGGCGGAGCCGGCGGAAGCCTTTGCCTTGAACGCGGAAGCGCCCGGCCTGCTCGCGGAAATTTGTGCGACGCAAGGTGCGCGACTCATTCACATCAGCACCGACTACATTTTCGAGGGCGCGAAAACGGAACCGTATACGGAGGAGGACGAGGCGAGACCGATCAGCGTTTACGGCGAATCGAAACTGGAAGGCGAGCGCCGCGTTCTCGCGGTGAGCGGTGATCATCTGGTCGCGCGGGTCGCATGGGTTTTCGGTCCGGATCGGGCGAGCTTCGTTGACTGGATCATCCAGCAAGCGCGCGAGAAGGAGGAAGTCGCCGCCGTAGCCGACAAATTTTCCACGCCCACCTATACCCATGATATCGCAGAGATGCTCCGGAGGTTAGTTGTGGCCGGGGTCGCCGACCCCGGCTGCGCGAGCGACGTTGCCCCGGCGGCCGGGGTCGGCCACCCCGGCTACCACGGAGGCATCATTCACCTCACGAGTCGTGGATCGTGCACCTGGCAGGAGTACGGACAGTGGGCGCTCGATTGCTGCCTGGCCAAAGGTATGGAACTCCGCGCGGAAAGGGTCGGCGCGATCTCATTGGCCGACATGAAACAGTTCGTCGCGCGTCGCCCCGTTTACACCGTGCTTTCCACTGAAAAATACGAGCGCCTGACAGGGCAGAAGCCTCGCACTTGGCAGGATGCGGTGCGCGCGTATGTGCGCGATCACGTGGCGCCAACCAGAGCGCGTTGAGCATTCGGCGATTGACGAGCGGACTTCCGCTTTCGCCAAGTTGGTTTGTGCGACCCAGCGCAGCGAGCCCCGTGCTCGCGGGTTGGCGGCGAGTTTGTTTGCTTTCCTCGCGGAAGTGGAGGGCCGTCGGGCTGGTAAGATCCCTCTCGGGAACACCCTGCCGTAGCACGGAAGAGTGTTTCCCCAAGGCAGGTCTGCCTTACGGCAGCGACGTTCCTGAAAACGACTTCAAGATGGAAAGGTCCGTGCTGTTGATGTTGCCGTCGGCGGTGAGGTCGGCGCGGAAGTTGGAGGCGTTAGCCGCGTTCCCGGATTGCGATTTCGCTTGTCCGAGATCGCTGGAGTTCACGCTCCGGTTGCTGTTCACGTCGCCGATAAGGACGGGGAGGGTGGTGGCGATGCTGGGGCTCATGTGGCCGGCAGTGTCCTGCACGTTGGTGAGGGTGACGGAAGTCTGTTGCACATTAGTTACGCCGGTGAGGCTGACGGTGTACTGATTCGGATTTGTGCCAATGTCGCTGGCGACGACACTGCCCGCGCCAGAGGTGACGACCGCGCTGCCGACGCTGGTTAGGTTGTCGGCGAAGGTGAAGACGAGGGTGTAGTTGCCGCTCGGGCCGCCGCTGCGGGACTCGGTGGTACCGGGAGCAGTGGTGAGGTCAATATCCAACGCGCCCGCGGCGCCGTGGAATTTCCGGGAGACGACGTTCGTGAGGGCGACCGGTGCGGACGGCAACGGCCAGACGTAGGCGCCGCGGCCGCGGGTCCAGACGGAGAGGGTGGTGTTGCCGCGATCAATCTGCATGTCCCAGATCATGGAGTGCGGCATGCCGTTTTCGAAACGATTCCAGGTCGGCGAGGCGACGGTGATGTCGTCGGTGTAGTAGAGACCCCAATCGGTGCCGGCGAAGATTTGACGCGGGTTTTTCGGATTGGCGATGATGGAGTCCACCGGGATGTCGGGCAGGTTGCCGGTTTTGTTGGCCCAGGTGAAGGAGGCGCAATCAGTGGTACACGTGACTTGGAAGACGTGGCCGGGAGTGGTGGGCGTGTTGGCGTTGAAACCGCCGACCGCGGCATAGCCGATCGGCGCGGTGGTGGTGAGCGGATCGAAGGTCACGTCGAGGATGGGTCGATTTGGCAGGAGAGTGTTGCTGTCGGTCAGGTTGACCCAAGTGGCGCTGTTGGCCACGCCGGTGCCCATGCCGCGGCCGAGCTGGACGTTGCCGTCGTTCGTTCCGACCATGACGACGGATTGCATGGAGGGCTCGATGGCGAGCTGGTTGATGTAGGAACGGTTGCCGAGGGCTTGTTTGGTGAGGTTGGCTGGGCTGTTTACGTACCACGTGATGCCGCCGGTGGTGGAAGCGGTGCCGGTGATCGTTTCCCAGACGCGCACGGTGCCGACGACGAGGTGACCGCAACCGGTCGTGGCGCCGGCTGGTCCGCAATCGTTCGCCGGATTGTTCAAGTCGCCTTTGTGAATTTCGTAGGGCAGGACAAAGGATTGCGTATCGGAGGCCCACGGCCGCGTGAACGAGCTCCAGGTCGCGCCGGAAGCGGTGCAGTTGTTAATGCAACGGTTCAGGGTGCCGCTGTTGTTGCCCTGCCAAAAGCGGAGGCTGGTGCCGGTGCCGACGGGGTCGATGCGGGCGTAGAAACCGTCGCCCCCTTTGCCCATCTGCCATTGCACGGGGCCGGTGGGCGAACCGGAGAAAGTGGCGGAGGCGGAGCCGTTATCCTGCGCGCCGCCGTTGATCTGCGGTGCGGCGGAAGTGGCAAAATTCCCGCTGATGTCGCCGGAGTAAAACTCGATCGTATTCAGCCCATCCAACATGTGGAACCAGGTGGGATCAGTCACCGCCGTGGCGAGGTTGGCGTTCAGCGTGCCGTGCACGCCGCCATCGTTCCCCGCCAGCAGGATGCTTGAGGAACCGGGGACGAAGGCGAGGGCGTGCTGATCGACGTGGACAATGTTGCCACCGCTGTAACCGCACGAGGTGTCGTTCCAGATGACGTTTCCGTTTTCCCAGAACCAAATGTCGAAGGTGCTGAAGAAGGCGCGGTTCGGATTGTTCGGATCAACCGCGATCGCCTGGTCGTACCAGTTTTGGGGATAATCGCCCGCGCCGCCGGTGCAGTTGATGAGCGAAGCTCCGGTCGACCCCGGGATCTGCGTCCAGGTGACGCCGCCATCGGTCGAGCGATAGGCGCCGAGCTGGCAACCGGCGGCATTGCCGCAGCCGCTGTTCGAATTCGGCCGGATGGATTGGAGCTGCGCGTAAATGTAATTTGGATCGCTCGGCGCGACGGCCATTTCAATGCGGCCGACTTGGTTGCCAGTGGTGGAATTGACGTAGATGGCGCCGCTGGCGGCGTTGAGGCCGGTCCAGCCGTTGTCGTTTCGGCTGATAGGCGCGAAATCGGCGGGGCATCCGCTGCTCGGGATGGTGCCTTTGTAGATTCCGTTCGCGCCGTTTTGGCCAAGGTTGTACTGCACGTTCGTGGCGAAACCACGCACGCCCACCGAGGCCAGGATGCGGGTGGCGCCGCCTACGTCGTCGAGCGCCAGGCCTGTGATGTCCTGCCGCATGGTGTCGAAACCGTTGGTCGCGCAAGGGCCGGTCCAATTGGCGCCGCCATCGTTCGAGACATAGAGACCGTTCTTCGTTCCGGCCACCACGTTATTGCTGTTGCGCGGATCGACCCGCACTTTCCCGACGGCGTTGTATTGCGGGAACTGGCCGGCCGGCTGAATCAAGCCCGGCCCGAAAACTTCCGCACCGAGCAGAGTCCAGGTGGCGCCGGCATCGGTGGATTTAAGGATGCCCTGGCTTCCCTGCGCGAAGGAACCGTAGCTTTGATCGCCGGTGCCGGCGTAGATCGTGTTGTGATTGTTTGGATCGATCGTGACTGAATAAATGCTGATGGTGGCGAGGAGCGGATCGTCGGTCATGGCGGTCCAGGACGTTGCGCTGCTGCAGCAATTCGTCGTTTTCCAAACGCCACCGCTGACCGTTCCGATGTAGGCAACGTTCGTCGTCACCGGATCAATCGCGATGTCGTTCACGCGGCCTTGGGTCGTTTGGTAATTGAAGCAGCCGGAGCAGCCGGTCATGCGCAGCGGCTTAGGGCCGAGGGCGGTGAAATTCGTCGGGTCGAGGGTGAGGGGCGATTTGCTGTTCGCGAGGTCGAGGGAGTGTTCGCCGGCCGGGACGCTGCGTGCGATCGCGGCATCCTGTGCGGCGGCGGCCCGGACCCATGCCGGGTTGAAGATGCCGGTGGGATAGGTGAGCCGGTTATTCCATTCCTCTTCCATTCGGTTGAGGTTGTCTCTGTCGCCATCGGGCACCGGCATGTAGCGATCCTGCTTCACCGTCTCGGGCTGCGCTTGCGGTGGGCGCAGACTGACGGCCGCGAGGAGCACGCCGGCTGAGCAAAGAACGAGCGCGAGGCAGACGCGGAGATTGATCAAACCTGCTTCCGCGCGGGCGCGATTTCGGATCGAGAGATTTTTCATCGGCGCGGATGGTGCGCTGTCGCCTCAGGGGAAGCGAGATTTTTCTTCTCGGGTTTTCTTGCCCAGGCTGAGTCCGCCGGGTGCGAGAAGTTTCCACGCGAGCGCGGCTCTTTGAGCGTCGGCAGGTAACATGCGACGGCTAATGTCGACCCTGCAAAATTTTTGCGGAGCAAATGAGGGTTGACACCCCCCGCCATTCTTTCACAAACTCGCGCACCCTTTCCGGCTCCCACCCATGAAGATTCCCTTCGTGGTAGGAGTTGGATTCAACTCCAAGCATAACCACAATGAAAAAACCCAAGACAACCCTCCTCTGCCGGGCAGCATTTTGCCTGCTCTGGTTTCTACTCTTCACCACCCTCCCTGCGGCGGCGCAGTCGCGTGACGGTAACGCGCCCCAGGCCGCCGAGCCTGATACACTCTTCAATTGCTCATGGAGCGCCGCGGCGGTTTATCCCATCACGGTGCTGGATAACCCAATGACCGCCGTCGGCAGCAATCTCTACAGTTTCGGCGGCGTCAGTACCGCGATCACGGGAAGCTCTTACAAGTTTGATGGCACCTCCTGGACGCCGATTGCTCCTTTGCCGGTG
>JBDSNB010000086.1:0-2530 GCA_039915555.1 Chthoniobacterales bacterium | reverse complement strand
GCCGATTGCGCCGGAAAACGATCCGACGATTTTGCGGGCGATTCCGGTCGACCCGGCGGAAATCGATCCGGTGGAAATCGATCCGTTGGAAGAAGAAGTGGAAGTGCGAAGAGCCGAACCGGTCTTGCGTGCCGAGCCGGTCGATCCGCGAGACCGGGCGCCGAGGCAGGATTTATCGGCTCCGCTCTTCTCTTCGCCGGCACCGCGGTCCCTTCCGAATAACCGGCGATGACGTCGCAGGGAAGCGGCGGGTTTCGGTTGCACGTGCTCAATCCGGGCGGGAACGATCCGGAGCAGGATTTTGGCGCGGAGGGAAATTCGGCGGGGCATGCGCCGGTGAACTTCCACGCTTACGCGGCGTGCACGGGCGGTGGTTTTTTTCGCGATGCGAAACGCGCGATTGCGGCCGGCGGACCAGTGCTGCTTTTGCTGCGCGGCGATTTCCGCGCGTCGGAGCGGGCGTTCCTCGCGCTGACGCAGGCGGGCGTGACGGTGGCGGTGTCGTTGAAGGAAACAGGGCTGCACCAAATCGCGGAGCAACTGGATGAAAAGAATCGGCTGACGCGTTTTTTGCAGATCGTGCGCGCGGCAGACGGCTACATCGCGCCCACGCCGGAGGCGGCAGATTTTTGTCGAACGGTGCGCGGCGACGCGGGGTCGGTGGCGTTTATTCCCACGCCTTATCCGCTGCACGATGAGCGCTGGAATTTTTCGTGTCCGATCGCGGAGCGAAAAGGGATCATGCTCGGGACGCGCGAGTGGGATATCCCGACTCGAAATCACGCGGCGGCGCTGATGGCGGCTTATCGCTTAAGCGAGGCGACGGGCGAACCGGTGACGACTTACAACTGCGATGGTCGACGTGAGGAGAAGCTGCTCGCGCGGCTCGATTTTCGTCCCGGCCAGCTCACGGTGCACAACCGCGAGGACAAATATGTCGATTACCTGCGCGTGGTGGCGTCGCACAAGATTGTCTTCCAGCTCGACACGAGTTTCGTGCCGGGACAGGTGGCGGGCGATGCGTTGATCTGCCGGCTGCCTTGCGTCGGTGGCAATGGGACGATCGAGCGGATCGCGTTTCCGGAGATCTGCGGACAGAACCGTGGGCTGGAAGAACTGCTGGAAAAATCCCTGGGACTGCTGCGTGATCCGAATCGTTATCTGGCGGCGATCGCGGACGCGCAGACGCGCGCGGGTGAGCATCTCTCGTTTGCCGGAGCTGCTCGCGAGTTGGAGAAGTTTTTCGCGACGCGTCAGGCGAGCGCCTCGAAATAGATTGCTTCGAGGCGGCGGGTGGCGGCCTTTTGTTCGAATTTTTCCGCGACTGCTTCCGCACCGCGTTGCGCCATGATGGAGAGTTGCCCGGGTTGGTCGGCAGCGAGAAGAAGTGCGAGCGCGAGCGCTTCGGCATCGTGCTCGGCCACGAGGATCCCGCTAACGCTGTTTTCGATCGCTTCGGGAATGCCGCCGTGTGTGGTGGCAAAAACGGGGAGACCGCTGGCCATCGCTTCGAGCATGGAATTAGGGACACCTTCCTGGTTGCCATCGGGGCCGGTCTCGCTCGGATGGAGGAAGAGGTGCGACTGCTGGAAAAGGGCGCGGAGCTGGCTTTGCGAGATGAAGCCGGTGAAGTTTACGCGCGCAGCGATTCCGAGGTCGCTCGCCAATTGGCCTAACGAAGCACGCAGGGGACCTTCCCCCGCAATCGTGAGAGTGGCTTCGGGATGGCGCGCGGCGAATTGGGCGAAGGCGCGCAGCGTGGTTTCGATTCCTTTTTTTGCGATGAGGCGGCCGGCCTGGAGCAAACGCCAGCGACCGTCGGTGGGGAATTGGCGCGCCTGAAAGGGAATTTCGTCGAGCGGTATTCCGCTGCGTTGAATGCGAATCTTCGCGCGATCGCAGCCGAGATCGATAATCGCATGGGCCAGCGATTCGGAGCGGACGAGGACGAGACGGACGGCGTCGAGCATCTTTTTTGTGGCGGCGCGGTAGGCGGGCTTCTCGAGATCGACGAGCACATCGGCGCCGTGGAAGGAGACGATGCTCGGTTTGTCCCAGGCGCGGATGAGTGGGAGCAAGTGAACCGCGATGTGGCCAAAGTAGATGTGCAGCAGGTTGGCATGGCGGCGGTCGAGGGCTTGCCGCAGCGTCTCGCTTTCGCCGCGCGAGATTTGCCAGGGCGCGTCGCGCAGTTGGCGGTAGAGAATGCGGCGGAGCAAATGCGTGGGCGGCTTCGGGACGATCGTCAAGTCGTCGAACGGGAAGCGCTCCGCTTCTTCCCGCTTCTGCGCGAGGACGATCGGATGGACGCGCTGGAGCGCGGTGATCTGCCGGTAGATGTGCAGCATCTCCGGTTTCAAAAACGTCGCGCAATACGACGCCACGACCGGACGTTCTGACGTGGGCGCGATGTCGGCTACATCGCTGGGGCGCATCTACCAGCGAATCCCGAACAGAATGATCCCGGTGACGTGCGAGGGATTATCCTGATCGTAGGTGACGGTGTCGTTCGGGTGGGCGAAATAGCGGC